>CAJTSV010000025.1:29056-29301 GCA_910579075.1 uncultured Eubacterium sp.
CGGCTGCCACGGGCACTGTGCGCACCCCGGCTCCCCGTTCGGGACGCAGACCGTAGCTCCAAGCTCCATCATGGCCTGTGTAAATACCGCAGCCTGCCCTTTTGGAATAACCGGCTGCAGCAGCCGTTCTGCCTGCATTTTTACGGACTGCTTCATAATGTCGGAATCATCTTCCGATACACGCATCAAAATCCGCAGCACATTTCCATCTACCGCCGGAACCGGGATGCCAAATGCAATGGAAG
>CAJTSV010000025.1:29323-29530 GCA_910579075.1 uncultured Eubacterium sp.
TTTTAATTTCAGCAGCTGTTCAAAATCAGCCGGAAGGCTGCCGCCGTATTCTTCCATAACCGTGCAGGCAGCCGCCTGCATATTCCGCACGCGGCTGTAGTAGCCAAGTCCTTCCCATAATTTTAACAGCTTCTCCTGCGGGCACTGCGCAAGCGACGCAATGTCAGGCAGTTCGGCAAGAAAACGCTCAAAATAAGGCTTGACTGC
>CAJTSV010000025.1:29567-39708 GCA_910579075.1 uncultured Eubacterium sp.
CCCATACCCGGTACGGCTCCGGCCTGCTTCTCCATGGAAGCACCCTCGCATGCGCTGGGTACCATTCGAGCAGGGGCGCAACGAGCGGGCCAAGCGGATAATCCTTTAACATAATATCTCCTGTTCTTTCTCTTATGAATTCATATGCTGTTACAGATTTTGGGATGCCGGCCCTTTTACCGTTATCTTTCCCTGTACATATCCGTAACGCACCGCATAGGTATAAGACGTTCCCTTTTTGGCTGTCTTATCCTGATAGCTGGTCTTTTTCATATTTGTGATTGTCTTAATCCGTTTAAACGAACCGCCTTTTTCCCTGCGGTAAATATAAACCCGGTTTGCCTTTGTATATTTTTTCCAGCTGACGGTCTTCGTACTGCCGCTTTTCGCAGCCGATGCCTGCGGCTTTTTCGCCTGGACAGCCAGCATATTTTTGATAATATCCTTGGTCTGGTCTCCTGCGATTCCGTCTGCCCCGATTTTGCATTTTTTCTGAAAATCCGTCACAAGACGCGTCATTGTCCCGGACCACGTGCCATTGACCGTAATATCCGCCCCGTCCAGCTGAATCAGCGCTGCCTGCAGCCACTGGACATGGCTCTTTTTCATATTTTTTTCTGCGTAAAGCGCTCCCGACGGCACGGCGTAATCAGACGGATCTGTAGAATAAACCGTAATGGAAATCTGAAGCTGCGCTCCTTTATACCCGCCGCCTTCTTCCTGGGATGCGGTAATCTGCGCCGTCCCGGCACCCACGATTTTTACCTGGCCGTCCCGGCGGACTGTGACTGCCGACTCATTCGAAGATGCATACCGGATTGGAACAATCGTATGGCTGCTTGTAACTTCCAGCATAAACGCTTTGTGTGTATCATTCACGGCATAGCTTTTTTTCGGTGCCTTTAATATGGTTTCTTTCAAAGGCTCCTCCTGCGGCTCGTCCGGTTCTTCCACAGGCGGATTTAATTCCGGTGAATCCGTCGATGTGCCCGGATTCGTGCTGCTTCCTGGATTATCTGTGGATGTACCAGGATTCGTGCTGCCGCCCGGATTGTCCGTCGATGTGTCCGGATTCGTGCTGCCGCCCGGATTAATCGGCGGCGTGCCAGGGTTTTGCGCCTGCATGACAGGAAGGACAGCCTTCATCAGTGCAATAATGGTGTCCCTGCCGGAAAATCCGTCTATTTCCAGCTTCTTTTCTGCCTGAAACTGAATGACTGCGTCCTTGGTCGCCTGGTCATACGTATCGGTAATATCCAGCCCGGCATTCATGCTTGTATTTAACGCGCGCTGCACCCATGCAGTCCCGCTGTCCGTCGAGGAGACATAATCTGACGGAATATAGGAATCACCGGCATTGCAGTAAGCCCAGCCAAGGCCGGCCGCATATTTGTAAGTCGCAAACCTGCGGCTTGCGTATGCCCCCATGACAGAATCGCAGACTGCCGCTATATGCATCTCATTGAGCGTCACGGCTTCATAGCTGCCTGCCGCTTTTGCCGCGGAAGTCCCCACACGCCCGGATGCCCCGGCTCCGCCCTGGTTTGCAATATCTGCAAAATATACAAGTGCCGGCGCATTCTGGATGCCAAGCCGCTGTCCCTGTTCGATATAGCCTGTGATATCCTTCACAGCCAGCGTGTCCTGCGCTGCCTTGCTCTCATCCGTAGCCAGAAATTTGCGCACTGCCGCTGCTTCCTGTGTGGTCAGCTTTCTCGTGCTCCATCTGGTCGTATCATCGGTCTGGACGACCTCTTTGTAAAGCGTGCTGCCCAAAAGGCTTTTGGCCTGCTCCTCATTGGCTGACACAATCGACTGGAGCAGCGCAAGCGCACGCCAGCCGTGCCACTGCAGCTTTCCTATGGAAACGGCCCCGTTATCGTTTGGATTGACCGAATTATAGCTGCCCTCGTTGTTATATAAAATCTGCGCCGCTGCTGATACCATCGTATTCATATCTGCCTGCTGCGCCTGTACAGAATACAGCGGCAGCATTCCCGCCAGAAAAATTCCAAGCAGAACTGCCGCGCTCCATTTTTTTACCCTTATCCTGTTTTCCATGCCTGAATCCTCTCTAAAATATAGTCTGGTAATTCTGCCACCGGCTCCATGCTATATTAATACGGGATTCCCTTAAAAAATACCGGTATAATGCCGTATTTTTATTGACATATCTTTAACAAAGTTATACATTATAATTATGAAATCTTAACTACATATTCTTTAGGAGGAATCAAAAATGAACAACTTAAAACTCGAAGTTGAAAACCAGATTGCAGTGCTGACCATTTCCAGGCCTGCAGCGCTGAACGCCTTAAACAGCGAGACCTTAGACGAGCTGAACACTGTCCTGACGGAAATCGAAGCAAGGGACGATGTCAAGGTTGTTATTTTAACAGGCGGCCCGGATAAAAAAGGCAATGCCTTCAAGTCCTTTGTAGCTGGTGCTGACATCGCTGAAATGGTAAACTTTACTGCTGCACAGGCCCGCGCATTCGGCATGCGTGCTTCCGTTCCGTTCTTCAAATTAATGAACATGCGCCAGGTAACCATCGCAGCTGTAAACGGCTTTGCACTTGGCGGCGGATGCGAAATCTGCATGGCCTGCGATATCCGCATTGCTTCTGACAACGCACTGTTCGGACAGCCGGAATGCGGCCTTGGCATTATCCCGGGCTTTGGCGGCACACAGCGTCTTGCACGCCTGGTAGGCATGGGACGCGCAAAGGAACTGATTTTTACCTGCGACAACATCAAGGCAGACGAAGCTTACCGCATCGGCCTCGTAAACAAGGTTGTACCGGCAGAAGAATTAATGCCGGCTGCAAAGAAAATGGCAGAAAAGATTGTTTCCAAGGGCAGCTATGCCGTATCGATTGCAAAAGCAGCCATCAATAACGGCTATGACATGGACATCAAAAACGCCGTTGAAATGGAAGCAAACCTGTTCGGCGTAACCTGCTCTACACATGACAAGCAGGAAGGCATGAGCGCATTCTTAGAAAAACGCGGGGCTGACCTGACAGACTTCTAATTGCAGGACATGCAAAAAAGGCTGCCCGCATCCGGCAAACCGGATGCAGGCAGCTTTTTTATGCCATGTTCCCATTTTTTGCATCACAAGGCTTTCGTATCTGCAAATACGGACCTGACATACTCCATGATTTCCCCAATCTGCCCGCTGCTGCAGCCTTTTCGCATTTCCACCGAAACAAACCCGCTGTAATGCTCCCTTTCCAGCAGTGATGCCAGCTGCGCATGCAGCTTTCGTTTTACCAGCGGCGCAAGCCCCGGCTCACTGATATGGACATGGCTTATCAGGTGCACGTTCGATGCCAGGCACCGGATATCTTCGCCATTTTCGATTACCGTGCCCGTGTCCAGATTCAGCCGCAGGCCCCTGGATGCCGTCCTTTTCACAAATTCCAGCACTTCTTTTGTATCGTTCATAAAATTTGTCTGGCAGGACGGCGGATTTGCTTCCAGCCCGATTACCGTGCCCCGTTCATACGCATAATCCCCGATTTCACGAAAAAAGCTTTCCGCCAGCGATTCTGCTTCCAGCGCGCCTGTACCTTTTGGAATCATCCGGTTTTTCGGACACCCGAACACGAGGTTCCTGCATCCGGCGGACGCAGCAAAACAGACGGCCTGTTTCAGGTATTCCAGCAGAAACAGCCGTTCTTTATGCGTTCCAAACAGATTCTCCGTCCTTCCATACAGGACAGACTGCATGGAAGGAATGCAAAACCCATAGCGCGACGCAAGGCTTTCAGCCCAGCCTGCTGCCTGCTCTATGGCTTCATACGGCCGTTCCCCCATAATTCTTGCCGGTGCAATTTCCAGCCCCTGGAATCCATGCTGTGCCATAAGCTGGTATACTGCTTCATCATCTTCTGCTGCCCAGGCAATATTTGAAAGCGATAACCTGAATCCCAATATTTATCTCCCCCTATTCAAAAAATCTATGTATGGATAAAAACCTATTTATGCAAATAAAATCTGTATCTTTTACAGACCCGTTTCAGCGGAATATACAGGCAAGCCTGCACAAACCCGAAATACCAGAGCACATAATTCATATGCGTATGGATATGCGAATGCGCTTTTGCCAGGACAAACCAGGAAACAGCCGCAAAAAACGAGGCTGCATACAGGGCTGCTTCCGCAATATCCAGCTTTTTATGCATCCCGTCATAAACAAACACAGCTAACGGCACCACGCACAGCAGCGGAAACAGATTGCCCGGAATGCCTGCCAGAACCTGTGTCCCAAAATGAAAATACCGGCAAAAGACAGACCAGGCTGATGCATTAAAAGAATCCCAGTATACGGCATCAAAGCTGTTTAAATCCGCACCGCCCGTGCGCCGCAGCAGGTCCTGCTCAAAAATAATCCGGATGCCTTCCCATACGCTGCCGCCGCTTTTTAACGGGGCATGGATGCTGAGCGCAAGCACAAACCCGGCCACAGCCGCAAGTCCGGCATACAGAATCACCCGCAATGCCAGCGCTGCTCGCTTCCCGTTTTTTTCATGCACCGCCACGGCAAAATCCACAGCCAGAAACAATACGGCCCCTGTCATGATGGAAGACAGGTACTCATAGCCGCACAGGCATTTTAAAAATACGGCAAAACCTATGCCTGCTGTCTCTATCCTGCACACCCAGCGGTTTTCTATCCAGACCGAGCATGCAAGCCCGCCCAGCATCGGCACAAACCATAAAAACGCAGTCCAGTATAAGCTCCCTGCAAAAGACACAACCCATGGCGACAGCCAGAATGTGATATAGAAGCATCCCGCCAGAATCCGGTCATGCTTCTTTCCAATCAGCAGCACAAGCAGCACGCACACCACTGACAGTGCTGCGCAGTTAAACAGCTCCAGTATGGAAATGCAGTCTTCCTCATCCAGAAACCGGGCCATGCGCAAGAATATTTTTCCCTGCAGGCCGTACTGGGAACGGTACGGGGCCTGAAACACCGCCCCTGGAAGCAAAACCGCATTCTTATCCAGAAAACGGATATCCGACAGGCTTCCATATTTGATTTCCCTTAACGGCTTTTGCGCATCCAGAAAAACGGTCCGTCCCGCACCGTCATCCGCGATATCTGTAATTTGAAACCGGCCGCCTTTTGGAAATACCGCAAAGTTTCCCGGTACTGCATACAGCCTTGTATATTCATTGGATGGCAGAAGCACGGCCGCCCTGTCACAGGAATAGCCATTCTGCCAGGATGTGCCGTCATTTGCAAAGGAATTTCCCACTGATGCAATCCGCCCCAGCCCGAATCCCGTGTATGAAACGGCCGCGCCCCTCTGGTCTCCTGCTATCATTTCTGATACAAGGGCATCCGAGTCACTCTGAAATCCCGCAAACATGGTGTTTAAATTGTCCATGGAATTATACATAAAGTTCCAGGACAGTACCGTGCACAGAAACAGCACGCCGCCTGCCTGCGCCAGCAGCTTCCTGCGGCTTTCCTGCTTCCAGAATCCTTCTGTCAGCGCCCATTCTGCCAGAAGAAGCCCGGAAAATAAAAACATCGATAACAGCACTTTTTCGCAAAACCCGAACGTCGGCCTGGCATATGCAAAGCAAAGCAGCGCATCCCCGGCTGAGGCTTCCGGCGGCCGGTAATTGGAAACGACAAGCGGTATTTTGGGATATTCCATGCAGCCCTGGGCTGAAATCCGAATGCCATACCGCTCTCCTTTTTTCAGGGAATGCCCTGCATAAGCCCGGTACCAGGCATTTTCCCCGATTCTGCTTCCATCTGTACAAATTTCATCCAAGACACGTCCATTCGAACCGTCTTTTTTATCCAGAATCGTTATCGTGATGCTGCTGTCCTGTGTACGTCCGGCGAAATAAACGGCAATGCCGGCAAAATGATCCTGCTGCGGAATAAGCCCTGTACGCATTTGACGTGTCCGTAAACCTCTGCCCCGCTGTCAGGGAAATAACCGGCGCATGGATAAGCCTGACGGCAAGCAGCCGGATAAGCGGTGTCCGCACAGCCCTGCCGCCCTTTCTAAACCTGGAGCCCTGCACAAAATCATACCCTTCCTGCAGCTTTTGAATAAAATGCGGGACATCCTCAATGCTGTCCTTGTTATTCCCGTCTATGGTAAGAATGCCCTGATATCCGCGCTGCAGGGCCCACGAAATGCCCATGCGCAGCTGTGCCCCCTGCCGCCCGCTGTCCTGCTTTACAAGCAGGGTATTTACCCCGAGCCTTTGCAGCCTTTTTTTCTGTGTGCTCCCATCCGATGAGCCGCCGTCACAGATAACAATGTCTGCTGCATCCGCCACATGGTATTTCACAGCTCTTTTTAATTCCTTTAAAATCCTGCGCCCCTCGTTGATGACCGGAATCAGCAGAACATAATCCTTCTTCTTTTGCTCAAATGCAAAGCATGCGTATTCCGGCACGCCTTCCTGCCGTTTAAAGACCATTCCCATTAATCTCCTTCCAGAATGCACATCGATACATCCTGCAGCCCGGCTCCTGCCTGGATGCATACCGCATTTACATTTCCAAGATACCATTCATAATCACTGCTTATAAAAAACAGTACTGCCGCAGCACCAAATACCAAAAACCAGAGATAAAAGCTGTGAATCCTTCTGGACACATCTATGCCGGCTGCCATCCCGGCTCCAATCACCCGCTCAAAATCACGAACCTGTACCTTCCCTGCATCCAGCGGATGATACAGCAGCGCAAATGATACGGCTCCAAATACTGCATAAGAAAGTCCCCGCTTTTTCCTGCACTGTGAAAAAGATTCCCACAGCACCTCAAATCTGCAGACGGCATAGCATAGCGCCGCCGACAGCAGCAGAACCGCCAGCAGCTGAAAATACCCTTTTGAAACACCCTGCCTGCAAGCCGCCTGCAACACTGCTGATGCCGGCAGAGTCAGAAACAGCGCTTTTAAGCCCCATCTGATATATCCTGCACCCAAAACTTTTTGTACCATTCCTGCCTCCTGCAGTTCTATTTTGGGACAACACAGCCGGATTCATCATCCTTTTGCATTGTACCGTTTACAAATTCCCGGACATGCTCCAGCACCTCTGCCTTTGTTTCCAGATACCCGCCTCTGCCGCCAAAAAGCCCGGCGTAACGGGTGCGGCAGTCATAGCAGGCCAGTGTCCCGGTTTCATTGACAAACGTCTCCCCGGATAAATATTCATAAATTTCCGATGCGCGGACTGGCTCTGTCACGGGCAGAAACAGTGCAAGCCCTTCCCGCAGTGCTGTCTGGATATCGCCCCACAGCCTGGATAAGCCGTAAAACTGAAATGTGCTCCTGCTGTCCGTAAAATGCAGCGCGCTAAAGCCTGCCTTCCTGAATTTTTGTTCCAGCGCCTTTTTCTGCCTGAAAATGCTTTCTTTTCCGGTTCCTGTAAAAGGCAGCAGCCGGTAAAACCCGTTTTCCTGCCGTTCATAGCAGGCCTTCAGCCCGGGGCTGGCTGCTTCCAGCTGCTCCATTTTATCCTCATGCAGCATAGAGGGAATCCGGTTCATATAATCATAAATAAAGTTTTTGCGGATATTTTTTCCATAAAGGGCCGGGAGCCGGATAATCAGGGCATCCGGATAATGCTCCCTCACCCACTGCTCCAGCTGGTATCTGTGAAGGCCGTAAGGCTTAAGCTTTGCAGCGTCAATCTGCGATGTTTCATCGAAGTGCTGCGCCGTCCCGTATACATCGATGGTCGAAATCAGCACCAGCTTTTCCGGCTGAATCTGTGCAATATTTTCTTCTGCCTGCAGGATGTGGGCCAGGTCTTTCTGCGGCTCATGGGCAGCCAGATATTTTTCCGCGCGCACTCCAGCATAAACAAGCAGCTGCGGTCTTTTGCCATACGCTTCCTGAATATTTTTCGAGCTGCATAACAAATCAAACGATGCAGCCGCATGAATATTGCTGCCCACAAAGCCTGTATATCCTGCCAGTATGTTCATGATTCCCTCCCCTGTCCGGTTAATTTTTCAATGCTTTCAAACCCGTACCGGTTTTTCTTAAAGGCCATGCCGGACAAAAGCTGCAGGTATTTGATAATCACCGTCAGCACCCCGAACAGGCCGAAAAACGCAGCCGAAAGGAAAAGTATTGTCGTCGTCCAGCCTTCCACCGGTTTCATAACCAGATAGGTCACAAGGGAATAGGCCGCCATTCCGATAGATAAAAACATCATAACCGCTGTCATTGCCATGGAAAACCGGTACCCAAGCTCTGTAAACAGAATCAGGGAATCTGCCGCCAGGCGGAACCGGCAGCGTGCTTCCTGCGGGCTGTAATCCCTTTTGTGCGTGCCGCAGACCGGGTACCTGACATGGACTGTTTTCAGTCCGCAGGCTGCATAGACCGCTTTGCGGTATAAAAACGCCCCTTCCATGGAACAGGCCCGGTTAATGGCCCTGCGGCTCAGAATACGGAAGCTTTCGCCAGCCTGTCCTGCATATCCGCAAAGCAGCCAAACACACGGTAGAACAGCCTTGACGAAAACCGTTCCCTGCAATCTGCCGATGCGCTTACAATGTCTGCCCCCTGCAGGGAGCGGTGATAGACATCCAGAATCACGCTGCGGTCAAAATCCAGCTGCGCATTGTCAAACTGAAATACAAAATCCCCGATTGCAAGGTCTGTTCCGGCATTCATCGCTGCTTCCTTCCCATGAAAGCAGCCCATGTTTACGACCGAAACGCTGACGGCTTCTCCGTCTCCTGTGCCTGCGCTGCGGATTCTTTCCAGGCTGCGGTCGCTGGAAGCATCATTGATGCAGATGATTTCCGAATGCTCAAAGCTGTTTTGCAGCACGTCCATAACCGCTCTGAGAAAAGCTTCGATATACGCTTCTGCATTATGTACATAGATAACCGCGGAAACAAAATTTTTTTCTTTCCATTTTAAATATTCCATCATTCCAAAACCTCGTCTAAGTCGTATACTGTATTGATTTTTCCGGAAAGCACACTGACAAATACCGGCTTTTGTGAGCTTGTGCGGATAACGGTCGGCCTGGAGTCATCCAGCTCGGAACTTACCAGAATCGGCTTCATGGAAAACAGCGTCTGATTCAGGGAAAAGCTGTATTCATCCCGGATATATTTGCGTGCCAGCCGGGACATATAAGAATAGGAAGTCGCAGGCTTTGCCGGACAGTCATTGCAATTGCCAAGCCGCAGCTTGGAACAGTAATTCCCGCTGCGTGCCTGGCAGTCAAATTCCGGCAGCTCCCCATAACTGGTCATATGAGGCGTAAACGAAACCGCCGTCAGGGAATGCAGGCCTGTTTTTCCAAATGGCATAATCGAAAAAAACGGGCCGTCCATTACCGTAAATCCAATGCCGCGCAGATTTTCATTTACGTCGCACAAAATAATTTCGCACAGTTCATACTTGATTTCAAATTTCTCATACCCGGCCATATGCAGAACCTGGTTTGTCCCGGCATAGGCTGCGTTCAGGACAAAACCGGAACGGTATTCTTTCCCGTCCGCCGTAAAGACCGCATACATATCCTGCAGCTGTTCCATGCGCCGGATATCCGTCCCGCATTGCAGCGATACGTTCTTTGGATATGCACGCAGCTGTTCCAGAAAATAATCCTTTAACAGCATTGCATCATAGGTATATTCCCTGGCCAGGAACGCGCCGTCACACATGCCCCCGCGAAAATACAAATCCGGGACAAGCTCCCTGCAGGGAATGCCCGCCGCCCTGCAAAATTCCGCAAACTGTTTTCCGCTTGTCCACGAATACTGGCTGGATGTCGCATAAATCTGGTCAAATTCCCGGTTGATGCAGAATGCATAATCCCTGCAGAAGCGTTCAAAATACCCGGCTGATTTCATGGCAGTTGACAGGGAGCGCGGATAATGATACCCCTGGTGAACCCGGGCCTGGTTAATATAGACAGACCTTGAAAACGGCTGCGGGTCGCGCTCGAGCACAAGCACGGACTGCCCCTTCCTGGCGCTGTGCAGCGCCGCATACAGCCCGTAAATACCGGCCCCGATAATTATTTTTTCATAATACACGTATTCTCCTCCCAGCAGCAGCCTTTTTTGCATAACATTTCTGTAACAATTGTTATGCAGAAGGCTTCTCGTAAAAACCCC
>CAJTSV010000026.1:0-4457 GCA_910579075.1 uncultured Eubacterium sp.
GCATACTCCAGCGCATCATAAAGATTATTCTTCACAGCCATGGCATAATGAATTTCGGCCTGGTTCTCCGCTCCATAAAGGACATATTCAATCTTTCCGTCCGTCATTGCCGCATACAACTTCTGCACATCACGGAATTTCTGAACAGGAACCACTGCGCCGTCCGCACCGTATGGCAGCGCGATCTTAGTGGAGTCACGCTCTGTAAGCTGCTCCGGCAGGATCACCTGCCGCCCTCCGTAAATATAGTAATTAAAAATATCGGCAAACACGCCTGCATCTTTAACATAATCCTTTGTGATCGTATCTGCTTTCAATGGCATCTACCGCCTTTCTCATGAATGGCAGACATCCTATCAGATTCCTGTCTCTGCCATGCTTCCATTATACTAAAGCATCTGCTCTTTTTCAAGCGTATCTGAGGGAGGGCAGCTCTGACGAGTAAACTTTTTTATAGTTATCTGAGCCAGAATTTCTATTCTTTTTTTCAGCCGTCTTTCGATTGCTTTAAAAAAAGACAATAGTTTCCCAGCCTGTCCGCATATTTCGCTGTTCTGTTGTCGCTTCCATGCCTCCCTTCACCTCCTTGTATAATGTATTTAGGTTGTTCAAGGGATACCTATAAACCCTCAGACCTGCTTCAAGCCGTCACCATTCAAATCTGACTTGGAACTTCTCTCCTGTCATGCATTCTTTCAGCCGCTCCTGTTTCCACGCTTCCAGCAGCCTCCGGTGTTTCTGCTCCCTGCTCTGCTTCACTTTTTCCCATAATTTCTCCCACGCCTCTATGATCTGCGAGATCATATGGCCTATTTGTATCAGGTAATAATGGTTTTTCCATGCTTGGTAATTGTGGCTGAAACGGTGCCCCAGATTGTAGCCGTGGTTTTTCTGGGTATTAAACCCTTCATTCTCGATCACCCACCTTCTTCTTCCGGCCTCTGACAGTTCCTTTACGCTCCTTTTCGTTATGGGCAGGTCTGTCAGGAAATAAAACGGGTATTTTCCCTTCCCGCTTTCCCCTCTCTCTATAAAGCTCACCTGGTGCCCTTCATACGCAATCCCAGTCACATAGTCATGCCATACCGTTTTTTCTTCCCGCTCCCTTCTGCCTTTCCCGCCATTCTTTTCCGGCACCAGATACTTCTCCTCCTGATAATTGTCTTCCAGCTTCCTTAATTTCTGGTATTCCCCGTAGATGCTGCTGCCTTCCTTAAAGCGCAGCAGGTAGCTGCGCCCGGCTTCCCTGCATTCCCTGAAAAAATTATCACAGGCATACAGGCTGTCCCCGCAGACGCGCATCGGCAGCATCGGGAATCTTTCCCGCAGCCGTCTTATCAGGCGGTAAAACGCTTTCAGCTCGCAGTCTTGCTTCTCCGATTCCTCCTGGTTCTCTGCAAACTCCGTCATGATGCTCACGCAGATCTCCGGGCGCAGCATGATTTTCGCTTCCAGCACGTAATAATAATATTCTGTGTATTCCTTTTCCGTACCCCTGTTACGCGCCCGGTGCTGACATTTCCCCTCTGGCTTCTCCCAGCTGCTGTACAGCTGCGTCCCGTCTATGATTATCTGCCAGTATCTCCCGCGGATCCTGCTCTTTTCAAACGCCCTGCTGCTTATCAGGCCCTTCACAAGCCTGCATACCGTATCCTGCAGTTCTTCCGGTCGCGCCCCTTTCAGGTCGTTGTTGATTATCTCCCAGTACGGCAGTTCTTTCAGCTCCTGGCCGCTAAGATACCCGATGTTCTCGATTACTTTTTCACAATTGAATTCTTCACTTGTTTTCCGCATGCTGCTGAGGTAAAATATAGAGGAAAGAATCCTTGTCATCAGCAGGACCTGGCTCTGGTAAGTGATATATCTCTGGTCCCGCGGATCCTGGATCTGCTTCAGCAGGGACAGCAGATCCGGGAAAAAACGCCTGATCACCTTTAACAGTTCACACGAAAGATGAAACTGGGCCAGGTGTTTCCTTGCTTCTGCTCTGGTGACTTTTTCTTTCGTTTTCTTAATGAAAACCTCCTTTCTTTCTGGGGCTTGCGAAAAAATAGTTTGTTTGACAACTCTATTATCTCGCATTTCCCTCAAAAAAGGGAGGTTTTTTAATATAAAAATTTTTTCTCGTCAGAGCTGCAACGCGAATCCAAATTACATATTTACGAAGCAGCCAGAGTATGATATAGTAAAGAACAGTGAAAAATCAGACAGAAAGAGGATAATCCATGATTTACGAAAATATATTAGATGCCATGGGGCATACGCCCATGATACGCTTAAACAGAATGGTTCCGAAAGACTGCGCACAGGTGCTTGTAAAATTTGAGGGACTGAATGTCGGCGGCTCCATTAAAACAAGGACGGCATACCAGATGATTGAGCGGGCAGAAAAAGAAGGCAGAATACATAAAGATACGATTATTGTAGAGCCGACCAGCGGCAATCAGGGCATCGGCCTTGCGTTAATCGGAGCCGTGCGCGGCTATAAGACCCGGATTATCATGCCGGATTCGGTCAGTGAGGAGCGCAGGAAGCTTGTCCAGCATTACGGCGCGCAGCTGGTGCTTATCCATGATGCCGGGAATATCGGAGCCTGTATTGAAGAATGCATGAAAACAGCACTGAGGATGGCAGAGGAAGACCCGAATGTATTCGTGCCCCAGCAGTTTGAAAATCCTGCAAATCCAATGGCACACAAATACCATACCGGGGTTGAGATTCTGGCACAGACAGAAGGCCCGATACATGGCTTTTGTTCCGGCATCGGCACGGGCGGTACGATTACCGGCATCGGGGAAGTGTTAAAGGCGCAGTACCCGGATATTACGATATGGGCGGCAGAGCCGGAAAACGCTGCGATTTTATCCGGCGGTTCTATCGGGACACATCAGCAGATGGGTATCGGGGACGGCATTATTCCGGAAATCTTAAACCAGCAGATTTATGAAAGCATTTATATCGTATCAGACCAGGAAGCAATCCAGACGTCAAAAGACCTTGCCAGCAGGGAAGGAATTATGTGCGGCATATCCAGCGGGACGAATGTTGCCGCAGCCATTCAGATGGCAAAAAAGCTTGGAAAAGGAAAGACGGTGGTTACTATCCTGCCAGATACGGCAGAGCGGTATTTTTCCACGCCGCTGTTTGAGCTTCCTGTAACTGAACATTAAAAACAGAATGCCGGAAAATTCCTGCCAGCAAAGCAGAACAGGTTTTCCGGCGTTTTGCTTCCCGCAGTCAGTGAGCCGGGTGCCGTGCCTTTTTAAAGCGACATTAAAAAATTCAAAGACCCCTGCGGATTTTCCGTTCCTTTTTCCAGCAGGGAAATTAACGCCCGCATGGTGTTTTCAATATTTTCCTGCGTGGAAGGCAGCAGCGAATTGCCGAGCTTTACGGTCAGCACAATGAGCACGATTTCTGCGAGTGCAGACGGGTATGCAAAATGGATTTCCCCGATTTCAATGCCCTGCTCGATAATGGCGGTAAGCTCCGGCTTTAATTCGCCAATCAGGTAACTGACGTATTTCTGGTGCAGGTACGACTTTTCCTGTGCACTGATAAACGAAGGGGATGCATCCTGGCGCATGTATTCCACCGAGGAATTTTTGCATGCCTGCAGAATCATCGCCATGCGGGTAAACGGCGGGATGTCCGTGCGTGTTGCGAGGTCTTTTGCCGTCTCCAGCGGTTTTTTGTAATTGCGTTCTATCAGCGCTTCTAAAATAGCTTCCTTGGATGAAAAGTAATAGTAAATGCTGCCCTTGCCAATGCCGGCTGCCTGTGCAATCTGGCTGACGGTAATCGACTGCATGTTCTGGTTTTCCAACAGTGTCTGGAGTGAATCTAAAATCTGGTCATATTTTGAAATATCTGGCATAATTTTTTCGCCTTCCTGATAAATAGTTATTCTGCTGCCTGTTTCTGCGTACAGATATCTGCAAAAAAAGTTATATGACTGATTATAGCATATCTTTTCTGGAAAATGTCCACAGATAATTGAAAATTTTTTAGTAATATTTCACCTGAATTTCCTGTTGACCAATGGTCGAAGAAGTGTTATTGTAATTTTAAAGACAAGCCGACCGCTGGTCGAAACAGAAATAAAGGAGGAGATACAATGACATACGCAGATTTTTTTTCAGAGATTAAGGGGCAGTTTATGGAGGCTGATGTCAGCGGCATTACAGAGCATCTGGCATACCAGTTTAACATAGTGGGGGATGCAGAGGGCATTTTTTATGTAGAAGTAAAAGACGGTGCCATTTATGTAGAGCCGTATGAATATTTTGACCGCGATGCGATGTTTACCGGCAAGGCCGAAACGTTTATGAAAATTGCATCCGGCAAGCTTGACCCGGTACTTGCAGTTACCCTGCAGAAATTAAAGGTTGAGGGCGATATTGGAAAGGCGCTGCGCTTAAAGGAATTTATTGATAAAAAAGGAAAATAATTTATGA
>CAJTSV010000026.1:4478-19698 GCA_910579075.1 uncultured Eubacterium sp.
CAGCTGCCGGCATCCTGGCGGCGGTGGAAGCAGGCGCGTCCGCCTATTTATACCGCAGGACAATGAAACGCAGCAAAACGGATGTGGAACGTACCATGAAAATGGCTGGCACAGACTGGAACCAGTATATGCCGCTGATTCAGGAACGAAAAGAGCGCCTGATGGCACGCCCGCATGAGGATGTGTATAAAAAATCCGGGGACGGACTGATGCTGCATGCGATTTATGTGCCGCAAAAACAGGATGGGCAGGAAGAACGGATTGCCGTCTGTTTTCATGGGTATACCGGGCAGGCTTCCAGTGATTTTTGCGGCATTTCGGATTACTATATCCGTAACGGCTACAGCCTTCTGCTCGTAGACCAGCGTGCCCATGGCAAAAGCGAAGGGGAGTATATCGGATTCGGCTGCCTGGACAGGATTGATGCCTGCTCATGGATAGACTGGGTTATCGAACACTGCGGCAGGGAAGTAAAAATTGTCCTGCATGGCATTTCCATGGGCGGTGCAACCGTACTGATGACAGGCGGGCTGGAGCTGCCGGAGCAGGTAAAGGGCATTATTTCAGACTGCGGATTTACGTCTCCAAAGAAGGTATTTACCCATGTACTGCATTCGATGTACCATATGCCGGCATTTCCGATTATGCAGATTACAGATATCGTGAACCGCAAAAAGGCAGGCTACGGGCTGGACGAGTGCAATGCGGCAAGGGAAGTGCGCAAGGCCAGGGGGCCGCTGCTGCTGATTCATGGAGATGCTGATACCTTTGTGCCATGCAGCATGTGCGGCGAAATTGAACAAAACTGCCAGTGCAGGGTAACAAAACTGATTGTGAAAGGTGCGGCGCATGCGGAAAGCTACTATAAAGATATGGAAGCTTATGAGAATGCAATGACTGAATTTCTGGAAGGAGTTATGAAATGATGAAGACAAGAAAGGGACATAAGGTTTATCCGCTGACCAATGCACAGAAATTCCATTATTATTATGTGAAATTTTCCCCGAAAAAAGAAGTGCTGAATATCGGGACAAGCCTGACGATTGAGGTCGGGCTGGACTGGAATGTGTTAAAAGAAAGCATTTACAAGGCTTATGACCGCAACGAATGCATGCGTGTCCGCTTTGCCTGTGACAAGGACGGAACCTGTTATCAGTATGTTACGGATAAAGAAGAACGCGACATCGAGCTGGTGGATTTTACCGGACAGACCATGGAAGAAGCCGAAAATACGATGAAAAGCTGGACGAGGGTGCCGTTTATAGAAGATGATATCCCGATGAACCGGGTTGTGATGATACGCATGCCGGACGGATTTAACGGGGTATACCTGTTAGCGGACCACAGGCTGATGGATGCGCAGTCTTTAATCTGCTTTTTGCGCGACATTATCGAGCTTTACTGTAACAGAATGTACGAGGATGTTCCATATCCGAAGGAAATGTCATCTTATATTGAGCAGGTGCAAAAAGACCTGGCCTATGAGGCAGGAAGCAGGGCATGGCAGCGTGACGAGGCATATTTCCACAAGATGATAGAAGAATCCGAACCGATTTACAACGGCATTGAGGGAAGCGGCAGGCTTCAGATGGAACGGGAAAAATCCGGCAATCCGAACCTGCGCGCAGCGGTCAATGTATCGGATTCGGTGGATGCGGATATCGATATTTTCCATCTGGAAGAAGAACCGACAAAGCGGCTGATGGATTTCTGTGAAAAATACCATGTGTCTTTAACTTGTCTTCTGTTAATGGGACTGCGTACCTATTTCCAGAAAAAGAACGGCAATGACGACGTATCGATTAATACAGCCATTGCAAGGCGTGCGACGTTAAAAGAAAAACGCTCGGGCGGCACGAGAATCCATTCGTTCCCGTTC
Organism: uncultured Eubacterium sp.; assembly: GCA_910579075.1. Lineage (GTDB taxonomy): Bacteria > Bacillota > Clostridia > Lachnospirales > Lachnospiraceae > Eubacterium_J. The sequence continues at coordinate 6,358 of CAJTSV010000026.1, forward strand.
CGTACCATTATTCCGCAGGAACGTTCCTTTATTGATGCGATTTATGAAATCCGCGATAAGCAGAATGAAATGTTCCGCCATGCAAACTATGACCCGGTCGCTTATTTTGCATACCGCAGCCAGCTTTATCCGAATGGGCCGGGACAGACCTATGAGCCGATGGCGCTGACTTACCAGCCGATGACGCTGCAGGAAAACGGCCTGGATAAATTAGGCGGCATCCGCTATAAAACAAAATGGTATTCGAACGGCGCAACTACACAGGCCATGTATTTAACGGTTATGCACAGGCCGGATGACAACGGGCTGGACTTTAACTTCGAGCATCAGGTGCGTGCAGTCAGCCGCAAGCAGCTGGAATACCTGTATTATTACCTGTGCAAAATCATGTTTAAGGGGATTGAAAACCCGAACCTGCCAGTCGGGGATATTATAAAATTAATTTAGAACATGTCTGGGCCATGCAGCCGGTAAGATATGATGATAAATCAGAAACAGGAAAAGAGGAAAATGCCGTGTTTGAAAAATTAACAGAAATTATCAGCAACTATGTAGAAGTCGAACCGTCGGATGTTAAGCCGGAATCCCGTTTTATGGAAGACCTGCGGTTTACATCCTTTGATTTTATGAGCATGCTCGGTGAAATCGAGGATGAATTTGACATTGAGATTGATCAGCAAGAAGCAGCAAAAATCCGTACCGTACAGGAAGCGGTGGACTATCTGGAAACATTAAAATAAATCCGCAGCCGGACAAAGGACAGGATGCATGGCGGGCAGGGCATCCGCAGCAGGGAAAGCCTGGATTCAGGATAATAAGGAGGATGAACATTTATGGTTTGCAATACGATACATGAGATTGTGGTACATGCTGCACAGCAATTCGGTGGTGCCGATGCAGTCAGGTATAAAATAAAAAAAGATGAAATAGAAGCAAAATCCTATACACAGTTAAAAGAAGACAGTGAAAATTTTTCCTGTGTTTTAAAAGCACTTGGCGAGCAGGGAAACCATATTGCGCTGACCGGAATGACATCTTATCCATGGATTGTTACATACCTTGGCATTGTAGACAGCGGCAGCGTGGCTGTTCCGCTGGATGTGTCCCTTCCGGCAAAGGAGATGTGCGAGCTGATTGACCGGGCGGACGTGACCGTATTCGTGGCCGATGAAATACGAAAAGACGTTATCGCAATTGTAAAAGAACATTGCCCGAAATTAAAATACGTGATTTCCATGCAGCAGGAAGAAAGCACCCCGGAAATATTATCTTACACACAGCTAATGAAAGAACACCAGGGCAGCTTTGACTACTGGGCAAACCCGGAATCGCTGTGTACGATTATGTTTACATCCGGCACAACCGGAAAGAGCAAGGGCGTAATGCTGACCCAGCGCAACCTGGCCGAAAATGCAACCTGCCTGGATATGAAAATTCCAGCCAGAACCGTGATTTTGTCCGTGCTTCCGATTCACCACGCATACTGTTTGAGCATGGATATTTTAAAAGGCATTTCCCTTGGAAGCATTATCTGCATCAACGATTCGCTGATCCGCGTAGCCAAAAATATCAAGCTGTTTCAGCCGGATATGATTCTGATGGTGCCTTTGATGATAGAAACGCTTGCAAAGAAGCTGGAAGAAGCAGCAGCGCTTCCGCCGGCAATTGTCAAAAAAGAAGTGTTCGGCGACCAGCTGCATACGATATGCAGCGGCGGCGCGTACTTAAACCCGGCTCTGATAGACCTGTTTGAGGGCTATGGCATTAAAATCCTGCAGGGGTACGGCATGACCGAATGTGCCCCGGTTATCAGCACAAACCTGGACTGGGATATCCGGAAAGATACGGTCGGAAAGCTGATGCCAAACTGCGAGGCAAAGACCGTGGACAACGAACTGTGGGTACGCGGCAGCAGCGTTATGCAGGGCTATTACAAAATGCCGGAAGAAACAAAAGAAACACTTGTAGACGGATGGCTGCGTACCGGCGACCTCGGCTATGTGGATGAGGATAACTATATTCACCTGACCGGACGCCTGAAAAACCTGATTATAACGAAAAACGGCGAAAACGTGTCGCCAGAAGAACTCGAAAACAAAATCGGTTCCGCACGCCTTGTACAGGAAATCCTGGTACGGGACGCAGACGGCGTTATCGAAGCAGAAATCTTTCCGGATATGGAATATGTCCAGAAAAAAGAAATTTCAGATATCCGCGGGGCGCTGCAGCAGCTTATCGATGATTATAACAAAGAAGCACCGGCACATAAAAAGGTGTACAGCCTTAAGGTGCGTGAAACAGAATTTGACAAGACACCGTCCAAAAAAATCAAGAGATATTAAAACGGTGAAAATCACCACTTCGAAGTGATGCATTGCGCCCTGCCGGGCGGAAACACCTTTCACTGCAAGCTGTTTCCGACCGGCAGGTTTTCTGAAATCCGGCTATACTTTTTTTCCTGGGAATGATACAGGATGGTGACGGGCATATTCCTGTAAAAGGGAGTTCCCCCTTTTTTTGGGGATGTGGATATAATCTGGTCTTTTATCTGAACAAAGAAGGAAAAGTGGCATGGGATTTTTATTAGTTATTGAATATGCCATTCTTATTCACAGCGGCGCGGGACTGCTTAAAAGGCGTGATGAACGGCAAGACTGCCCTTCCGCTAGAGCGTGTTTGAAAAATGCTTTTCGTGAGATGTGCTTCACAGTTTGTGGAGAATTTATCCCAAATTTATGAGGCATAGCGGGCTATGTTGATTAAATTTGGGATAAATTCTCCGCAAAGTGGGGAGTGCAGATTGCGGAAATGATTTTTCAAACACGCTCTAAGCAAAACATATACAAGATACCGTACAAAAGAATGATTCAAACCAGCTGCATCTTGATTTTCTTAATGCGACAGCCCCATTCTGTTCCTTATGGCTGTCTGCCGCTGTCATCTGTGTCCAAACATATGCAGATATCATGCTTTCCTGCCCCAGTCATGGAGCTCCCGGAATACTGCCCGTGCCGTAAAGTTTCAACCGCGCACTACGGATTGCAGCTGCCGCACGGCTCATAACCCATTTCTGCCAGCCGCTCCTTATCCCCGGTAAAATTCTCCCGGTTTTCTTCCTGCATCTTTTCCGCGCCCGGGCACGATGGCAAGTGGAATTTCTTTGTATTTGTGTTCAGCACATATGCTGCCCCGTCCCCGCCGGCCTGCGGCAGCTCCTCACCGGATGCTTCCCAGCTGTCCCCGGTCGCATAATCGATTTCAATGCCCGGCTGGATGTTATAAATATAGACATTAAAAGAAACGCCTTCCCCGTCATCTTCCACCGAAAGCGCTTCCATCTGCACGCCGCCCGCAACCAGGTTGTTTCCTTCAAACTCCGGCGTCACGCGGTACATCACATGGTTGCCCGTGTCCTTCACATACTCTGCCACCATGTTTTCAAACGGCAGCATTCCGTCCGCATTCATGTAGCGGGTTCCGGTAATCAGGTTTTTCTCGTTCGCGTTTTCCCCGGTCAGCTGAAAGGCAATTAAGTGGCAGCGGTTGTACAGGTTTTTCCCTTCCACGCTGTCATAGCGCGTGCTGTGCCAGCCCGTCGGCTTCACCCGGCTGATGTTCCCGCGCTTTTCCGTCGGCATCAAATCCGTCCCGACACACGCAAATGCCTGCGTGCACCGGCCGAGCCTGTCCAGCTCCCCGTATAATTCAAAAGACTCTGCCGTGATTTCATCGGATGTAAATTCCGGCACGTTCTCGTTTACCGTAATATACGGGTCGCCGGAATAGACCTCGACATCCCCGTCCTGAAAAACAGCCGTTTCCGGTTCTGTAACAGTTCCCGGCTCCCCGGCATCCGGTGAAACCGCCTGAGCCAGCGTGCAGCCGGATAACAGCATGCATAGCAGCGGGATGCATGCCAGTTTTTTCATTTTCATGATTTCAATGATTTTGATGATTTTCATTTTCATGATGTTCCTGTTATCCTTCCGTAATAGTTTTGTATTTTGGTTTTAGAACCTCTCATTCATCTTCATCGCCTGCTTTAAAGTTATAAACAGGCCGGATAATTTTGTCGATTTCAGCTGTATCTGCAATGTTTGCCACAATCTCCTCCATGCCCTTATAAGCCATCGGGCATTCATCCAGCGTGCCTTTATTTACGGACGTCGTGTAAACGCCGCTCATCTGCTTTTTAAATTCGGACACAGTAAAAGCCTGCCTGGCCGCAGACCTGCTCATCAGCCGCCCGGCCCCGTGCGGTGCCGACTCATTCCAGTCCTCATTTCCTTTTCCAGTACAAATCAAAGAGCCGTCCCGCATATTAACCGGAATCAGCAGCTTTTCTCCTTTTTTCGCAGATACTGCGCCCTTGCGCAGAATCATGGCGTCTGTATCGATATAATTATGAACTGTCGTAAACTGTTCTTTTACATGCAGCTTCATGCCTTTTACAATCTCACGCATCATGGCCTGCCTGTTTAACACGGCATATTTCTGGATTATTTTCATATCATGGATATACTGTCCGAACAAATCGCCGGTTACATACGCAAGCGTCCGCGGAACATCAGTCTTTACCGTACTTTTGCGTGCTTCTATAGCTGCCTGTATTTCCTGCTCGCGCCCCTGTGCTTTCAGGTCTGCAATCAGCAGCTTGATATCTTTTTTCGCGGTGCCGTTTAATGCCTTCCAGCCTTCCTCCTGGTAATACTGTGCCACTTCCAGCCCGAGATGCCGGCTGCCGGAATGCACGACAAGATAAAGATTCCCGTCTTCGTCTTTATCCGCTTCGATAAAATGGTTCCCGCCGCCCAGTGTTCCAAGGCTCTTTTCTGCCCGCGCCGGATTGATATGCTTATAACAGTACAGCTGGGTTAAATCAATTTCATCAAAATACGGATGCGTCTTCTCCCGGATTTCAAAACCGGACGGGATTTTTTCATAGATGATTTTGTCCAGCTTTTGCAGCTCGATATGTTTTTCTTTTAAAAGCGCTGTCTCCATGCCGCAGCCGATATCTACGCCTACAAGGTTTGGCACGATTTTGTCCGTAATTGTCATGGTCGTGCCTATCGTGCATCCAGCACCCGCATGAATATCCGGCATCAGGCGGATTCTGCTGCCGGAGACAAATTCCTGCTCCAGCAGGACGCGCACCTGGGCTATGGATGATTCGTCTGCATGGTCCGTGAAGATTTTTGCTTCATTGTAAGTTCCTTTTAGTTCTATCATGGGTGTTCCTCCGCAAAATGGCGTGCTGCCTTGGCATTGCCTGGATTTAGTATAGCCTGATTCTGGTAAAAATACAAGGGGAATTGTGAAACGTTAAGGTACAAATGATATTTGAAAAAGGAATGGACGCCCTGGCAAAGCTGTGATAAAATAAAAGCCAGAAAATGAACGCACTGGATGCACCGATAACTGCTGAAACAGCCTGAAAGGAAGTGTACATTATGCCGCCAGCTTTCCAGCCACAGCCGGAAACAATTACTCTGGAGCAGTATGAAGCCCTGCCGGAAGAAAAAAGGACAGAAGTCTTTGATGGTATCGTCTATGATATGGCCAGCCCTTCCCAGATTCATCAGAGAATACTCTTAAAGCTGTCCTCCGTGCTCGATTCTTATATGGAACGAAAAAAAGGCAGCTGCGTTGTAATCCCGTCGCCCTTTGATGTCGTGCTTTCCGAAAAACCCCTGATTCTTGTCCAGCCAGATATTATGATTGTATGTGACAGAAATAAACTGGATCCAAACCGATGCAATGGAGCGCCGGATTTTATTATCGAAATCGTTTCTCCCGGCTGCCCGTCGGATGATTATATCAAAAAGGCATATTACTACAAAAATTATGGTGTCAGGGAATACTGGATTGTTGACCCAAGACGAAAAGCTGTGACGGTTGATTTTTTTGAAAAGGATATATTGAATATTCCATACTCGTTTGAATCTGTAATCAAAGTCCATATTTTTGATAACCTGCTTATCGATTTTTCAGACATCAGCAGGCAATTGGGCATATAGGTGCCAAAATCCTGATTTATACGCAAAAGGGGCTGCCGCAATCAGAAAATAACGTGCAGAATATTGTATCGATGATATAGATATCGCAATATTTTGCCTGTTATTCCCTTCATGCGGCAGCCCCTTTTATACGCCTGCATTTATTATACCTGTCACATGCAGGCTGCCATCATTGATTTTATCCTTTCTTAATTTTTTATTTTATGCAAAACCTTTAAAAACACATTACATTCATAGATATCATTCACCTGCAATGCCCGTATGCCGGATTCTTCCATTCCTGCCTCACTTCCAGAGTGAACCTCATTTCCAACAAATAAGATATCGGCCAAAGACATATTTTCTTTTTCTGCAATAATGACTGCCATTACGGCTTTCGAAAAATTGGAATCCGTTATGTCTATACTTGTATTTCCAGCAGTCTTTGCAGTATATTTTCCATGAAACCTGCTTAATAATTCATTTATTTTCTTTATATGGGATTCTCTGTCTGCCAGCGGCTTGATTGTCAGAACCCCCCCCCTGCCCCTCATCCTGCATTTGCCGTTATATTCGGGCTGTCCGTTTATCAGCTGACAGACATCTTCCTCCATATCAAACAGCTCTGTCAGCCTGTATATTTTGTCACAGGATTTGCGCATAAAAAATGTATTTCCATAATCACAATACACAGCAATGTCCCGCTCCTGCCGGCATTTTTCTGCCAGAATTTTCTTTAGATGTTCATAACTGTTACCCGATACTATGCAGCCTGGAAATAAGCTGAGATTTTCTATGCCTGTCTCATTCCCTGCTTCTCCCTCTGAAGAATCCCAGAGTGTTCCATCCAAATCAAACATATAATGTTTTTTCTGTAAAATATCCTTCCCATAGAAATCTTCCATAATTGCCAGAACCAGTTTGAAAGGATTATGCTTCTTATCCCCGCAGCTGCTGAGATTCCCATAAACCGCTTTGTAAGGTCCAGATAATGTATTAAGCATCTCTGGTGCATGATTATTCATAATGATAGTAAACGTATCTAAATCCAGATATCTTTGTAAAATTTCACATAATCTGTCTGCCGACACACCATACATATCACCATCTTCTGCATTATTCATTATCAGGTATTTTGATGCTTTTGACTGGCCGATTGCTTCACGGAATCCTTTGTGCATATATGTCGGGATAAGCGATGACCACTGGGTTCCCGAGCTAAAAATCAGCATGTCTGCATGATTTATCAGCTCTTTCACATTATGCTGTTCATTTCCCTCCCCAGTTTCCGGCATGTATTCTTTTCCGCTGATATCTGTAAGAAAAATTTCTGCAATTTTATCCTCTGGATTGTTCCAGCAAATAATATCTTTTTCATCTTCAATCACAAAACCCGATTCCGTTCTGGCATGAAGAAACAGGGAAATATCTGAAATAAGAATGACATTATCTTTTATGGAAAGAAATGATGCAATCTGAGTTCCGGCTTTTGATAATGAAAAGCCATTGATTGCAGCTGCTGATGCATAAAAAATATTGGAAAGGGAAAAATTATCAAATGTTACCCCGCGGACAGAATCCCTTGGTTTATCTCCATCAAAGAAAAAATAGCGGAGCAGCTCCTGCAGCCAATCTATCGCAGAAGGCTCTAAATATTCCTGCTCTGATATGATGCGCGCTGCCTTTTCATAGTATGCCAGGCAGCTGACGGCTGACAGCCGCAGCATCATAAAATCGTACAGCCTGGACTGTACACTTTGTGGATTTTTCAATTCTTCTGCATATTTTATCTCATATTGTGTAAGCTGATTTTTTCTTAAATCACTTGGCCCGGGTACTTTACCCAGAAAAACTTTTCTGCATTCTCCTGTAGACAATCCGTTGTCATATGCATTGATAACGAAATGAAATTGAATGCATTTATTCCCAAACAGTTCCGCAAAACCTTTCTGGAGCGCAATACTGCCTGTTCCGCCACAGAATATGACTATATGATACATGGCATATACCTCCTGATGCCTTTACTGGCAAAGCCTGATTTTCTTTTCAATACAGGAGAGCTCCTCCTTTGTGTTAAAAGACATGACATGGCCGGATTCAGCCAATATATACTCCATAGGCCGTCCTTTTCGATAAAAATATTCAAAAGCATGAAGAAGCTTCATTTCACAGCCGCCAGAAGTATCAGCGGATTCTGTAATTCCGAGTTTATTCCTGTATTCTTCCAGCAATCCTGCCAGGCTGCCATCTTTAAAATAAAACAGTGACTGGTCATGAATGCCCTCATCTTGAAATCCGTCTTTTCCTGCAAAATAGGTTTTTTTTATGTATTTTCCATCTGCTTCAAACCACGCATATGGTTTTTTATCCAGAGAACATACACTTATGCCAATACTTTGCTCCCCAATCCCGGCAGCGGCCTTTAGAAGATGCCTGATTAAACAGTCTGATAAAAAAACCGCATCTCCCCAGCAGACAAAAAATTCGTTCAGGGTATGAATTTTCTGCAATCCCTTTAAAAGCGAATGTGCATCTCCCTGTCCTGTAACAATTGGTATCAGCTCGCATCCCCGCACCTGCCCCTGGTACTGCTTATATGTTTTCTCATTAACGATTACATAAATGTGTGCAGCATATGGTTTAAAATATCCTATCGTTCTTTCTATATTCATTTCCCGGCCTATCGTACAAAAAGCCTTTGGAAATCCTCCAAAACGTACCGCATTCCCAGATGCTGCAACAATCAGGCTTATGTTCTCCCTTCGCATTGCCAGTCCCTTTCTTCTAAATTCCGAATAACAAATTACATCTGCCTTAAATATTCCATAAAATGTTTTTTATTCTCCAGGGCACTTTCAGATGGACGGCCCAGATTATCCCGTGCACCGAGGCTGCATTTCACCTCAATCAAAGACAGCTTTCTGCGTCTGCTGGCCTGCACCAGTTCCCGGTCCAGTTCTTCTGCACTGCTTACTGTTACGCTGTACGGATAGCCGCAAGCCCTGGCAATCCCGGAAAATTCCAGGCTGCCCATAACCGTCGGCTGCCCGCCAACGGTTTCATGTGCCCCATTATTGACAATAATATGAATAAGGTTGTGCGGCTGGCAGCTGGCAATCACAGGCAGGGCACCCATATGCATAAGCGCTGCCCCGTCTCCATCAATACACCATACCGTCAAATCAGGCCTTTTTAACGCAACACCAAGTGCAATCGAGCTGCAATGGCCCATGCTCCCGACCGTCAGAAAATCCGATGCATGCGTCTGCCCTGACACATCCCGCAGCTCATATAGTTCCCGTGATGCCTTTCCTGTCGTCGATATAACCGGGTCTGTACCGGAAACCGCTGTGATATGACGGATTACTTCTTCCCGCATCATACTGCCGCTGCCAGAATATACAGGCTTTTTTTCATATTGCAGTGCATCCTTTCGTACAACGATAGCCGCACATAATCCATCTGCAAGAACCTGCCGGAGCTTTCCCATATCTTTTTCCAGCTGTTCTTCTGTTGTATCAGAAGACAGAATTTTATAAGCAATGCCCAGTTCATCAAGAAGACTTAATGTAATCTCACCCTGAAATACATGCTGCGGTTCATCATGAATTCCCGGCTCGCCACGCCAGCCGATAATAAAAAGCACCGGAATTCTGCAGACCCTGTCGTTTAAAAGACTTGCTGCCGGATTTATGAGATTGCCTTCTCCGCTGTTTTGCATATAAACTGCCGGAATTTTTCCTGCAGCCAGATAATAACCGGCAGCCAGTGCCACACAGTTTCCTTCATTCGCTGCGATAATATGATGGCAGCTGTCAATACCATAAACATCCATCAGATAATCACACAGCGCTTTCAGCTGGCTGTCTGGAATTCCTGTATAAAAATCAGAACCAATGATTTCAGCAAATCTTTGTACCTGCATTTTTTCGCCGTTTCCTTTTCATGTTTCTGTGTCCTGAAATATTTTTTGGTAAATGCCGGAAATATCCCCGCTGCTTAATGCAACAGGATTATTTTTAAGCCTTTCAGCATTTACCGAGGCTGCCGCTGGCCAGATGCCTGTTTTTCCTGCATCCGGCAGCGGCAGCTTCAGGTCATCAAATATTTTGCAGAACCTGTCTGCTGCAGCCAGTGCCGCAGTGCATCCCATGGCACTGGCCAGTTCCCCAAATACTGCATCCAGATACCTTCTGCCTCTTATATCCGCGCATTTATCCGTATTGGCAATCATCCATGGCCATAATTGTTTCACACACAGTGCAGCGGCATGTCCATGTGCTATTCCATATATTCTTGTCATCTGATAACACATCGCATGCCCTGCGGTTGTCTGAGCAATGTCTATGGCTTTTCCTGCCAGATGAGCCGCCAGCAGCATATTTTCACCAGCATCAAACATACCCGCAAAATACCTGTCCCCGTTTTCCAATATCAGTTTTACTGCTTCCAGACTGTATTTTCTGCTCTCATCTGTACTGTTTACAGACCAGAAAGATTCAACAGCATGACAGAATGCATCCATAAAAGCTGACTTTTTTACATAGTCTGGCAGTGTCTGCAGCAAGCCTGCATCCAGATACACTGCATCCGGCCTGCAAGCCTCATGTGCCACGGACTTTTTTTCTCCCTGGTCATAAACCACAGCAAATTTTGTCGCTTCCGCCCCTGAACCGGCAGTTGTCGGTATGGCAAGCAGCCGGATGTGTCCAGGCACCGGCTCCTGTTCCAGACAGCTTCCTGCTTTGTTCCTGCCGCTGAATATTCTGATACATTTGGCAACATCCATGGCACTCCCGCCGCCTGCAGCAATCATACTGTCCGCCCTGGATTCCCTGAATTTTTGTACGCCTTTTTTCACTGACTCATAAGACGGATTTGGCTGGAAGCTGCTGAACCTGGTAACGGTTATCCCAAGCCGCTCCTGCAGGCTTTTGAAATAGCTGTCCAGCGGCAAAAGCCGCAGGGAATTGCCGCATACCAGAAAAATCCTGCCTGTCCCGGAATCCTTCACCCATCTGTCAAGCCCGGCATAACCATGACCTGCGTTTAGAATTGTCTGTGCCATTTAAATAATCTCCTGACTTTCTTCCGGAATCATGCGGATAATATCCTGAAACGGCATCAGCATCTTATCACATTCCTGCGCCCTATGATTTTCGAGTATCATTTCTGCTGCCCTGCGCATCGCCGGAACAGCTGCCCTCATAAGCTGGTTTGCGTATATGACAATATTTACACCGCGTGCTTTAAATTCTTCTTCTGTCACAGAATGAAAACTGGTCGGAACAACAACAAGAAATGTATTTCTGTCATTGCTGCGGAACTTTTCAATAAATTCAAAAATCTCTGACGGGTCTTTTTTGCGGCTGTGAATCATAACGGCATCTGCACCAGCCTGTACAAATGCCGCTGCCCGTTCCAGCGCATCTTCCATCCCCCTGCCGAGAATCAGGCTTTCAATTCGGGCACATATCATAAATTCCCGGGTCTTTTGTGCCCTTTTGCCAGCCCGAATCTTAGCACTGAAATTTTCAATGCCATCCTGTGTCTGCCAGACTTCGGTTCCAAAAAGACTGTTTTTCTTAAATCCCGTCTTATCCTCAATAATAACCATGGACACTCCCAGACGTTCCAGTGTTCTTACTGTATAGATAAAATGTTCCGTTCTGCCGCCTGTATCACCATCGAAAATTACTGGTTTTGTGGTAACTTCCATCAAATCTTCAATTGTGCGGAACCTGCTGCTCATGTCTACAAGCTCAATGTCCGGCTTTCCTTTTGCCGTGGAATCACAAAGGCTGGACAGCCACATGGCATCAAACTGATGCGGGCTGCCCTTCTGGTATACAACCGTATTTTCTACTACAAGTCCTGTCAATCCATCGTGCGCTTCCATCGCTGCTGCAAATCCTTTGGCAGCCAGCATTTTCCGAAGCCTTCCGCGCCGTAAATCCGGCATTGCCAGGTCAGCCCTGGCACGGACTTCCATCTGTGCATACTTTTCATCCGATGCATACGGAAATTCCACCAGCCTGCCGCCATATTCAGCTAAAACCGAAGCCGCCTCATCACGGACCGGTTTCAAAAAACCGTTTTTCCAGTTATCTCCGTGTACAACATAATCCGGCCTGTATTTTCTGATATTGTCTGCGTAAGAAAGCGTTTTCTGCTCTGTAGTTTTCCAGACACCCGCAATGCTTTCAAACATTGCCCTGCGTTCTGCATACGGCAGCAGCGGATAGCGCTTATACGAAGCCACTGCTTCATCAGAAAGAATGCCGATAAGCAGCCTGCCAAGACGTCCCGCTTTTTTTAATATGCGGATATGTCCAGAATGCAGCATATCCGTTGAAAAACACATGTAAACCGTTCTGTGCTCAATTTCGTGAAGCCTTGCCGAAACCACTGCCAAATCATCCTGGCTGTCAATTTCAGCACAAAGCAGATTTCCCAAATCTTCTGGATGGATTATACACTGTTCAGAAACCTGATTGAATGCATCTTCTGCATAGCATTTTCTTTTCGCGTCACTGCCGCTTTCACAAAATTCTATCATCTCATTCAGCCAGGTTTTCCATGTTTTACGTTCTAATTTATAAAGCGGCTGTGCCGCCATGGCATGATTAAAAAAATGAATGCCGACCTTTCTTATCAGGCCATCGTGAATGACAGCTTTAAAATCCTTTTGCGGCAGTTCCAGGGAGCTGCTGACAGCCATGCAGCTTCCGTTTCTTTCAAGCACCCTGTCAAACGCTTCATTTTCAAAAACAAGGTCGCCATGCATCAGAATCAGGTCATCATCCAGAAGCTTTCTTGCACAGTAAATACTGTAAATATAATTGGTGTCCTGATATTCCGGATTTTTTACATATGTAATGTGAACCGGAAGCTCCAGCTCCTGGCAATAATTGACCAGTTCACTTTCAAAAGGGCCTGTTGTCATTATCACTTCACAGATGCCCGCCTGTGCAAGCATATTCAGCTGCCTTGATAAAATCGTTTCTTTTGCACTAATCTGCGTCATGCACTTTGGATGTTCCGAGGACATCAGGCCCATCCGGCTTCCTGTCCCTGAATTTAAAATTAAAGCTTTCATAATCCCTAAATACTCTTGTTTCCTCTCTTTTTGCTATTACCTGCCGCTCCAGCGCAGATTTCATTCACAAAGCTTACCAAAACCTTCCATTTGTATAAATCTCCCCAAAAACTTCATTCGTCTTTTCTTTCTGGAAAATTGTAATATATGGGCACGAAATGATATGATACCGGCCTGGTATCATGGATTCTATATAGTAATTTATATTTTTAGACAGTATTACGACTGTATATAGAAAAAACA
>CAJTSV010000026.1:19745-38236 GCA_910579075.1 uncultured Eubacterium sp.
TTTATCATAAGCGGAACTGCGACAATATGCACTGCCGTCAGTAAATGAAATAAGCGGCTGCTTATAAGCTGGAATCCAAGAAACGGCATGGATATCACCATTCCATAGATACATGTTTTATACAGCAGCCCTGTCACCTTATCCTTTTTTGCAGAACTGTATAAAAACCAGACCACTCCAAAAATAAACAGCTTTTCGAGAAATGCAGCCACAGCAAACTGTGCCTCTCCCAGATAATAATTCAGCCTTTCCAAATGAAACAGCTTCAAAATCCAGCCATTTGTAAAAATCAGGAAAAATCCCATTCCTGCTGATACTGCAGCTGCGCACAGCAGTACCTTTTCCCGGATTCTCTGTATGAACACAAGCGGCAGAAAAGCTGCCGCCATAGAATGCACGCCCAAAAGCAGCAAGGCAGCAGCGAGATATCTTTTATATTTTTTCTCAATCAGCCAGTCCAGCATAAATCCAAGAAAAAAAGCAATCAGAATCCCTGCCCGCAATGCGCTGAAAAAATAACTGAAATATAACGTCGGATAAAACAGCAGCAGCGAAAAACACTGATAAGGACTGAACCTTAAAACAGCCCTTCTGATACCGTACATCATAAACAGCGATATGCCAAAAATAAACGCTTCAAAAGGAACGCCCGCACTGTTCAGCATTTTTGTTATGCACCGCCAGAGAAATTCAGAATGGCCATCCCCATAATAATACATCATCCAGTATGTACGGTAATCCCTGCCCTGTGCGAACCGGAAGCATAATACTGCTGTCAAAACCAGCCATGCAGCGTGAAAAGCCCAGTTTCTGCCATTCTTTTCAAAAAGACAGCACACCATTATGAAAACCAGCAAAAAAAGAAACATTTATTTTCAGCCTTTCTTACCATGCAGCTATTCCATAATCTCTTTCCCGGCATCTGCATCCCTGCCGCGGAATATCCGCATAACTTTTTCTTTATTCCAGTGTCTCCCTGCAGCCGCAGATATCATAAGTGATGACAAATGTCTTGCAGGCACGTGCTTCCAGGTTTGTTGTCGGAAAATTGTCCTCATGTGAGGGATTTACAAAAAAATCAGCTGCTGAATATATCATTGCCAGTTCCCGCGGATTCTCTGTTTTTGGAATGCAATGGATGACAGCATGCCTGCTGTGGTTCCTGCGCCTTTTGTAAGGCTTCCCGGTTATCGCCTGATACAGATTTCCTGCTCCTTCCGGGACTGCCACGCCCGTTTTCCCGCCTGTAAGGCCTGCGGCTCTGCCAGTGCTGGAAACCGCACCGGCCAAAGGACATTCTGTGAGTTTTTCCGCCTTCCTGGACAGGCACATCTTCCGCATGCTTCCTGGCAGCCTGCGGATGTGTTTTTCTGTAATTCCGACAAGCACGACTGCATATGTTTCGTCCAGCATCCCGGCAAGTTCCAGGAAATCATAAAGTCCCTTGCGCTTCTCCCAGGCATTTGCTGCCCCGAGAATAACCGTTTTTCCTTCCAGGCCGTATTTTTTCCTGAAATCACTCCCGCGCGGCCTGAAAACTGTCCGGTCAACTGTATTGCGCCTGGTTTCTACTGGATAGCCGCCCAGAAAGCTTTCCCTGGCAAGCCCCGAAAGCCAGTCCGAGGGCGTTATGATTTTCATGTTCCGCACACCCGTGAACGCCTTCTTTTTTCTTTCATAATTGTTTCTGGAATTATCCCGGAAAATGCCTGCCGGATATTCTCTTTTCTGCGGGCATCCATAACACCCGCTTCTCCATTTTTCACATTTTGCCATTGTAAAATGAACACAGTGCCCCGTAAACGGCCAGCAGTCATGCAGAGTCCATCTTACTTCCAGTTCCGGATGGGATTTTATCCATGCAAACAGCAGCTCCACATTGATATAATAGCCATGCAGGTTATGGAGCCAGACAAGGCTGGGACGGTATTTCTCCGCCCAGGAAAGGAATTTTTCCGTCGCCTTCCTGCTGCCAAACCCGTGCCTGTCGGACAGCCTGGTCTGCAGGGCATGAAGCCTGACATCCCAGCTGTTCCCTATCTGTACTGCAAATTTCTGATACTGCTGCGGAACATAAGGCGAGCGTCCGTAAGCAATTTTCACCGTATGACCGCCATCCTCATATTTTTCTGCGATTTCAGCGCAGATTCTGCCGGTGCTTGTATGGCCGCATACTTCATTGATTAACAATATCCTCATGCACTTTCCGCCTGTTTCCTGTTTTGTGCTGACATATCCAATGCCCCCTGTTTCATAAATAAATGTTGTACTTGATGTGGGTGCAAGTTCCAGATGACACGCCTCCTCTATGCCGTCCATCACCTGTGTTATGCTGCATGCCCTGGCCATCGACGAATCACGATTGCATGTAATACCTGCCAGAAATGCCCCGATTGTTTTAATACCCGTAACAATGCTTACAAGCAGTTCCCGGGAATCTTTTTTCAATATATTCTCATTTCCTTTCTTTTTGCAGGTGAGCAGTACCTGATTTCCAGTATGCCTGAAATGCATGATGGCTTTTCCGCTCTGAAACAGGCGGCAGTTTTTTATAATTCCCATATAAATGCCTTAGAATTCTGTCATATTCCGCCGGAGCATAATACCCCCCCCCGCAAAACTCTACAGCCACCCTGTTTTTAAACCATGCTGCCGGCATAATTTCTTTCGCATGATACACTTGCAAAGCAACAGCGCCGCAATAAACGGATTCTTTGAATGCTTCACATTTTCCCGCGCCATAGTCAAGCCTTTTTAACAGACTGGAACATGATACGTTTTTCAGCAGTACTCTTGAAACATTTAAAATGATATTTTTCCACTTTTTTCTGCCCTTTGACGGCTTAACCATTTTCAGGTTCAGCATTGTCCTGTAAATATTCAGTTTTCGTGCCAGATATCGTGCTTTATTTTTATTATCTGATAAATAATCAAGAATAAAAATATCAATATAGACGCCAACCGGAATTGCTTCAAAATAATTTTCTTTCAGATAAGTTCTTGTATCAATAATTTTTGATACCGCAGAATAAAATCCCGGGGTATTATGGATATCAATCAGCCTGAGCGTACCTGTTCCCGATGCATGAAATAATTCAGACAGCTTTTCATAGTCTTTGCGGAACATCCATATGTCAGCATCATCATCCCATGGTATAAAGCCTTTATGCCGGACGGCTCCAAGCAGTGTTCCATATGCAAGAAAATATCTGATTTGATTTTTTTCACAAAGCTCATGTATGGAACCAAGCATTTCTGCCAGAAGTTTTTTCTGTTCTGCTTTAGCAATTCGTTGTTTCGTTCGTTTCATATCATTCTTTTTCCTGTTTTCAGTCACGTAAATCTATTTATTTTCTCAAACCGTGATGTGGATAAACCGCATACAGTACCACTTCTTCAGACCAGGGGCAGTGTGCCGTCATGTAAAGCTGATATGCCGGGTCCATGGATTTAATTTTCTGCGGTATGGAAATAAGGTCCTTTCTTTTATGATATACCGAAATGGCCATGTGGGGCTTATATGTACGGATAACCTGTTCAGCTCCCTGCAGCGCAGCCAGTTCAGAACCTTCAATATCCATCGTAATAAATGCCGGAGACTGTATGCTTTCCATCAGCTCCTCATCTATCGTTGTCAGATTCACCTTTATCTTTTTTCCTTTTATCTGTGATTTTTCCGCAATCCTGCAGATTCCCCTCGCGGTACTTCCCATAACCGAATCAAAATATGCATATCCTGCACAGCTGGACACCCCTTTGTTCACTGTATTTATTTTCCACCCGTAATCCCAAAGCCTTGTCTGGATTCTATCATGCAAAGCCCGCCAATTTTCCGGGTCTGGTTCAAATGCATAAACAGTTCCTGCCTTCCCTGCACGTCTGATAATGGATTCCACCGTATCGCCATCATACGCCCCGCATACGATATACGTCATGGATTCCCCTGCCTTCATCTTATTCCAATAAAAAAAATACTGTTCATCCAGCGGCTGGCAGACTGGAAACATATACCGTGCGTCATTCGCAATATTTGCATTCAGGTAAGCAGCAAATGTGTTTCTGGACGCTTCGTCATTCAGCCATTGGAATGTCTCTGCAAACAGGTTCCGGTTCTGTGCGATATATTTCCTGTCAATCCTCTGTGTGTCATATATCCTGTTCAGGCATCCTGCGTGTCTGATTCCAGAAACGTTACGCAGCTTTTTCAATGCAGCCCTGTAATCCCAGAATCCGGCCAGGACGTTTACCCCCCCCCGGGCATTAATTTCTGAAATCGCTAAAGCATCGTCTTCCAGGTTATGTTTGCGGAACACATCATCTATTATGCTGCCAGCTGCAGCAATTCCCTGCTCTTTCAGCACATGCATCACACGCTGCGCAACTTCTCCTTTTCCATAAATATAAAGCGGCAGCTGGCTTTCTTCTGCTGCTTTCAAAAATTCCTGTTCATAATCTCCTTCTTCTATAAGCAGTTCCATAAAATCCTGCATCTGAATGCTCCTCCTCAGCTTCTCCAGTCAGCCAGTACTTCCATTCCCTCAACATCAAATACCGGAATATGATGCCTGTCAAATACTTTTTTTCTTTCCTGGTACGAATTATCAATAAATATTGATCCCTCCGGCTTAATATAATCCGGCTTTTCTTCTCCTGCTCCCAGAGAAATTATCTGCTCAAACAAGTCTGTACTGACTGCATGCCTTGATAAGCATTCCGTATCGCTGTCATGATGGGAATCATTATGCCTGGTAAGCAGGCATACAGGAATACCGCAGTTGCGGCATTGATACACAAACCGGATTACCGGCAGGCATACCTTGTCCTGAATGATAAGCGTGTCGTCTAAGTCCATGTATACCCTGTCATAAATATAATCAATCCTGTACCTTGATAAAAGCGTCCGGTCTGCCATTACATGATAAGGATTTTGAATAACTTCAATGCTTCTTCCACAGGCAGCATAAACACTCAAAAGCGGAAGGTTAACTCCCAGTGCCCGGCTCAGGCACATGCTTCCCGCACACCTCGCTGATACTTCCAAAAGCTTGAATTTCCCATGAACATCTTTCTTAATCTGAAAATACCATAATCCCAAAAATCCAAGCTTTTCGTTAATACAGCTGGCTATACGCCTGATTTCTTCTGTCAGTGTTTCATCTTTTCCCCTGACCGTTATCCCTGCAAGCAGCCGCTGCCTGGACCGGGGCATAACCGCTGTGAGGCTGCCATGCCTGTCCGTAAGACAGTCAACCGTATATTCTTCTCCCGGAAGATACTCACAGATTACATAGTCATTCAAATCCAGCCCGGCAGGCACGTCCTGCCTGCTGTTAATCAGCTTTGCTCCTATTGCCCCCTGGCCCCTGCGCGGTTTCATAAATACAGGAAGCCTGTCAAATCCAGAATAAATTTCGGGACAGAAACCCTCTCCCTGAAACAGTTCATAGGCAAGGCGCTTGTCCCTGCAAATATGCGCGGTCCTGCTGTCTGCACAAATAACACCTGCATGCAGCATATTCCGGCAGGAAGCAAAATATTCTGCCACAGTATCATGTGTTGGAAAAATAAAGTCAATCTGCCATTCATCCAGCACCCTGTTAAATTCCTGCATGAAACTGCCGTCACTGATATTTGGCAGTCCTGTTTTGTAATTTTTGAATAAAAACCTTCCATGCCTGTCTTCGGAAGAAGCCCCATATACTTCAATATTGACACAGGAACAGAGTGCATCATGCAGTTCTGCAGCGTTGACCTCGCCCGCCGGAAATATAAGCACATGTATTTTATTGCCATGAATCATCTTCTCCATTTACTGCATTCCCCCTGTCTTTCCCAAATGTCTTTCCACCCTGCTGCAGATATATTCCATGTCCTTTTCTGTATATCTCTGGTCAACCGGCAGCGGCAGGATATTTTCAGCCATATCATATTCCAGGTCTCCTGCTCTGCATATTTTAAATACATCCGGCCACAGTACCGGAATGTATATTTTTTCCATCCGCAGTTTTTCCCGGATTCTGTTCCCGCCTTTTACATAAAGAGGATACATAAAAGGACCCTCGGGAATATCTATGGCAAGCTTATTCACATTCCGAAGCCGTTCATGGAGATACCGGAAATTGCCGGTCCTCCTGTGCCTCACAGCATCATAATCAATTCCTTTCAGCAGATTGCGGGTCAGCTTCGACATCTTCCTGACCGGTTCATCTGAAAAAAAATCATTGTTTTCTGCAAATTCCTTATAAAATTCAGATGCAGTCCTCTCATACCTTCCAAGCACATATCCCATCCTTGCAAACGATTCATCCAGCGGCAGCCCGTCCTGTTCTTCGCATTTGTCTGTATATAAATATGCCCCGTCCGCTACTCCGAAAAACTTTCTGCAGGTATACAGCGTGTCCGCCCCCGTGCTTGCAGGTTTTTCAAAAAAAGCCTGCGCATAATCTGCAATCAGCCTCCCCGGACATCTTCCTGCCAGCGTGCCCATGGCATCCTGCCTGACCTGTCCGTAGTAATTCACAGCATAAAAAAATTCATCCCCGCATGCCCCTTCTGCGGGCATGAAATCTTCTGTAATGTGATAGTATCTGATATGAACTTTAAGCCTCCTGCATGTTTCCGCAACAGAACCGCATAAAAAATACGGCAGTGCAATTTCACGGATTTTCCTCGCCTGAATCAGATACGCGAGTGCACCGCGCCCGCAGTTTAACGCAATGCTGTTTTCGTGATATTCCCTTCCATGAAACTTTTCCAGTTCCAGATAGCCTCCATACTCCTTTATGCAGCATCCCTCCCTTCCCTGCCGTGCAAGCCCGTTCCTGCGCTTCTGCACAAATTCCGAATCTGCCAGCTTCTTTATGCCGTGATTATTTTCAGCCATTCAGAAGAATGCTGCATGATTTCATCCAGCTCAGCCCTGCTGGCGAATCTTAAAAACATATCTCCCAGCGCCCTGTCGGCACCTGTAAACGGCTGCACGGCATCTCCCTTTTGAACCGCAAAATCCAGCTCCTTCACATATCTGTCCCTGACTGCAGGGTCTATTTCCATGCGCTGGAAAATGCCTCTTTGTCCCGGTGCTGCATGGATAACCATCTCGCACCAGCACCCGTCGCTCTCATGTGCTTTTACCGGAAGCAGCGGCATTCCCACAGAACGGCGCACTTCATTTTCGATTAGCTGCACGCCCATGGAAAGCTGCTGTATTTCTGCAATCTTACAGCCTCCTCCCCTGGGCGATACTTCCATTAAGTAAGGCCTGCCCGAACGGTCCACGCATGTTTCAATATTGTAAATTCCAGTACCCATATGGAGCAGTTCTGCCAGCCGCTGCGTTTCGCTGCTTAAAAAGTCCTGATTCTTCCGTGCCATGGTGGAAGGCCAGATTATTTTCGATGGCACATAGCTGTTCTCTGCTTCCGCATCAAACAGCTGGTCTGAATATGTTATAAATTCCATCCTGCCATCGACACTGAACGAATCCGCACTGGAATGGTATCCCGAAAAGTCCAGAAAATCTTCGATGATAAATGAACCGCTGATGGAATTTTGCAGTGCCCTGTCTATCGCTTCTCCCAAATCTGACGGCCCGGCCACTTTTGCCACGCCCTTGCTTCCTGCTGAATCGGAAGGTTTTACAATCACCGGCCAGTGAAAATAATCGATGTCTCCTGACGGTATTTTTTTTCCGCAGTATTTCTTCGCGTTTGGTGTATTGAAGTTATTTTCTTTTAAAAACTGGCGGAACCGTCCCTTATCCTGCAAAATACAGGCAGCTTCATAGGAACACTGAAATGGCAGCCCCATTTTTTCTGCCACATACGCCGCCGTTACAACTCCCGGGTCACATGCAAATGACATTATCCCGTCAGCCTTATGCCTGCGGGCGGCTTCCAGCACAGCATCTTTATCTGTTATGCTTATATTTTCATATCTGTCTGAAAACCGGTGGGCTGCATTATCAGGAAGATAATCACAGGTAATGACTGTGCATCCCAGTTTCCGGGCGGCTTTTATGACCGGAACTGCATACCGGGAGCCGCCAAGCAGAAATAATTTTTTACTCATACTGCCTCCTTTTCCTGCAGCTTTTACTATACGAATCTGCACTGCTTCCTTTTTCAGGCTGTGCCGTTTAACATCACCATTCCCCGCCAGCTATCAAATGCTTTAAAAACAGCAAATCATATAACAGTGACCGTATTACGGTTTTTCCAGCACGCTGATAATGTTTCTTCTTCCATTGGGCTATTGCCCTGTAACCTATATGATTCCTTTCCATTGCCCTGACTGCAGCATCTTCATATTTTTTACACAGGTCCAGCAGTTTGCCTGTTGAAATAAACCTTCGCTTGATTCCATAATGAGCGGTTTCAAAAACACTGCTTACATTATACTTGTAATACTTCAAAAGATTATAAAACTGCGTGGCAATTTCAGCAGCCAGGCGTTCTCTTTCTTCCAGGGACAGGCATTCTTTATACCTGCTTTCTGAAAGCAGATAATCCATAGCAAGAACCATATTTTTCGTCCTGTCATATGGATGAAAATACAATTTTTTACAGCATCCATTATTCCCGGTGTCATAACCGCTTCTATTGTCTCTGTAAAATTCTTTCGGGGCATATCTCCAGATACCTGCATCGATTAGCGCTGTTTTGCCGTAAAACATCAGGTCCCATCCAAGCCTGCAGTACGGTTCTGCCCCGCCCCAGCGGACATAGTCCTCCATTGCAAACTTCTTTTTTCCTATGATTTCACAATGAAACAGTATTCCTGTCGGATGGCAGGCAAAGCCATGATAAATCAGGGAATCAAGGCCTTTTTTGATTATCTTTGTTCTGGCCGGCCCTTCTGAACGGCTTTTTTTATTTCCAGTAACAGCCGCAAAGGCAAAATCCGCATTCCTGAGTACCTCTATTAGCGGAATTATTCTGTCTGGATAAATCATATCCCTGTCTGTACAGAAAAGCGCATATCTGCTTTTTACATGAAATACAGCCTGTATCATATTAAATCTTCCGCCCTGATTTGCTTCATTTCTATACAAAACAACACGTTCGTCCGAAATGCTGCTTAATTCACGCACCGTATTATCCGTCGATGCATTGTCTGTAATTTCCACCAGAAATTCCTGTGATTCACACTCCAGTATTCTTTTTACTAACGCAGTTACTCTTGAAGCCCTGTTATAAGTCGGTATACAAATACTCAGCAGTCTGCCATCCATATTTTTTCTCCTAATTCCTGTTATTTTTTCCTGCAGCTTTGAATGACACTGCAAATCCTGTCGATGTCCGCAAACCGCAGTTCCGGGTATATCGGAAGCGTGAGTACTCTTTTGCTTATGTATAACGCATCCGGTGTTCTGGAAGCATCGAATCTGTCATGATAGCATGCAAATGTACTGGTCAGCGGATAAAAATATTTCCTTGCAAAGATGCCGTGTTTCATCAATTCCTCACAGACCTCATTCCGGCTGCTGCCAAATATTTTTTCATGGACAACCACAGGAAAATACGCATAATTTGATTCTGTCACCTCATTCACACAATTTAACTGAAGCCCGTCAATGCCTTCTAAATGGCTCCGGTATCTTCCTGCTACAAGACGGCGCATTTCAATTTGTTCCTCTAAATGACGCAGGTTGCAGATTCCCATGGCTGCACAGAATTCATTCATTTTTGCATTCGCGCCTGTTTCATCTATAACATCGGTATTCTTTATCCCAAAGTTTTTCAGGCGGGATATCTGCCTTCCAAAATCCAGATTTTTATCCCGGAAGCAAACGGCCCCTCCTTCAATCGTGTGGAATACCTTTGTTGCATGAAAGCTGAAACAGGAAGCATCCCCAAAAACACCAGCTGGTTTTCCCATATGTTTTTCACCAAATGCATGTGCGGCATCATAGATGACCCTCAGCCCATATTTAGCTGCTATCTTACCAATCTTATCAATATCACAGATGTTTCCATATACATGAACCGGAATAATTGCGGATGTCCTGTCTGTAATCAGTTCTTCGATTCTGTCCGCATCTATTGTAAAATCATCCCTTCTGATATCGCAGAATACCGGCTCTAATCCATTTCTTACAATTGCATGCGTAGTGCTGGCAAACGTAAAAGGAGTGGTAATCACTTCCCCTTTAAGTTCCATAGCCTGGATAGACAGTTCCAGCGCCATATGCCCGTTAACAAGCAGCTCCACATTTTCAACACCCAGGTATTTTTTCAGCTTCTCCTGCAAAATCCCGTGTTTTGCTCCCATATTGGTAATCCAGCGGGATTCCCATAAATCTTTGATTTCTTCAATATACTCATCCATCTCAGGAAGCACAGTCTTTGTAACCAGTATCTGACCCTCCCTCATTTTTCTCCTCCGTCCTGTACCTTGCAAAAGTTATGAATGTTTTTTCAAAAAACGAATCCGGCGGATAATATCTTTCATTTCATATGAATGCATATTCGCAAAAATAACAGCCCCTGTTGTCAGCGCACCGGAAACAGCAGCCCTTGCCATGATTCCGCATAAAGTTCCTGGCAGAAAACGGCACAGAAACTGATTTGCAAACATGCACCCGGATGTAATAGCCAGAAACTTTATCTGCTGTGCCCAGAACAAATGGTACGGCTGAGAAAATGCTTTTTTATATAAAATCCGCGGCTCATACCAGAACTGTGTCAGGAGCTTAGAAACTGGGGTTGCTGCCAGGATTCCGGCCATGCCATATTTTCTTCCCAGAATGACGGATAACGCCAGATTGACTGCTGCTGCAGGAATCATCACATATTTCACTTCCTTAAAATATCCAAGCGTTTCCCGGCAGACCACTGGCGGCGTACAGGCATAATTTACATATACCATCACCAGAATAGCTGCAAATGTACCGTAATCCAGCACATATTCTTCTCCAAGCCAGACAGATATGATTTCCTGAACACAGCATCCAGACACATTTATAAGAATGCATGCCCCGGCAAGGAATAAAAACGAAATCGTCCGGTAAACAGCATAGGATTTATCTGCATCTTTTTCTGCATTGACACTGCCAAGGCTGGCAGTAATCCCAGTAGACGCAATATGCACATACGCACTGATATATCCAAAAATAAGGCTGTAATTTGAATAATATCCAACCTGTACGGTACCAGCGATTGCGGAAATCAAAATATTATCTGTATAATTCAAAGCAGCGTTTCCTGCCTTATACAGCATTGTCGAACGGATATCCTTACGAATCCTGCTTTTGAAATCAAACTGATATTCCCTGTAATCAGATGACTTTATCCTGATATAAGGATATTTTTTTTCTGCAATTCTGCTCAGTACAAGATTCCTCGCAGCCGTGCAGGCAATCTGGATAATCAGAAATCCCGTATAATCCCGAAAAACCATCAGATAAATAATCTGTACAGCATACATGACAATCTGCACAGCAGCAGTTACAAAATTCTCATAATACTGCTTCTGGTCTGCCGTAAGAATTATAATCCTGTATGCAAAAAAATAAGAGACAGCCATATTCAGCAGAAACAGTATATAGTACTCAATTAAATGAAACTCATCCAGTGACGACTGAATCACAGCCGGCAGAACCGGAATAAGGAGCATCCCGATACCAAATACTGCCATGCCGATGAATATATATATTTTTCGAAACGCCCGGATAATCGCTGCAATCCGATTCTGGTCATTGCTGCGCAATGCTTCATACAGAAAAAAAGCAAGTACATTGGCCACTCCAAAGTCAGCCAGGGACAGCATCGTCAGGATATTACTGTACAGACCGTTAATCCCTGTATATTCTGCACCCAGAATTTTAATAAAAACAGTCCTGGCAAAAAATGCAAACAGAAACAGCAGAATTTTACTGAGTACACCGGACACAATATTATGAAATGACTGAACACTTCTGCTTTCCTTAATCATTTAAATTTATCCGATACCTTATTTTTCTATTAATATTTTCCTCTTTCTGGCAATATTCTGTTTCACCTTTTCCATCATCCTTTTCCTATTCCCACTGAAGAATAAAAGTGCCGCTCTTTCTATTCTGCGATACATATAAACTGCTGGATGGCCGACAGCAAAGAGCCTGCACACATAGTTATCATAATCGGTGTCTGGCAGCACATATTTTGGATGTGACAATGGAAAATCCAGTTCATAAGATTTCAGACAGAAAATTTTCCGGATTCCCTTTGGCAGGAGATGAATTTCATCTGCATGTTCCGAATCCTGCCATCCTTTGCTTTGAATCATATTTTTAGCAGGAATAATCTCCAGCTGATGCTGCAAAAATGGACATGCACCAAAGAAAAATTCGGTTCCTGGCGGATGTCCTCCATACGATTTACATCTGGGATATGCCTTTATCTGTCTGTAAAGTCCTGTGTCCATCCTGCTATCTTTCTTCAAAAGTTTTAAAATACGCGGCTCCTTTGCATAATCAAAATTCTGGTACTTCCCTTCAAAAACCCGTTTCCAGGTAGCAAATCCCCAGCTGCTTCCTTTTATCGAGAAAAAATAACTATCTGACACTGTATCACTGATTTCCTGAAAATTTAATCCATTCACCCGGAAGATTCTTTCATCATCCTGATAGCGTTCAAGCATCTGTGCACAAAATGAAAAAAAAGAAACCGATGGCATCGTATCATCTTCCAGAAAAATGCACCTGTCTGCTTTTTTCCAGATGTATGCCAGCGCTGTTTCCCCATTGGCATACATTCCGATATTTTTTTTCTGGAAAACCTTATAAATCGTACACTCCCAGTCTGTTTCCTTTTCATACATTTCCCTGTTTTTCCTGATTGCGCGCCATTCTTTCGCATTCCTTCCGCCATCGGATATCAGAAATATCCTGCTCGGCCTGGCCTTCTTAAGTATTTCAAACTGTTCTCTCTGCAAGCCTGGCCTGATCCACACAAAAATGCATACCGGCACATCGACCAGATATGGCCTGCCTGTCATTTTCTTTATCTCATATTCAGCCATCTGGTGTCCCTCCTTTTTATTCTATTCCACTTATCCAAAAGCCACCTGTCATTTCCGTCTGGCTGCCCGAAAGGCTGGCTTCGCCATTCCTGCAGCCATATTTTCTGCTCCAGGCTTTCCATGCTTATAACCCCGTTCCCTTTTATGCAGCCTTCAGACTCCCATAACCGGGTCCGGTTTTTAAATATTAGCGGAAAATACTACTGAACCAATCACTGCAATGTCATTTTCCAGATAAAAATTCATTCCATCATCTATCATATTGCGTGTCGTCAGCCCCAGCCTGCACACCATCAGTACACCGGCTGCTTCTGGTATTTCATCCCATAACGAAGCATCTGCAATAGCATTTTCGGCTGCTTCCATATCGATATCCCATTCCCGCAGCTGCACAGCAATGCTTTCCAGGCACTGCCTTTCCTTTACACCAAGCATAAAGTCCGATGCTGCATAAAGCTTTTTTATGCCCCGTCTCCGGCATCCAATCCTGATTTGATTCAGCATCCGGGCTTTTTCCTGGTTTCTATTTTCCGGCACAAGCTTGCCATAGACCGGCATCGTAT
Organism: uncultured Eubacterium sp.; assembly: GCA_910579075.1. Lineage (GTDB taxonomy): Bacteria > Bacillota > Clostridia > Lachnospirales > Lachnospiraceae > Eubacterium_J. The sequence goes on from CAJTSV010000026.1 coordinate 33,311, forward strand.
ACAGTCTTTTCATCTCCTCCGGGCTTTTTATCTGGTCACTGAAAAAATACCAGCAGAAAAAAATACCGCCATATGCAAAAATACCGCCCGCAAGCCCAAGAAACATGTATTTGATAATTCTCCTGTACGAATCTGTTCCTGCCTCATTTTCCAATTCTTCTTTATCCTCATTTTTGATGCCGCCAGCTGCATAATAAGCCTGCTTCTGATTTACACTGAATCCATTTATCATCGATATTAAACTTGTTTTGCTTGAAGAAAGCAGAGCTTTCTTATCATGCTGCTGCGACTGAAGCGAACTGTCTGCTGTTACGTTTTTTGTACAGTCTATAAGCGTCAGCCTGTGGCTGCCAGCATTCTTCTGTGCACTTTCAGAATATTTTTCCAGTAAATTCTGCATATCCTGTGCCATATTTTCAGCTGTTTTTGCATTCCGGCCAGTAATTTCGACGTAAAAAAAAGAACCTGGCACCGTGCTGCTGTCAGAACTGCTATCAGAAACAATCTGGTAAGATAAGCTGTTTGTTTTCTGGTAAGCGGATATCAATTCTGCAAGACAGCCTTTGTCTAATTTCCAGCTGCCAGACTTTAACAGTGCATCTGCTGCACCCCCATTTAATACAAAATGCAAATAGCTTTCGGTAATTACAGGCAGTTCCTGCCTCTCTGCCCGGTCTATCCAATACAGCATAATCACTTTATTTTTATGATACGGGTCAAGCTGCATCAGGACAGAATTTTCCAGATACGTTTCCAGCCCTATGATTTCCCGTTCCAGCCGCATGGCATCTTCCACTGCCTGCTGCTCCGCTTCTGTCAGCTCTATTTCTTCTAATTCAGCATATTCCTGTTCCCTGCTGCCCGCATCCGGCCCGTTCCTTCCCCTCAGCCACCCGGCCATCCCCAAAAGAAACGCACATGCCAGGGCACAGATAGTAATCCGCTTCCACTGTCTGCAAAACTTTTTCAGAAAATCTGTCAAATCAATTTCTGTTTCTTCTGCCCTTCTCCAAGGGTACTGTCCATCCATCCGGTATTTCATCCTTTCAGTTGTGCAAGTTCCTTTTATTTCTCAGCTTCATTCATAATCTCAGCCACAGATTTCATGATTTTAACATACATAGCATAGCTGTCCCTGCCACCTTCCCCATCTGCCAGATTCCTGTTTTGTTTTCCGTCATCCCGTTTTTTTCCGCTTTCCCGGCCACAGTTTCTCACTGGCTGGTTCCACATATCCAGCACCGCATCCGACGGACCGGCAACGCCCCAGAGCAGTTCATCTGCCCCTGCTTCCAGCGCGCCGCAGATATTTGCAAATGTCTCCATGCTCATGATTCTGCTCCCGCGCTCAATATGTCCCAAAAACGACATGCTGATGCCGCATTTTTCTGCCAGCTCGCCCTGCGACCAGCCCTTTGCCTTCCTGACCTGGCGGATGCGCATGCCAACCTTTCCATAATCCAGTTCCCGCATAATCTCCTCCTGTTTTTACAGCTGGCAGCATACACGTCCGCTGCTGCCATATGCCTGCAGCGCGCAAACCATGCATGCTTTTTGCAGACGCATCTTAAAAACCCGCCAGAAATGCAGCTGCAGGAAAAACATAACATTTTATGGATAAATGTTATGTTTTTCCTGCACTGGATAATCTTCGCAAAGCCTTTATTTCTGCGGATTTCAGGGCACAAAAATAAAAACCGGCATTCTTTTTTCCTGATTCAGGATTCAATTTCCGGTATTATTCATACTATCTATTTAATTTTATTGGCCATCAAAAATTTGTGAAATATCTACAAAAGACAGAACAGAAAAGAGAACCAGAAAGACGAAAAACTGGAAATTGTGACAATTTTTTCTTTGGGGTTGCAAAAAGATAAAGATTGATATAGAATACCTTTAGATAACATTTATCCATATATTGTTATGTATAAGAATTTGTTCTAAAAAAACGCCTGACTGGAAACGATACAGCATGTTTCCTGCCAGACGGTATTATTTATAACAAGCGAAACAGCTTGCTGTTTCATCTTGTTTATTTTTTAATGCGTTTCTTTCCTTCCGATAATTCCCTTTCTTTTTCCCCCAGATATCCCCCATCAATAAGTACCTCTTTTCCCCGGAACGCAAAACCATAAACCCTGATTTTCTCCCGGCTGCATTTTTTCCCTAAAACAGCTGCATAATTTTTCCGGACAATCTGGCTAAGCGCCGCCCTTACCGTATCTTCCAGGCTTTTTTCTGTCTCCGGGTCAATAACCTTGAATTCCAGAATCATGGCATCATCCGTCTGCGGATGATATGGCTCCAAAAGCACATCGTCCCTGCCATTCCCGCTTTCCCGGTTCGAGGAAACCCGATATAATTCCCGCAAATCAGCAATAAGGCCAAGCACAAAACCATGATAAAAATTTTCCGGCTGTTTATATCTGGAAGACTTTGCACCGGTATCAAAAAAACTGAATGTCTCCATGGCAATCTGATTCAGATAGTCATTCATGCGTTCCTTATCCCCGGCAAGCAGCGCATCTGAAAAATCGCTGTAACTCAGCCTGCTGTTTGAAAACCATCCGGTCACCATTTCATCAAAAATATAAAATATCTCTTTATTCGTAAGGGAAAGCCTGTACTCTGTTTTCCCCTTCCTGTTTCTGGTTATCTGCTGAATCTTAAAATACCCGGCTGCCAGCAGCAGGCTCCATACCGCAGATTTTTTGTAATCCAGGCTGCTGAACACGATTTCTTCATCTATCTGTGCCAAAAATGACCCGCCCTGCAGCAAATCTTCCACAATCAGTTTTGTGTCAGCATCACTTTTCTGAATCAGCCTGCCAGCCAGGCTGTTAGAGCCGGTATTAGCCCAGTAAGGCGCAAATTCCCTCTCTCCCAGAAATTTTATTACAGACCATGGGTTATACATATGTCCGCAGTCTCCAAACCGGAATCCGTCATACCACTGTTTCATCCCCTGCATCTCATGCTGCATTCCATATGCACAAAGTGCCTGCATGACTTCCTGTTCGGTGAATCCGAATGCAGATGCATATTTCCTGGAAGATGCCGTTATCACTTCCAGGTTATTTAAATCAGAAAAAACCGACTCCTTGCTTATCCTTGTAATTCCAGTCATCAGGCCGCGTTTTAAATATGGATTTGTTTTAAATGTAAAATTCATAAACTTGCGAATCAGCCCTGCCATTTCTTCCCAGTACCCGTTTATATAAGCTTCCTGCATCGGCGTGTCATATTCATCCAGCAGAATAATTGCTTTCTGCCCATAATAATGATATAAATATTCCGAAAGCTGGCTGATGGCAAAACAGAATTCCCCGGCACTTCCATCCTCATTCAGAATCCTTTCAAACTGCTTTCTGTCTGATTCCAGAAACTGTCCGCTGTCCAGCAGGAAGGCATGCCTTCGGTATTCACGGGAAATAAGCCTTCTGATATCACCGTAAGCTTCCTCATAGGTGCCCGCCTTTACACCCGCAAAGCTTAAAAAAATAACCGGACAGGTTCCCTGCAGCTTCCGGTATGCTTCCTCTTTCCAGATATCCAGGTTTTCAAACAAAACGCCCTTCCCGGCATTACGGATAGAGAAAAAATATTCCAGCATGCTCATTGCCAGCGTCTTCCCAAATCTCCTTGGACGGGTTATCAGTGTTACATCATCCTTATTTTCCCACCATTCTTTGATAAACCCTGTCTTGTCTGCATAAAAACAATGTTCTTCCATAATTTTGCAAAAATCCTGAACCCCGACTGCCATAGTCCCTGCCACAATTCCCATAACTGCTGCCTCCACTCCCTTTTCCTGTCTGCAAGACAGTTCTATTTTATCATAGAATGCCATAGAAAGAAACAGCAAAAAAGGGCATCCATGTCCCCACAGATGCCCTTTTTTGCTGTTCACTCCGTGACCAGTAACTGCCCTTTCAGATACACATATTCTATTTCAGATTCTCCCCATTCGAAGCAATCACATCCCGGTACCACGCAAAGGATTTTTTCCGCACCCGCTCCAGCGTGCCGTTCCCGCTGTCATCCTTATCCACATAAATAAACCCATACCGCTTGGACATTTCCCCTGTTGTTGCACTGACCAGGTCGATGCATCCCCATGGGGTATATCCGATTAAGTCCACCCCGTCCTCATCCACGGCATCCATCATTGCCTGGATATGGGCTTTCAGGTAATCTATCCGGTAATCATCCAGAATACATCCATCACCGTCCGGCTCATCCCTTGCCCCCAGGCCGTTTTCCACGATAAACAGTGGCTTTTGGTAACGGTCGTAAAGGGCATTCAGGGTAATGCGCAGTCCGAGCGGGTCTACCGGCCATCCCCACTGGCTGCATTCCAGATAAGGATTTTTCGCCGAAGCAAATACATTACCGCCCGATGCCTCTCCCTGCCCGTCCGAACGGACACAGCGGCTGTTATAATAAGACAGGGAAATAAAATCCACCGTATGCTCCTTTAATACTTTTAAATCCCCCGGTTCCATTTCCAGGTGAATGCCTTCCCGTTCCAGAAATTTTTCCGCATAAGGCGGGTACTCCCCCATAAGCACTAACTTTTGCATATTCATAAATTTTATGTTATACTGAAACGGGGTGAGATTTATGAATACAAATGACTTAGTGAAATTACTTCCAGCAGGATATGAAGATGCCTGTTACGAGAAAAAGGCCATAACAAGGAAACGGACAATTACAAATCCTCTTGATCTTTTGCGGCTGATTCTGTTTTATCTTTCTGGCAATAAATCGCTCATTGATGTAAGTCAGTTTGCTCTTATGAGCGGTATTGGTAAGATCAGCGATGTTGGATTTATGAAAAGATTTCTAAAATCAAAGGCGTGGATCATCTGGCTTTCACAGCATATCCTTCCCAATCCTGTGCTCCACTATAAAAAGCCGCGATGG
>CAJTSV010000027.1:0-20845 GCA_910579075.1 uncultured Eubacterium sp.
GCGTAATGCAGATGCCTGCCATAGCCTTTTTACCGCGCCCTTTTCTATAATATCTGATGCATCAATGGCGAGAACCTGGAAAGGCTCCAGCCATCCAGGCTTTTTATATTGAATCACTGGGTTTGGCAGAATATGCTGTGAGAGCCAGATTATCCAGTCCTTACATTTTAGAAACCTTTTCATAAAGGCAGCATCACTGATTTTTCCAATGCCGCTGGTCAAAGCGAAGTGGCTTACATCAATCAATGACTTATTGCCGGAAAGATAAAATAAGACCAGCCGCAGCAGATCAAGAGGATTTTTAATTGTTCGCTTTCTCGTAACTGCTTTTTTATCATAGCATGCCTGTTCATAGCCTGACGGCAGCAGCTTAACTAAATCATTTATATCCATAAAATTCACCCTTTTTAATTATATCATGAATTTTATGGATTTGCAGCAAAAAAGTTAGTGCACATGGGGTCTGCCCCAGGGGCATTCACTGCGGGAAAGAAACATACAAGGGCCTGAGAGGCTGCCTTGACATTCGAAAAAACTGGTAATAAAATAAAATCAGGAAGAAATATGTATGGCAGCACGCCTTCCGGCAGTATGGGACGGCTGCTGCAGGAAGGAGATTTTATGGAAAAAGAAACAGCGATTTATGTCGAGGATGTGTCAAAAACATATCAAAACGGTGAAGTGCCAGTCCCGGTATTAAACCATGTCAGCTTTACCGTACAGGCCGGGGAGCTGCTTGCCGTAACCGGTGATTCCGGCAGCGGGAAAACGACGCTGATGAATCTGTTAGGCGCGCTGGACACGCCGGACAGCGGACGCATTATAATCGGCAGGCAGGTCATTTCGAATATGAGCCAGCACCAGCGGACGCTGTACCGCAGGAACAGCCTTGGATTTATTTACCAGGATTTCAACCTGATTCAGGTGCTGAATGTGTATGAAAATATTGTGCTGCCCCTGCAGCTTGGAAAGAAAAAGATAGAAGAAAAGAAAATCGATTTTATGCTCGAAAAACTGCGCCTTCTGGATAAAAAGTATGCGCTTCCAAGCCAGCTGTCCGGCGGGGAGCAGCAGCGTGTCGCTGTTATCCGGGCGCTTATCCATAATCCGGCGCTGATTCTGGCCGATGAACCGACCGGAAATCTGGACAGCCGCAATACAGCCATGGTCGTGCGCCTGATGCAGGCGCTGTGCCGCAAAATGAACCGCACGACAATTATGGTTACGCATAATATGCAGATTGCACGGCTGTGTGACCGGGTCATCCAAATCAGGGACGGACGCGTGGCGGCATCCTGACTGCGGAATGGGGGAATCAGGAATGGGTAAGCGTGAAAAAAGTGAAATGCTGCCTGTTTGCAGGAAAATTGCGGCAGGAAGCCTTTTGGAACATAAATTTCAGAGTGCATGTGTGATTGCGGCAGTGATGCTGACAACGGTGCTGTTTACGACGGTATTTGCATCGGTTTTTTATTTTCAAAGCAGCATCCGCCAGGCACAGATGGAAAATGCCGCGTGGACGGCACACGGAGCGGTTATCGGCGTTTCAGAAGAACAGATACGGGCAATGGCACAGGACAGCCGGGTTTCGGATGCCAGCTGTTACCAGCATCTCGGGTTTTTGAAGGATGATGCTGCGGACGAAGTCATTGAAATGCAGTACTGCGAAGACAAACTGGCTTCGTGGATGTTTTATGAGCCTGTCTGGGGGCATATGCCGGCAGGCGGAATGGAAGCCGTAGTTTCCACGCAGCTTTTGGAAAGCTGGGGGATAGCGCCAAAGGGCAGGGAAACAATCCGCCTGAGCTATATGGTCAATGGCATATTAAAAGAGGCAGATTTTACAATATGCGGCGCATATGAACAAAAACCTTCCTCCGCAGAGGTTATGTTTGTCTCGCAGGAATTCTGCCGCAGGGAGCTGGCAGAGGCATCCGGTGATGAAAACCGCGATTCGATGCTGGGCGTGCGGGTTGCAGAGGTTATGTTTCAAAGCGATGCCCGCCTGCAGTGCAGCATGGAACAGCTGATGGAGCAAATTGGCGCACAGGAAAATGACTGGATGCTCAATCCGGCCTTTGCGGACAGCGCAGGCATGGACACAGGCGTGGCAGCGGCCCTGGCAGGCGTGCTTGCGGTAATTATGCTGTGCGGTTATTTCATTATTTATAATATATACAATATCTCAGTGATGCAGGACACGCGGTTTTACGGCTCGCTGGCAGTGATGGGATTTCTGAAAACGGAAATCCTTGGGATTGTGCATGCAAAGACAAACATGCTGTGCGCGATAGCCATTCCGCTCGGTTTCCTGCCGGGAGTCGGGCTGGCCATGGTGTTTCTGCCAAAAATCATGGCGTCTTTTGGCTTCCTGTCTGTAAAGGCCGTGCCGCATCCGCTGATTTTCCTGTTTTCTGCACTGTTTTCTTATATAACCGTGCGCATCAGCAGCCGCAGGCCGGCCCGGATTGCGGCGGGAATGGAGCCGGTGCTGGCGCGGCGGTTTGTCCGGGCAGGAGCAGGCCGCACAAAGGCGTCAAAATCCAAAAACGGCTGCAGGATGCATGTCATGGCATGGAAACATATGATGCGCGACCGCAGGAAAAGCCTGATGATATGCGGCTCGCTTGTGATGTGCGTCATGCTGTCCGCCCTGTTTTATACCATTTCCAAAGGAATGAATCTGGAAGTGTTTTTAAAGGATATGATAACCAGTGATTTTATTATCGCAGACCGTTCGTATTTTAACCAGGCGCAGGGCGGCCATGAACCCGCAGTGCTTGACAGCGGCAGGATAAGCCGGCTTGCCCGCCAGGATGGCCTGGAAGCATCCGGCGGGGCATGTGTTGCATGGATGGATGTGCCGCTTTCCGGAAAAACTTACGATAAATACCGGGAACTTGCCGGGGAATCGGACACCTATCAGGACGGAACGATGCATTGGACGCCTGTCTATGGGCTGGATGCGTATATTTACCGCAAAATCGAGGTGTTAAAGGGCATGGACGGTGCGGACAGCCTGGACTGGGAAGCATTTTCGACCGGCAGGTATGTGATTGCGGGCGGGTTTGTGCAAAGCGGCGGAAAAGAAAGCTGCTTTGAGCCGGGAGACAAAGTGACGCTGCCGTTTGAACATGGCAGTGAAGAATATACGGTCCTGGCTGTTGGCAATATGCCGCATGATTTATCCGTGCGTTTCCGCTATTCCATGAATGTGGAGCTGTACCTTCCGGCAGACGAGTGGATGCGCCAGACTCAGTCCGGGGATTATTATGTGTATGCATATGATGTGAAAGAGGATTACGAGCAGCAGTGGGAAAAAAGCATGGCTGCCTTAAAACAGGCAGATGGCCGGTTCTTATACGAATCCAGGACCACCTTCCGCGGCCAGTTTGAGGGATTTGCAGGCGGAATCGCAGCGCTTGGCATTTCGGCCAGCGCGATACTGGGCACCATCGGGCTGATGAATTTTGTAAACGTGATTTACAGCAGCATTTATAACCGCCGGCGTGAAATAGCCGTGATGCAGGGAATGGGCATGCTTCACGGCCAGGTATACAGGATGCTTGCCACGGAAGGGTGCTGCTATATGCTGCTTTCCTGGACAGGGAGCATTGCAGCGGGCATGCCGCTTGGCTATTTTGCAGTGCAGGCGCTTGGCCGCGAAATGGAATTTTTCCAGTATGAGCAGCACATGGGGCTGTATGCCGCGTATGGTGCTGCAAGGGCCGTGCTGGCCGTGTGCGTGCCGTGCCTGATATTTTATGTAATGGATAAAAGGGAGAATCTGCTGTACCGGCTGCGGCATGATTAAGAACCTGGTCGGAGAACCATATACCTGTAAAGCAGGACTCTGGCTGAAAAATTCCCGTATCAGCAGGAACTGTAAAATGATATACCGGGATGAGGTATCTGTATATTAGAAGAAAAAGAGGGGTATTATCATGATATTGCATTTCATAATAAGAAATTTTGGAAGGATTGAATCAGCGGATATATCATTAAATAATTTTGTTGTTTTTGTGGGAAATAATAATAGCGGGAAGACTATGGTCATGCAGCTGATATATGGAATACGAAAACAACTGGAAAATATGCCTGTTCCACTTTCTGGGGCAAAACAGTCCGAGATGGATGGCCAGTATTTAATCCGCTGTGATCAGGAATGGTTTTGGGAGCTGGAACAAAGGATGAACGAATATCTGGCTGAAAACAGGCTGCGTATGATGAAAGATATTTTTGGAGCTGCAGTTTCAGCTGAAGAAATAAAAATAATATTGGAGAGTGCTGAATCTGAGTACTTTGTGAGCAGTATTACGGAATGCCAGAATGGCAGCATGGAAGAAGAAACAGCTGAAGCAAGTATTGATATCCGTCAGTATGAAAATGGAGAAAACAAAAACTCTTTTGAACACAGGATTTCTGGGTGTAGCTGCCGGGATAATGCAGTAGAAGAAACTTTAAAAGCTGTCTGGAGGATTATTTTATCTGGAAAAACGGCTGCGGGCCTGGGACAGCTTTTTCTGCCGGCATCACGTTCAGGCTTGCAGCTGTTATATAAGCATTATTTTGCTGTTGAAGCAGCAGGAAATTTAGTGATGCCGGTGAAGGATTTCTTGCGTTTTCTTCAGTTGTATGCTGGGACTGAACAATTGCTGGATTCAAGGAGAAGTTTATTGGAGTTTGGCGAAGAACATCTTCTGCAAGGAAAAGTAGTACAAGAAGGTGACGAAACATTTTATGCAGACAGGCAGGGTGACAGGATGATTCCGCTGTATCTGGCATCTTCCATGATTCACGAATTGGCACCCTTTATAAAAGCACTAAGTGCTGTACAGAAGATAGACTGGCTTTACTGTGATGAAGCAGAGAACAGCCTCCATCCTTTGCTGCAGGGGGAAATGGCCCGGTGGCTGATACGAATGGTAAATGCTGGAATGCATATCATCATTAGTTCGCACAGTGATACAATGGCAAGCCGGTTAAATAATTTGTTTATGCTGTCGAGATTAAACTGGGGCCGGGCTGATTATAAAATGCTGTCGGAGCTGGAATTAATGAAAGCTGACTTGCTGCGGCCTGATATGAAAGCAAGTGTATATGAATTTCAAAATGGGAAGCAGGGGAATACAGCTGTTGAGGAATTGGAATTTATGAGTCATCCGCTGATGGGATATGATTTTCAGCTTTTTGGACAAAACCTGAACAAATTATATGATGAGGCGGATAGGATTACGAGGTAGATAATGACGATAAAGGCTGGAAAATTAAGAGAGTCAATGGTACCAGAACCGAGAAGGTTATATCAGATTCACAGTTCCCGTAAAATTGTGGTAGAAGAAAAGCAAAGAGATAACAGCCTGGATCAGGTTGTTTTGGAATATTGCATTCAGAATGATGACATTGGATATTTTGCAAAAGAATACCGGCCTATGGATGTGGCAAAAACAGGGGCAAAGGTTATTGATATTACAGCTGCAGTACTGAATCATGCGAAAAAGTCTGCCAGGTGGCATTTATATGATATTAAGGACACACTGGCAGGAGAAAAAACGATAATCAGCCTCTATAATCAGTGGAATGCAGGTTTCGGGTATTTGAAGCACAATATTTTAGGCTGCATATCCGGGTATTCGGTAATTCCGGATTTAGGAGTTATTACTAGTGCTCCATCCGGGCAGAAATCAGAGTTTATTACAGCCTGATTCACGCCATTGCTTCGTTAAAATTTCTAGTCGATGACCACATCGCCGTTGAAATTTTGCCTTGCACTGACGCGAATCAGTCAGCACTAAACTCTGATTTCTGCCCGGATGGAGCACTAGAAGTTATGATGAAGAAAGGATGAAACGTCTTAGAAATGATTGCCAGAAACGATGTGATGAATTTGAACATGACAGGCAGGCAATGACACTGGCAAAGCGGAAAAAAGGATTAGGAATTGCAAAAGACAGAGCAGCGCTTCGGGCAGCTCGTGCAATTTTGGAGAGGACTTTTCAGGCAGAGGGTGGACTCGATACATATAAAATCAATATCAGGCTGCTGCAGGCAGAAAATCAGGTTTATAAAATGAAATTTCCCGTATGAGAGGGGGCTTTATAATGCAGAATTTATTGGATGCGAAATTTGACCAGTTTATAGAAGATTTTAAGCTGCTGGGTAATTCGAAAGATACAAATTGGAATAGGTTTGTCAATTACCATTTTTTTTCGCAGTTTCAGCCGGGACGCTTTGATACAGATGCTGATTTACTGGATCAAATCTGTGTTGATTCGCCAGAGTTTTCAGAAATACGGGGTGCTCTTTTTCTGCTTAATGACCAGATACTTAGCAATCCGAAGGATATAGATGATATTCTGCAAAGAGACCAGAAGGGACAGCTGGAATTATATTTTCTGGGTTTCGGTGATGAGGAAGCCCTTATGCAGCAGCTTGAAAAGCTTTTTGCCAGTCTGGATGCAGAAGAAAGGAGAGAGGATTGGATTCAGATTCTCTCTTATGCAATGTCCAGAAAAATTGTTTTGCGATGGAAGGATAATCCTGTACTGAAGGTAGTAATTTATAGCAATAATGGAAACACGGATAAAATAAACTTCAAGGATATTTTTTATCATTGGTTTTCAGATATAGCCAGCATCAGAATTAATGAGAAGCGTCTGCAAGGTATCATCCATTCGAATGAAAATAATTATCAGGCAGAGCTGGAGCTAAAAAGTGCGTCATTAATACCTGGCGGCGAGGAAAAATACGGTAATGCATACATTACATGCATGTCAGCCCAGGAGTTGATAAAGCTGACAGTGACTTCGGATGGATTGCTGCGAAGAAATATGTTTGATGACAACGTGAGGGATTTTCAAGGAGATTCGTCTGTCAATCAGGAGATTATGTCTACATTGGAAAAATTTCCGGAACGTTTCGTACTGTTTAATAATGGGATTACGATAGTGTGCAAAAATATTGCAGCTAAGAATGGAAAGTATGTATTAGATAGTCCCCAGATTGTAAACGGATGCCAGACCTGCAATATGGTGTATCGGGCATATCGAAACGGAGTGAATCTCAATGGTGTCCAAATTATTACAAAAATTGTGGGTTCTGACCTGGAAGCAGTGACGCAGGGAATTGTAAAAGGGGCCAACCGGCAAAATATTGTTTATGAGCAGGCATTTGAGACAATCAGAGAGTTTCATAAAAATCTTGAAAAATACTTTGAAATAAATGAGGTGCACGGCTATCAGAAAATATATTATGAAAGACGTGCCAGACAATATGTAAATAATTTTCAAATAAAGCCACAGCAGATAATCAGCTTTCGAGGTTTAATTCAAAGCATGGCTGCGTTATTTTTGAATCATGTGGAGAATAGCCACAGACATGAATACAAATTACTGAAAGAATATAAAGATAGTTTATTTGTTGATGTGCATTCTTATCAGCCATATTATTTGTCTGCCTTGCTGTACCTGAATATAGACAGGCTTTTCAGGGAAGGGAAGCTTCCCAAAAGACTGCATCGTTTTAAAATGCATATTATGTTATTAGTCAAGGAAATGAAGTGCGGGCCTTCACCGGAACTGGCATCTGATGATATTGACAAATATTGTGAACAGCTGCACAAGTCGCTGGAAGGCGGGAAACTTATGCAGATGGCAGAAGAAGCCTGTGAAAAATTTGAAAATATAGCTGATAAGTGGATTGATTTAAAAGGGCCGAAATATCAATATGGCATGAAAGACAGTGCTGAGTTTCGCAGGTTTTTAATGAAGGAAATTCATGGGGTTTCAAATGAGAAAAATGAGGACAAACTGTACACTGGAAATGTGATGAATGTAAATCTGGATAAGAGAAATACGCTATACGGATTTATCGAACATGCACCTGATAATATTTTTTTCCATGAATTCGATAATCCTGACATGAACCAGTCATATGCAGGAAAAAGGGTCAGTTATAAGATTATTCGTAATGGCAGCCAGGAGAGAGCAATTAATGTAAAGCTTGTGGAATCGCAGAAAGAAAATTAATGATTGCATCTTAAATCACGATGTTTTTTGTGAAATGCAGATTGATTTCGCCAGGGTTTCAGGGTATAATAGGAAGCAATGTGAAAATCAGGAAAAGGAAAAGAGACTAACGGAGGAATTTATGTCAGCTGACCAGAACAGAATCAGGAATTTTTGTATTGTAGCCCATATCGACCACGGGAAATCCACACTGGCGGACCGCATCATTGAAAAGACCGGGCTTTTGACGGAACGCGAAATGCAGGCGCAGGTGCTTGACAATATGGATTTGGAACGGGAACGGGGCATTACGATTAAATCCCAGGCTGTCCGCATTATTTATCAGGCTTTGGACGGGCAGGAATATATTTTTAATCTGATTGACACGCCCGGGCATGTGGATTTCACATACGAGGTGTCCAGAAGCCTGGCAGCCTGTGACGGGGCCATTCTGGTTGTGGATGCTGCCCAGGGAATTGAAGCGCAGACACTGGCAAATGTGTACCTGGCCTTAGACCATGACCTGGAAGTATTTCCGGTTATTAATAAAATCGACCTGCCAAGCGCAGAGCCGGAGCGTGTCAAAGAAGAAATCGAGGATATTATCGGGCTGGATGCATCGGATGCACCGCTGATTTCTGCAAAGACCGGTATCAATGTGGAACAGGTATTAGAAGCCATCGTGCAGAAAATACCCGCACCGTCCGGCGACCCGGATGCACCGTTAAAGGCACTGATTTTTGATTCGAAATATGACTCCTATAAGGGGGTTATTGTGTTCTGCCGTGTCCGGGAAGGGATAATCAAAGCAGGGACAAAAATAAAAATGATGGCAACGGGTGCCACGGCAGAAGTCGTGGAAGCAGGCTATTTCGGGGCCGGGCAGTTTATTCCGTGTGAGGAATTAAGCGCCGGAATGGTCGGGTATTTTACGGCGAGCCTGAAAAATGTCAAAGATACGCGCGTCGGCGATACGGTGACCGAAGCGGGACGCCCGTGTGACGAGCCGCTGCCGGGCTACAAAAAGGTAAACCCGATGGTATACTGCGGCCTTTATCCGGCGGACAGCCAGAAATACCCGGATTTGCGCGATGCGCTGGAAAAGCTCCAGTTAAATGACGCGGCTCTGCAGTATGAGGCAGAGACCTCGGCTGCGCTGGGCTTTGGCTTCCGCTGCGGCTTTCTCGGGCTGCTGCATCTGGAAATCATTCAGGAACGGTTAGAGCGCGAATTTAACCTGGATCTGGTAACGACAGCGCCAGGCGTTATCTACCGGGTGCACAAAACGGATGGTGAGATGATAGAGCTGACCAATCCGTCCAACCTGCCGGAGCCGGCGGAAATCGACTATATGGAAGAACCGGTTGTGGATGCCGAAATCATGGTTTCCAGCGAATATATCGGGCCGATTATGGATTTGTGCCAGCAGCGCAGGGGCATTTATATCAGCATGGAATATCTGGAAGAAACAAGGGCGCGGCTGAAATATATCATTCCATTAAATGAGATTATTTACGACTTTTTTGATGCGTTAAAATCGCGTTCGCGCGGGTATGCATCGTTTGATTATGAATTAAAGGGCTATCAGAAATCCGACCTTGTCAAGCTGGATATTCTGATTAATAAAGAAGAAGTGGACGCGCTTTCTTTTATCGTCTTTTCCGGTACGGCTTACGAGCGCGGACGCAGAATGTGCGAGCGGCTGAAAGAGGAAATTCCGCGCCATTTATTCGAAATTCCAATCCAGGCAGCTGTCGGCAGCAGGGTTATCGCAAGGGAAACCGTGCGTGCCATGCGCAAGGATGTACTGGCAAAATGTTATGGCGGGGATATAACGCGTAAGAAAAAGCTTCTGGAAAAACAGAAGGAAGGCAAGAAGCGCATGCGCCAGATTGGCAGCGTGGAAATCCCGCAGGAAGCGTTTATGAGCGTGCTGAAGCTGGACGAGGACTGATATTTTTATGAAAACAATGGGACTGTACCTGCATATTCCGTTCTGTGTCCGCAAATGCCAGTATTGCGATTTTCTTTCTGCACCGGCACCGGAGCATGTCCGCCAGGCATATGTGGAGCAGATGGGCCGGGAAATCCATATGCTGGCCAGGGAATATGCGGATTATCCGGTAACAACTATTTTTGCGGGCGGCGGGACGCCGTCCGTTCTTTCTGCTGCGCAGATGCGCTTCCTGTTTGGGGAGCTGTCTGCGTGTTTTCACATCCTGCCCGGTGCGGAAGTGACGGCGGAGTGCAATCCGGGCACCGTGGATGAAAGAAAGCTGTCTGCTTACCGTGAATCCGGCATAAACAGGCTGAGCTTCGGCCTGCAGTCAGCAGATGAAACAGAACTGCGCCTGCTTGGGCGGATTCATGATTTCGGGCAGTTTGCGGCAAATTTTGAGCTGGCGCGGCGGATGGGATTTGGGAACCTGAATGTGGATATTATGTCGGCGCTGCCGGGACAGACCCCGGGCACATATGAAAAGACCGTGGAAAAGGTGCTGGCGCTGCGCCCGGAGCATATTTCGGCATACAGCCTGATTATCGAGGAAGGGACGCCTTTTTACAGCCGCTACGCGGACGCAGCAGGGCTGCGGGACCAGGGAAAGGAGCAGCAGCTTCTGCCTTCGGAAGAAGAAGAACGCCGGATGTATGTAAGGACAAAGGAGCTGCTTGAAGGCGCGGGCTATCAGCGCTACGAGATTTCCAACTATGCCAGGGAAGGGTTTGCATGCAGGCATAATACCGCTTACTGGACGAGGGAAAATTATCTCGGCATCGGTCTTGGAGCCGCGTCCCTGATAGAAAATGTACGTTTTTCGAATACGCCGGATTTAAAGGAATACCTGGAAGCAGACTTTTCAAAGGCACCTGGAACAGCGGTGCGTGAGAAAAACCGGCTGGATGAAAAGGCGCAGATGGAGGAGTTTCTGTTTCTCGGGCTGCGCATGATGCGCGGCGTGTCAGCGGATGCATTCCAAAAGCAGTTCCACAGGACACTGGAAGATGTGTACGGAAACGTGCTGGAAGCGCAGATGCGGGAAAAGCTGCTGCAAAAAACAGGCAGCGGTTACTGCCTGACGGATTTTGGAGTGGATGTCAGTAATTATGTGATGGCGCAGTACCTGTTTTAAGGACGGTGCTGTGCCATGGCATGTCAGCGGGTGTCACAGCTTTAACAGCAGTTTTTCCTGCTTCCCGATATCCCCGTCCAAAACCGTATAAGTACTCCCCGCCGTTCCTGTCCATTCCGGCGAAAGGTCAGAATGAATATACACAGAGTCTATTCCAAAAGCATTCGCTCCCGCGATGTCTGTGCGCGGGTCATTTCCTGCCATAATGGTGTCTTTTTTATCCAGCCCGAACGCATCCAATGCAGCCTGGAAAAAATGCGGGTCAGGCTTGGCACATTCCTGCTGTGACGAAATCATGCAGCCGTCAAAGCAGTCAGAAATTTCCAGAAGGCGCAGCTCCGGCAGCGTAAATGCAGCCTGGGCATTGGTCAGCAGATAGCAGCGCCTGCCTTCTTTGTGCAGCCTTGCAAGCATGGCGCGCACGCCCGGATAGAGCCTGATATGGGCACGGGACAGCGTGCGGAAAAAAAGGGCCGTTTCAGCGATAACATCGCTGGAAGCATGGACGTCCCGGCCTGCATACAGCCGCTCAAATACCGATTCGATGCGGATGTCCAGTGCTGTGTACTGCGGATGCCTTGCAGATGCCAGCCTTTTTTCTTCCTGCACAGACTGCCTGTAATCCCTGCGCAGCTGCAGGGGCGTGTAAGCGGCACCGTGTGACTGGTACCAGACGGAAAGGCAGCGCCAGAGTTCCTTTCTGGATTCGTCTGTATGGATGCCGGCAAGCGTGCCGTAGAAGTCAAATAATATATTCTGAATGCTCATGAAATTCTCCTTTTTGAAAAGTACGCAGATTCAGTCCGGTACCTGGCGCAGGTGCAGCTGCATGCTGCGGTAAGCACTGGGAGTCTGGGCAAATTTCTTTTTAAAACAGCGGTTAAAATAGGACAGGTTGTCAAATCCGGCTTCCTGTGATATTTCCAGAACCGTGGAGTCCGATGCAAGCAGCAGCTGGCATGCCTTTTCCAGACGGAAGCCGTTCAGGTATTCGATAAATGACATTCCCATGGCACGCTTGAAATATTTCATAAAATGCGACGGGCTGTAGTCGCAGTAGGACGCCGCATCCTGAATCGTGATGCGTTCCTGGTAATGGCTTTCCACATACCGGATTATTTTTTTCAGCTTCTCAAAAGAGGGCGGTATTTTTACCTGTGCGGCAGAATGGTTCCAGTCCGGCAGCAGCTCATAAAAAAGCGAAAACAGGCAGCCTTTGATGGCCAGCTGATAGCCGCAGGGAAACGTTTTGCAGATTTCATCCGCCTGGTCAATCCAGCCGGCGATTTTTGGATATGCAGGGTTCTGCGGCGTGTAAATATGCCGGCCGGTAATGCGCGACTGCTGCAGCGGCATGAAAAAGCTGGCTGTGCAGATATCCAGGTTTTTGGATTCAAGCATGCCCAGGTCAAACAGGATGGTTTCGTATTCCAGACGGACATTTCCATACTGTGAGATGCCGTGAATCTGTCCTGGAATAATAAACACAATATACTGTTCGCGTACTTCGAACGAAGACAGGTCAACCGACACATATCCACGGCCTTTTTTGATATAAATAATCTCCATTTCTTCATGCCAGTGCAGCGGGACCGACAAAAAATCCTGCGGGATGCAGCACAGATACGTGTTGTATGGAAAGGCAGCGTCGAAATGGGTTTTCTTTTCGTGATAAGCTTCGCGGGTATGCAGATTCATGGATAAGTCTCCTTGACAGCCTGGACAGGGCAGGGGCTGTTTTTTGGCAGCCTGTGTATTTTCGGGCGTGCATGTGTATATTTTGATAGGATTGTACCATATTTTCATAGAATACTGCAAGCATAATGCCCATATTTTAACATATAATACATGCAGAAATTTTTAAAAAAACGAAAAGCCATAGGAGTTATCATATAAATTAAAAATTTTGGGAGGAAATAAAATGACAGTAAACGAGTATGTAAAGTCCCGTTTCGGGCGTTTTATGAGTGAGTGCACAAACGAAGAAATTTTTACGGCCCTTTTGGAATATGTGAAGGAAAAAGCAAAAGAAAAAGAAAGCACGCAGGGAAAAAAGAAGCTGTATTATATTTCAGCGGAATTTCTGATTGGAAAGCTTTTGTCCAACAACCTGATTAATCTCGGGCTGTATGACGAGGTAAAGGAAGAACTGGAAAAATGCGGGAAATCCATGGCTGAAATCGAAGAACTGGAACTGGAGCCGTCTCTTGGAAACGGCGGGCTTGGAAGGCTGGCAGCCTGCTTTCTGGATTCCATTGCAACGCTTGGACTGAATGGCGACGGCATCGGATTGAATTACCATTTCGGGCTGTTCCGCCAGGTATTTGAAAATAACCTGCAAAAAGAAATGCCAAATCCATGGATGACAGAGCATTCCTGGCTCACAAAAACCGATAAGACCTACAAAATCCATTTTGGCGGATTTACCGTGCAGTCACGGATGTATGATATTGATGTGGCGGGCTATGAAAACCGCACGACAAAGCTGCATTTATTTGATGTGGAATCCGTAGATGAATCCCTGGTGGAAAATGGGATTGATTTTGACAAAACGCAGTTTGCGAAAAACCTGACACTGTTTCTGTACCCGGATGACAGCGACGAGAACGGCCGCCTGCTTCGCGTTTACCAGCAGTATTTTATGGTGTCCAATGCAGCAAGGCTGATTCTGGATGAATGTGCGGCAAAGGGCTCGAATATGCGTGATTTGGCAGATTATGCGGTTATCCAGATTAATGACACGCATCCTACCATGGTTATCCCGGAGCTTATCCGCCTGTTAATGGAACGCGGCCTTACGATGGATGAAGCAATTGGCGTGGTTTCCAAAACCTGCGCTTATACAAATCATACGATACTTGCAGAAGCGCTGGAAAAATGGCCGATGCATTTCCTGCAGCAGGCAGTGCCGCATCTGGTGCCGGTTATTTATGAGCTGAATAACCGGGTAAACCAGAAATACCATGACCCGTCTGTGTCCGTAATCAATGGCGATAACTGCGTGTGCATGGCGCATATCGATATCCATTACGGCATCAGCGTCAACGGCGTGGCAGCACTTCATACCGAGATTTTAAAAGAAACCGAGCTGAATCATTTTTACCGTCTCTATCCGGAGAAATTTAACAATAAGACGAACGGCATTACGTTCCGCCGCTGGCTGTTATACTGCAACCCGCAGCTGGCCGGATTTATCGAAAAGCTGATTGGGCCGGGCTTTAAAAAGAATGCCATGGAACTGGAAAAGCTGGCAGCTTTTGTCAATGACGATGCAGTGCTCGACCAGCTTCTGGCGATTAAGGATGCGAGAAAAATCATTCTGCGCGATTACCTGAAACAGACGCAGAATCTGGATATTGACGCACAGTCGGTATATGACATCCAGGTAAAGCGCCTGCATGAGTACAAGCGCCAGCAGCTGAATGCGCTGTATGTCATCCACAAATATTTTGAGATTAAATCCGGCAAAAAACCGGTGCGTCCGGTTACGGTATTTTTCGGCGCAAAGGCAGCTCCGGCGTATATTATTGCAAAAGACATTATTCACCTGATTCTGTGCCTGTCGCAGATTATCAATAACGACCCGCAGGTCAGCCCGTACCTGAAGGTCGTGATGGTGGAAAATTACAATGTGACGCTTGCCGAAAAGCTGATTCCGGCCTGTGATATTTCGGAGCAGATTTCACTTGCTTCCAAAGAAGCTTCCGGCACAGGCAACATGAAATTTATGTTAAACGGTGCCCTGACGCTTGGAACCGAAGACGGGGCAAATGTGGAAATCGCAGAGCTGGTAGGGGAAGACAATATCTTTACCTTCGGCGAGTCCAGCCAGACGGTCATTGAGCGCTACAGGCGTGCCGATTATGTGTCCAGGGCTTATTACGAAGAAGATGAGGATATCAAAAAGGCGGTAGATTTCATTGTAAGCGATGAAATGAAGGCCGCAGGCTGTGCAGAAAATCTGGAACGCCTGTATCATGAGCTGCTGAACAAAGACTGGTTTATGACATTCCCGGATTTTAAGGATTATATTGAAACAAAAGACCGTGCGCTGGCAGCATACGAAGACCGAAGGGCGTGGGCGAAGATGATGCTTGTCAATATCAGCAAGGCAGGCTTCTTCTCGGCAGACCGGACGATTCAGCAGTATAACGATGAAATCTGGAAGCTGGAGCAGTAAGAAGACAGGAGTTTTCTGCAAGGCCAGTCTGTCATAGGCGCGATGGTTTTCCATGTGTAAAGGTTTCTGGCGATGTAAAGAAAAATCAATTTCGTATGAAATGAAACACTGTGCCGTGATGCGTGGCATCATGGCATGGTGTTTTTTTGAATTATCTGCAGCAGGAAAATTTTGGCTATGTTTCTGCTGGCAAGGTATGCAGCGGTGAAAAAATCTCTTGTTTATTTGATACAAAGGTGTATAATGGTATAAAAGTGTGAAATCATATGTAATGCAGAGATTATTTCGGAGGTAACGATTATGCTGATGAGGTTTTCCATATCCAATTTTATGTCATTCGGATATAAAACAGATGAACAACAAAATATTGTTCCAGATGAATTTTATTTATATGCGGGAACATCTGAGCAGCATAAAGAACGGGTGATTCATTTTGCAGAGCGCAAGGTACTGAAATTTTCCTCTGTATACGGTGCAAATGCATCTGGAAAAACAAATTTAATCAGTGCGATTGATGCCGGAAAGCAGATTCTGCTTCGGACAATGTCAGGAAAGGAGTATGAAGAAAAGTACTGCAGGAGCAGAAAAAGCAATCAGGATATGCCGACGATGTTTGAATATGAATTTACAATCGGACAAAGATGCTTTGCGTATGGCTTTACTGTAAACCTCAGCAGCAGTCGTATTCTGACGGAATGGCTGTATGAAATGGAGGGTAAGAAAGAACATACCATTTATGAAAGAATTGCAGAAAATAAGGAATATTATTTTGATGAAGCCATATTTCAAAACAGTGAAAACAGGCAGCAGTTTGATTATTTTATAAAAGATGCAAACCGCATTCAGAATTCCCTGCTGCTTTATGAAATAAGGAGAAGAAATTTAGAAGATAAGGAGTTTGAAATTTTCTTAAAGATATATGACTGGTTTAAACATAAACTGATGATTGTTCATCCAAATACAAAGATGATGACAAGCTTTACGCTGTTTGGCAGAGATGATGACAGGCTGGCCCAGATTCTGGATTATTTGGACACGGGCATAACCGGTTACGAAATGCGTGAGATTAAGGAAGACATATTCAGGCAGTATTTTTCAGCTGAATCGGATGCAGACAAATTTTTGAAAAAGCCAGACCCAGATAATCCGCATAAAATATTAGGATTTTTAATTACTGACAAGATGCTGTTTGCTCTGGAATATGGCAGAAACGGTTTGGATAAAATTTCAAAGCTGATGTTCCAGCATGGACAGGACGAAAGCAGGTATGAGTTTGGGGAAGAATCGGATGGAACAAAAAGGCTGATTGAACTGCTTGCTGTTATATTAAACGATGATGAAGAAAAAGTTTTTTTGATTGACGAACTGGACCGCAGCCTGCATCCACAGATGACCGTAAAATTTGTAGAGACGTTTTTGAGGTTTTCTGAGAATAAGTCCACACAGCTGATTATTTCAACACATGAATCGAGCCTTATGGATTTGAAAATACTGCGCAGGGATGAAATATGGTTTGCAGAAAGAGAACATGACAATACAACTGTTTTGTATGCGCTGGAAAAATTTAAAATCCGTTATGATAAATCGGTTTCCAAAGACTATCTGGCGGGAAGATACGGGGCAGTGCCTGTATTCAAGGATTTTGAGTATGTCTGGGGGAGGCAGTGATTTTGAAAAAGTTAAATCTGCGTGTGCCAAAACCGTATGAGTACCGCGCACAGTCTGGTTCTGTTCCGCTGAGAAGAAAATATTACTGTATTTGCGAAGGGCCGACAGAAGAATCATATTTTCGGGGAGTTCGAAATAACAGGGCTGAATTGAATATAAAAAATGATGTGCATATCGAAATTATTCCAAAGGAAGAAGGACAGGAATCATACAGTCATCCAATGCAGCTTGTAAATGCATGTTTATCAGCAATGGGACGGATAGATAAAGATGGCAATGCGCTTTTGCAAGAGGAGTGGGAAAAGAACTGTAAATGGGATGATTTTGATTCAGAAAGAGATGCAGCCTGTATTATTTTTGACAGGGATTATAAAAACTTGGAACAGTATCTGGATGAAATATTCAGGCTGTGCCAGAAAAACCATATCCGGATTGTCATGTCGAATCCGAATTTTGAGTTGTGGCTGTTAATGCATTTTCCTGATATCAGCCAGTACAAGCAGGATGATTTGCTGGAAAATAAGAAAAATCGAAAAAAAGAGCGGTTTCCAGATGCTTCGGTACATAAAAAATGTTTGGAAATTCTGGTGGCGAAACATGCGCAAGGGTATAAAAAAGGCAGGGGTCTGTCATTTGAACGGTTTCTGCCGCATATAGACCTTGCAGTGCAGCAGGCGAAGCTGTTTTGCGAAGATGAAAGGAAAATCTGTGATTATCTGGGAACAGCTGCTGGCAAGCTGATTCAGGACATGCGCTCTTAATTTAAAATGATGTTTGGAGAAAAGGAATGGCACCGGATGCAGAATCTGCAAGCAGATACACCATAAATGAAGGAACTGATGATGAAACACATACGGATATTTCGCTTATGAAACCAAGGAAATATAAGTTCGTTTTTATTTATGGTGTACCTTTCAGATTTAAATAAGTAAATTATAAATTCTCAAGCGCTTCCTGTGAAATCGTATGGATTCCTTTGCGGCTTAAAATCTCAATAGCCTTTTCGTTATTTTCCACGCGCAGCACCATATAAGCCGTATCTGCTTTTCTTGTCAGAAACGCATACATGTATTCCAGGTTTACGCCGCCGTCGCCAAGCAGCTTTAAGATATGGAACAGGCTGCCCGGTTCATCCGGCATTTCCACAGCCAGAACCGGCGTAATCGAAGCGACATATCCGGCTTCCTTTAACGTGCACGAGGTCTTGTAAGCATCATCCACAATCATGCGCACAATGCCGAAGTCCTGGGCTTCCGCAATCGATAGAGCCCGCATGTCAATGTCGTTTTCATGCAGGTATTCGGTCAGCTCTGCCAGCTTTCCGGCTTTATTTTCTACAAACACAGAAATCTGTTTTACAGTCATAATTACCTCCTGTTATCCCTGATATAAATTCCGCTGGTCAATGACGCGCACGGCTTTTCCCTCGCTGCGGGTAATGGTCTTTGGATTGACCAGCTTGACTTTTACATAAATGCCAAGCATTGCTTTTAAGGCATCGACCAGTTTCTTTTCACGCTGTGCGACAATACCCGCATTATCGGAGAACATTTCCTGGGTCATTTCTACCTGGACTTCAATCGTATCACTGTTATTTTTGCGGCCAACAAGAATCTGGTAATTAGCCGGATATCCCTGATTTAACAGAACCGTTTCAATCTGGGACGGGAAGACATTCACGCCTTTTACAATCAGCATATCGTCACTGCGTCCAAGCGGCTTGGTCATCTTGACATGCGTGCGCCCGCAGGAGCATTTTTTGTGGCTCAGAATACAGATATCCCTTGTCCGGTAGCGCAGCAGCGGAAAGGCTTCTTTCGTAATACTGGTAAATACAAGCTCGCCCTTTTCCCCGTCCGGGAGAACCTCCCCGGTTTCCGGATGGATGACTTCTGCAATAAAATGGTCTTCATTAATATGCATGCCTGACTGGTCACTGCATTCAAATGAAACGCCAGGCCCGGAAATTTCAGTCAGCCCGTAAATGTCAAAAGCACGGATTCCCAGCTTTTGTTCGATATCGCGGCGCATTTCCTCTGTCCATGCTTCTGCTCCAAAAATCCCGGCCTTAAGCTGAATCTTATCCTGCAGGCCCTTCTCCCAGATAGATTCTGCCAGGTAAGCCGCATAAGACGGCGTGCAGCATAAAATGGTGGAGCCTAAGTCACACATAAACTGAATCTGGCGGTCGGTATTTCCAGAGGACATCGGAAGCGTCAGGGAGCCGATTTTGTGCGAGCCGCCGTTTAAGCCCGGGCCCCCGGTAAAAAGGCCGTAGCCATAGCTCACATGCACGACATCGTCTTTCGTGCCGCCAGCCGCTGCAATAGCCCTTGCGCAGCAGTCTTCCCATAAGTCCAGGTCATGCTGTGTATAAAATGCAACGACCCGCCGCCCGGTTGTACCGCTTGTGGACTGGATTCTGACACAGTCGGAAAGCGGGGCTGCCAAAAGCCCGTATGGATAAGCGTCGCGCAGGTCGTCTTTTGTGATAAACGGAAGCTTTGGCAAATCGTCCACCGACTGGATATCCTGCGGCGTGATTCCTTTTTCCTGCATTTTTTTGCGGTAAAATTCTACATTTTCATAAACATGCTTTACGGTTTTTGCCAGTCGTTCGTCCTGCCAGGCACGTATCTGGTCCTGGGAGGCGCATTCAATTTCTGGCTGGTAATAATGTTCCATAAATGTAATTCCTTTCTGTAGTGATTTAAAGCGCTAAAAGCATTATAGCATATTCTGCGGGCGGTGTCCAAGAAAAAAATCTGCGGGTGCTGATGCATTGCTGCTCTTAACAATTACTATGCAGATAAAACAGGGCTGAAGTCCGAACTGCTCATAACTGTGAAAGGGTAAACCTATATCGGATATGACAGAATAGCGAAAGCATGCAGGATATGTCTGTTGCTGCATAACATTTCCAAAATGACTTGCTAATCTTTGAAGATTTGCTATAATAAAAGCACGGCAATATTTCGGCGGCAGAAAATAGTAAGCTATAATATATGAAGTATTTACATAAACAAGAAGTAAAGGTAAGGATGACAAGGAAGTGATGCATAAATATTGCTCATGAATTATTTTCAGTACATTGTTCATACTATTAGATAATGGAATGATGTGCCGGAGGTAAAATATGAAAGTAAATGGAGTGATTGCGATGCTGAAAAAGAAATCTCCCAAAATAGTGCAGATTAACGATATATTACAATGGTATGAGAATGGCGAGTTAGAATTGTCTCCGAAATATCAGCGGAACAGTGTATGGAATGAAAAAGCAAAATCTTATCTTATGGATACGATAATTCGCGGCCTGCCCATTCCGCCTGTTTTTATGAGACAGAAAATAGATGTAACTACGAAAAAAACATATCGTGAAATTATTGATGGACAGCAGAGGCTGAGGGCTATAACAGAGTATATTCAAAATAGATTTCCCATATCAAAAACCCACAATGAGCTGTATGGCGGCATGCGTTATGAAGATTTAGATGAAGAAACGCAGGAACAGATATTAGATTATGATATTTTTGTAGAAGTTATAAATGAAAAAGAAGATCCTGTAATATATGATATGTTTGCCCGTCTTAATACGAATAATTGTGTACTCAATAAACAGGAATTGAGAAATTCAAGGTATTGGGGAGAGTTTAAAGTCGCTGCATATAATACGGCAGCAGAATACAGGGATATATTTTATGATAACAAAATATTCAGTGATAAACAGTTTTCAAGAATGGAAGATGTGGAATTTATTTCTATTTTATTAAATGTATTTATTTCCGGAATTGATTCTGATACACCTTCTAGTATTGATAAATTATATTCAAAATATGATAAAGAATTTAAAGAATTCCACG
>CAJTSV010000027.1:20867-30974 GCA_910579075.1 uncultured Eubacterium sp.
CCACGAGATTAAATTAAAATTTGATAAGGTTATGAAAGAAATAAAGTACATTTATGAGTATTTGAATGGAAATGTCAAATGCTTTACCAGCAAGCAGTATTTTTATACCCTTTTTGCGGCATTATCCCATCAGTTTTATGGCATTAAGTGTGGAAATATCCAGCGATTGCGGAAGTTTTCTGCCGCACAGATAAATTGTAACAGGGCAGAATTGATTGACCGCATTATTCAATTTGAAAATGACTTTGAAGATTGTGTGATGAATGAAGACGAAAAGTCACCACTATTCATGGAGTTTAGTGTATTTGAAAAAAATCATCGGACGAGAACAACAAACAAAATAGAAAGGACTGAAAGAGTAAAATATTTATCTGATTATTTAATAGGAGCAAATGATGGAAAATGATGATTTGAAAAAATATATCAACAAATGCAATCACAATCTGGAACCCTCTTTGCCGATTCTTTATGAAGCTGGTTTTTTTTAATATATGTAAAATTTGAAGTTTATTTATCGAATGTTTTTGAGAATTATTGTGTTGGAATAAAAAGTGATAAAGGATACTGTCCGCAAAGAAAATTAGCATTTACGGATAAGGAGCATTTAAGGGCTGTATTAAAAGGGGATAAACAATATGTAGAATACATAAAGAAAATAGAATCTTTATCAAAACATATTTTTGTTGATAATCCTTTTAATATTATTTTTGATGTGGCTGATAATTTAACAATTATGAATCAGATGATGGCATTAAGGAATTATATTGCACATGAGAGCGGAGAGTCAAGGTTAAAATATATCAGGACATGTCTGGGAAATGGGCGGTTTTTGGAACCCTCTGAATATCTTATCAAGAAAAATAAGAGAACTTCAAAATCGAACTATACTATTTTTATTGAAAAAATCATTGAGTTATCGGATATCATTCTGGATGTCCCATTGGCATAAGCCGAAACAGAATGCTTTAATATAAACAGTGCTCTGTAATCTGACTGAGCAGAAAAAGCACTGGCAAAATGCCGCCGGAAGGCAGGCATTCTGCCAGTGCTTTTTGTATATGGAAAACTATATATACTTCTTTTGCATAACAATTTATAACAAAATGTTGTCTTTAAGTATTTTATATCAATTCTTATATTTTTGCAACCCCAAAGAAAAAATTGTATATATTTCCAGTTTTTGCTCCTGATATTGGGGCAGGCCGGGTTATTTTTGGACATAATTCACAAAATTTCCACTTTATTTCAATGTAATATATAGTTTAAATATGATGCGGGAAAGGAGGGAAAAATGCATGAAATGAAACGCCCCATTTTGCCTCCTGGCTCTGAAAGCCGCATAAATCAAGGGTTTTTCAGGTTCTTGACAGGATTTCATGCATAACATTCTGTTATAAAATGTTATGCAAAACAGGAATAGTTTAAATACTGCAAATTTCGTACTTAAGGGCTTGAAATAGACAGGCAGTATGGAATGATTTCCAGAAGCTGAAAAATGCAGCTGCCGGAAATAAGTCAGGAGGAAAATTATGCGGGAACTGGATTATGGAAAAATGGGCATGCGCATCCGCCAGGTCCGGAAAGCAAAAGGCTGGTCCCAGAGTGCTCTTGCCGAAAAGTGCGGCATCAGCATGTCGTTTCTGGGGCATATCGAGCGTGGGAGCAGGATTATGAGCATGGAAACGTTTGCAAATATTTGCATGGCGCTGGATGCCGGAGCGGACGAGCTGCTCTGGGGTGTTGCAGCACCATCGGAAGCCGTGCTGGATATGTGGAATTTGCCAGGCAGAAGGAAGGAGCAGAAAGGCGGGAAACCGAAGGTTCAGAAGGAACAGGAGAATCAGAAAGCACAGGAAGCCGGGCGCATGCCGGATGAGCTATGCAGGAACTCAAAGGGCAGGACAGGCGGGAAAGAAGGAAGCGAAACAGGAAGCGGGAAAATGGACAGCTATGAGATGTATGTGAAAATTATGAAGTCGGTGGCGGAGATTATGAACGGGGCATAAGGTGCTTGCAGGCACACAGCCATGGAAGACAGTTTTATGTAAAGATATAGAGCCAGTCAGGGACAATGCATGGGGTGAAAGGGAAAAAGATGGAAGAAAAATATTCCTGGAAAAGGACGGACGAAATCGAAATAGACCTGGCAGATTTGCTGAAAAGGCTCTGCGGGCAGTGGAAGCAGATTGCAGCGTGTGCGGCAGTATTTGCGGTAATCCTGGGCGGGTATGGGATTTTGAAAGACAAAAACAGCATGGAAATGAATGAACAGGAAACAGCTGCTTTGGCACAGGCAGAAGGAATAGAACTGACGGAAGCAGAAGAACAGGCTGTTGCAGATGCTGTTCTGCTGGAAAAAGAAATCAGGGGGCTGGAAACGTATCTGGAACATTCGGTTCTGATGAACCTTGACCCCTATCATAAGAAAAAGGCTGTTATGGTTTACTGCATCAGCCATGTAAAAAGGCAGGAAGTGGCAGCAGTTACGGAGAGCTATATGAATTTTATATTAAATGGCGGTGCAGCAGATGCTTTGAAAAAATCCGGCAGCTGGAAAAAGGATAAAAGCTATCTGGCTGAACTTCTCTCAGCGTACACAAAGACATACAGTTATCCATATCAGGCTGCCGCAGATAGTGACTTGATGCTGGAATCTGTTTTTTATATAGAGATAACTGGAACAGATGATGCGTTTTTAACAGAAATCACAGCGGCTTTGCAGGACGTGCTGGATGGGTATTCGAAGAAAGCTGTAAAAAAGGCTGGAAGCCACAGGCTCACGCTTATCAGCAGTACCCAGAGTACATTGGCGGACAGCGGGCTGCAGTCACAGCAGCATGAGAAAAAAGCCCAGCTGTCATCAAACAGGGCAAACCTCAGGGCAATGACAGATGCTTTTCATGTGGAGCAGCTGGCAGTGTATCGCAAGGCTGCCGGACTGGAAAACGTGCAGGAAGAAGAATCAGGGGAAGCCGGAAGCGGTTCTGGCACGGGCCGCGGCATCCGGTATCTGATTGCGGGCCTGGCGGGAGGCATTTTTTTTTACTGCGGTATTTATGCATGCTGGTATCTGTTCAGCGATACGTTAAAAAGCATGGAAGATATGAGAAGAAGGTATATATTTCCGGTTTATGGCGGAATCCTGCCGCAAAGCAGCGAAAGGAAAAAGACGGGTTTCTTGTCCCGTGCGGGACACGAAGACTGCGAACGTGGGATAAACCGGGTGCTGAACCGTATCAGGATTGCATGCAGAAAGCGTGGAATAAATAAACTGTATGCAGTATCTGATTTTGCATTCAGCCCGCAGGAAAAAGAGTGCCTGGAAAGCATGGCAGGGCAGCTTGTAAAATGGGGGATTGAGATGAAGGTTTCTGAAAATGCCCTTGCGGACACTGCGGTGTGGGATGATTTATCAGAAGCTGGAAATTTACTGATGATATGCAGGATAGGCACGACAACGTACCGGATAATTGATGATGCAATGGGGTTTTATTTAGAAAACGGCATTGCTGTAACAGGTGCGGCAGTGTTTCTGCGGAATAAATAAAATTGGATAGGGCAGCTGCAGGAAGTCTTTAGCACATTACATGCAGAAAAAAACAGGAAGCAGAGAATCTGGCAGAAAAAATAAGCAGATGGAAGAAAAGGATATGGAACGAAAGAATGATTTCGAGACAGGAAAAAATGACAGAAATATGGAAAAATACAGCGTATTGCTGGCAGTTTATGCGAAGGACTATCCACAGTACCTGACGCAGGCCATTGACAGCATGCTTGGGCAGACGGTACCGTGCAGCCAGTTTGTGATAACAGTGGACGGGCCTGTTTCATCCGAATTGGAAGATGTCATAAAAAAATATGATGAAAAATATCCAGGGCTGTTTACCGTGCACAGGCTGAAACGAAATGCGGGTCTTGGCAGAGCTCTTGATGAGGGATTAAAACAGTGCAGGCATGACCTGATTGCAAGAATGGATGCAGATGACATTTCCAGGCCGGAAAGGTGCGAAAAGCTGCTGAAACTGTTTCAGTCTCATGCGCAGTTATCTCTGGCGGGTACAGACATTGATGAATTTTATGAGAAACCGCAGAATGCCGGTTTGCGGCGTGCCGTGCCCGGCGGATATGCAGATATATGCATGTTTATGAAGCGCCGCAGTCCGTTTAATCATGTAACAGTCATGTTTCGCAAAGCAGAAGTGCTGCGGTGCGGCGGGTATGGAAGAATGCGCAGAAAGCAGGACCTGGACCTGTTTGCACGCATGCTTCATCATGGATGCTACGCGCTGAATATAAATGAGCCACTGGTTCTGGTCCGCGCAGATAAGGATAATTACAGGCGCAGGAGCAGCTGGGAATACTGCAGGAGTTATATAGAAGTTCAGAAGATGAATTACAAAAGGGGTTACTGTTCTTTGCCAGACTTGCTGTTTGTCGCAGCCGGGCAGCTGACCATGCATTTTGCACCAAAACCGGTTATGAAATTCTTATCGGACAGCCTGCTCAGAAAACCCGTATCATGATGAAAGAAAACGGATGTAAGGAGTTATGGATATGAGCATACAGATATATGAAAATCTGGTCCGGCGGAAAGAAAAACTTTCTGTAATCGGGCTTGGCTATGTTGGAATGCCGATAGCTGTAGCATTTGCAAAAAAAGCAGATGTCATTGGCTTTGACCTGAATGAGAAAAAAATAGCGCTTTATCAGTCAGGCATTGACCCGACAAAAGAAGCAGGAAATGATGCACTCCGCTCTGCATCCGTCTGCTTTACCACAGATGAAACAGAATTGAAAAAAGCCAGATTTCACATTATAGCAGTTCCGACACCTGTGAATGATGACCATACGCCAGACCTTTCTGCGGTTAAGGAAGCCTCGGCCATTCTTGGAAGAAATCTTGCCAGAGGCAGTATTGCGGTATTTGAATCTACGGTCTACCCGGGCGTTACAGAAGAAATCTGTGTTCCAATATTAGAACGGGAATCCGGGCTTCGGTGTGGTGTGGATTTTAAAGTGGGATATAGTCCGGAGCGGATTAATCCGGGAGACAGGGTGCACAGGCTGGAATCCATAAAGAAAATAGTCAGCGGCATGGATGCAGAAACACTGGATGCAGTTGCAGCCGTGTATGAACTGGTCGTTAAGGCAGGAGTGTACAGGGCAGAAAGCATCCGGGTAGCAGAAGCGGCGAAGGTGATTGAGAACAGCCAGCGTGATATCAATATTGCTTTTATGAATGAGCTGTCTGTTATTTTCAACAAAATGGGTATTGATACAAAGGCGGTGCTGAAAGCAGCGGGAACAAAGTGGAACTTTCTGGATTTTTATCCAGGGCTGGTTGGCGGGCACTGCATTGGCGTAGACCCGTATTACCTGGCTTATAAAGCAGAAATGCTGGGGTGCCACAGCCAGGTGATTCTGTCGGGACGCCGTGTAAATGACGATATGGGCAGATACATAGCAGAAAACTGTGTCAAAAAACTCGCTGCTGCTGATAAGGCAGTAAAAGGCGCGAAGGTCGCGGTTCTTGGGTTTACGTTTAAGGAAAACTGTCCAGATACAAGAAATACGAAAGTCATTGATATTATAAATGAACTGAGGGAGTATCAGATAGAGCCTGCCGTTGCTGACCCGCAGGCAGATGCAGAAGAAGCAGAGAGACTGTATGGAATCCGGTTTACGGCAATCGGACATGTAAAAGGCATGGATGCGGTCATTATAGCAGCAGCCCATGACATATTTGCGGCAATGTCACAGGCGGATATTGGAAGCATGTTTGGGGATGGCAGAAAAGTGCTGCTGGATGTGAAAGGTCTTTTCAGCCGCAGGGAATATGAAAAAGCCGGTTATAGTTACTGGAGGATGTAGTTATGGGATATGAAAATGTCAGATTTCCAGAAAACAGCCTGTTTCTTATCACAGGCGGGGCGGGTTTTATCGGCTCGAACCTTTGCGAAGCGGTTTTGGACGCAGGATGCCGGGTTCGCTGCCTGGACAATCTTTCCACAGGCAGGATGGAAAATATGGATTTGTTTATCCGCAATTCCCGTTTTGAATTTATCGAAGGGGATATCCGAAATTTTCAGGACTGTATGAGTGCCTGCAGAAATGCTGATTTTGTGCTTCATCAGGCGGCATGGGGGTCTGTGCCAAAAAGCATAAAGATGCCTCTTTTGTACTGTGTAAATAATATTACAGGGACGGTGAATATGCTGGAAGCAGCCAGACAGAACCATGTTAAAAAGTTCGTATATGCTTCCAGTTCCAGTGTGTATGGTGATGAGCCGAAGCTTCCCAAACAGGAGGGCAGGGAAGGGAACCTGCTGTCGCCTTATGCAGCCAGCAAAAGGGCAGATGAGGAATGGGCCAGGCAGTATACGCTCCATTATGGCCTTGATACATACGGCCTGCGTTATTTCAATGTGTTCGGAAGAAGGCAGAATCCGGATGGGGATTATGCAGCTGTCATTCCGCGGTTTATCAGACAGCTGCTGCATGGAGAACAGCCAGTGATTTATGGCGATGGCATGCAGAGCCGGGATTTTACTTATATCGAAAATGTCATGGAAGCGAATCTGAAAGCCTGCTGTGCAGATAGTGAAAAAGCCGGGCAGGTGTTCAACATTGCATCTGGCGGCCGGGAAAGACTGATTGATGTATACTGGAGCATTGTGGAACAGCTTGGACTTGGCAGAACCGGTGACCAGGCATTTTTTCCACAATTCGGACCTGTAAGAAGCGGTGATATTGCACACAGCAGTGCGGATATTGAAAACGCGGTGTCAGGGATTGGGTACAGTCCGGACTGGAGTTTTGAAAGAGGTTTAAAAGCAGCTATTCAGTGGTATAAGGAGAATTTATGAATATAGAGCAGGCAGTGAATGATAAGCTGAACCAGTTTCCTTATGTGAAAAAGGGAGTAAAGCGGATATACCAGGGGCTTTTGTACTCCGTTTCTGAAAAAATGCAGGCAGAAGGAGAGATTGTGAAGCTGTCACCGGATGATTTGCGTCATGAATATTTTTTTGGCTATTATGATAAATCTCCATGGGATGCCGGTGAACAGCATGTGCTGTGCCTGCGGGCAAAAGATATGCGAAAAAGTGCATGCCCGGACGAAACAGCAGATATTTTACTGATAGATGCCGGTGATAACAGGCGTTACCAGAAAATTGCACAGACCAGTGCATGGAACGTACAGCAGGGATGCATGCTGCAATGGCTCGGCCCGGATTTTAAAAGCAGGATAATCTATAACGATTACCGGAATGGCAGATTGTGTTCTGTTATACGAAATATTCAGACAAGTCAGGAGCAGGTTATTGATTTTCCAGTGTATGCAGTCTCTCGTGATGGAAAAACTGCCTTGTCGCTGGATTTTGCCCGGCTGCACAGGCTGCGGCCCGGATATGGATACCTGGACAGGAACCAGGCAGATGTTTTGAAACCGCTGCCGGAAGGAGCGGCCATCTGGAAAATAAGCCTGGAGACGGGTGAAATCAAGGAAATATTAAAATATTCAGATTTTGCAGGGTTTCAGCCACGCAGGGAAATGTCCGGGGAAGGGGTTATCCATAAGGTCAATCATATTATGATTCGCCCGGATGGAAAACGCTTTCTGGTTTTATACCGGTGGCGGAACGGGCACAGGAAGTATACGCGCCTTATTACGGCCAGCATGGATGGCTCGGATATGTATCTGCTGCTGGACGATGATATGGTCAGCCACTGCTGCTGGAAAAACAATACCTCAATCCTGGCTTATGCGAATACAAAGAAACAGGGAGCTGGCTATTATCTGATAAAAGATAAGACAGACCGGTATATGCGCTGCTGGCCCGGGCTTCAAAGGGACGGGCACCCTGGTTATGCGCCGGACGGCAGGATGGCCGTTACGGATTCTTATCCAGACCGGAAACGGATTTCTACTGTTATGCTGGTACCTGGAAAACAGGAACATGAAAAACATGCCGAATGCATAGCAAAAGTGTTTGCGCCGTTTGCGTATGACAATGAGACAAGATGCGATTTGCATCCCAGATGGTCTCCTTCTGGAAATAAAATATGCTTTGATTCCGCACACGAAGGGAAAAGAGGGCTTTATTGTGTCAGTGTAAATCCAAAGCGCAGGCGGAAAGTGGTATTTCTTTTGACATCCTGCAAAAGAAGCGGGCCTGTAAGGCAGATGCTGTATATTATGAAGCATATGGACAGGACAATGTTTGAGTCCATACTGATTACTTTGTATGAGGAAGAAGAAAGCAGCATGCTGGAAATGTTTCTGCCGTATGGTACGCATATTCCAGTACTGACAGGCAGGGCAGAACTTATCACGGGGCTGGATAAGAAATTAAAAACCGTACTGAAAATGATAAAACCGGATGTCATACATTCCCTGGGCGTGCTGCCAGATTATGCAGCCAGCAGGATTCATAAATATCCGCATGTAATGACGCTGCGTAATTTTATATGGGAGGATTATCCGGCGAAATTTGGCAGAATCAAAGGCAGTATTCTTGCGGAGCTGCATATCTATGCCATGAAGCATGCGGATAAAACAGTGGCCTGCTCGAGGAGTCTTTCGCAGATATACAAGAAAAGACTGCATGATGAATTTGATTATATATGTAATGGCGTGGATTTCACACAGTATAGGACTGCCGGACCGTCAGAAAAGCAGGAGCTCAGGCAGGCGCTTGGCTTGCCGCAAAAAGCTGTGGTTTTTGTATATACCGGGCAGCTGATTCAAAGAAAAAATATGGATTTTCTGCTGGATGCTTTCAGCGGGGCAGCTTCAAAGGAACATGGGGAATATTTCCTGCTTGTTCTGGGCGGTGGGGACGAATATGCCAGGCTGTCTGCCAGGTACTCCGGGCTGGATAATATTGATTTCCGGGGAGATGTTTCGGACGTAAGTCCATATCTGCAGGCAGGAGATATCTATGTATCAGCCAGCAGGTCAGAAGGCATGCCAAACGGTGTTCTGGAAGCAGTGGCATCAGGACTGCCTGTTCTGCTGTCAGATATACCGCAGCATATGGAAATACTGGAGATGGATGAACGGCTGGGCAGCTCTTTTTGTCAGGATAATAGGCAGGATTTGATAGATAAAATGGTTTTTATGGGTGAAAGATGCAGGATGCATCATGACTGGGATGCAGCTGATATTTCCGGCATCCCTGTGGATGCAGTTGAAATGAGCAGGAGATATCAGGAAATATATCTATCAGTGTGCAGATTGTGAGATATATGCAGACTGCAAGGAAATATTTGCGATTTGAAAAGGAAAAAATATATGAAACATTATGTTCTGGCAGCGAACAGGCAGAGGGATGTTGAATATCAGTATGCGGATTTTCGGTATGAAAATGACATGTCTCTTTCGTTATTTAAGTATACAAGGCTACGTACTGCTATGATAAAACTGATAGACAGGTTTCACCTGAGGTCGAATGCATTTGTGCAAAAGTATTTTTTCAGGAAAATATTTGCAAAAGAATTTTTTTCCAGCATTGTACAGGATAGGGAAAAGGAATATGTATTTATAATTATGGCAAGGGCTTACGAGAGATATGGCAGTTTTTTAATACATGAAATTCATTCACGCTTTCCAGAAAGCCATACGGTTTTGTTTTTAGCAGATTTAGTTCATACAATGCGTTTTACAATGGAAGATGCACGAAATGATTTTGATATTATTTGTTCTTTTGATGAAAAGGAAGCAGAAAAATATGGCTTTCAGTTTGTGCTGGAACCGTTTTCATCCCGCCTGACCGAAAAGCTGGACGATGTTTCAAATCCAGAGTATGATGTTACTTTTGTCGGAGCTGCCAAAAATCGCTATAGTGAAATCATATCTCTATATGAAGCTTTAAATATGAATGGATTAAAATGTGATTTTCATATTACAGAAATAAACAGGAAAAATCAGAAGTATAAGAATGAAATTCATTATGGCAGACTGGATTTTGAATCGGTGCTTAAGCATGTAAAAAATGCGAAATGTGTCGCCGAAATTATGCAGAAAGGCGCTTATTCTGGTACAACACGTTATGCCGAAGCTATGCTTTTTGGCAGAAACCTGATTACAGACTGTAAAGCATT
>CAJTSV010000027.1:31000-37518 GCA_910579075.1 uncultured Eubacterium sp.
AACAATATTTTTTATTTTGAAGATATCAGGGATATTCCGTTTCATAAAATTACCAGGAAGACTGATTATAATATCAGGAAATATGAACAGATTTTTTCAGTACGTTCTTTTGTGAATTGTATTGATATGCATTTAGAATCATTCAAAAAGAAAGGGAAATAGGTACATTTTATGGCTGATTCAGGCTATGGCTGTTCTCGCAGAAAGATAGAAATAAAAATAAAATCTGCTGTTAAAACGATGCTTCTTTTTGGATATCTGTTTAATTTCCGTCCTTATTTTTTGCCAGGATGGGGGCAGAGTAAATTGATTTCTTTTTTTGCTGTGATGATGCTTGCAGTTCTTGGTAATCCTGTTATCAAGATAACAAAGACATTCACAGTCATCAAGATAAAAAAACTGATTTTTTATCAGGCAGTTCTGGTTGCATATTCATTTTTTATTATTTTAAGAATTGGGCTGGGAACGGGAGATTCTTTTCTTACATATATAGTTCGATTTTGCGTATTTGGAATCGGTGGTGCATTTATATTTTTTCTCTGCTTTCAGGATTTAAATGAATTCATGAAGTGCTTGCGGGGAGCTGTTTTTTTACAGGCAGTGATGATTGTTTTATTTATTTTATTTCCGGCTTTTCAGCTGAAAATAGACGAATTGTTTGTAACAGTGGCAAATACGGAAAATGCGGCATTAAGGGCGAGAGGATATATTACAGGAATCGGGTGTACGGCATCTGCAGGGTTTTTAAAGATGGCACCTGGCATAGCTGCCGGCATCTATCTGGTTTTTACAGACTGCCATTTTATCAAAAATATCAGTATGCTGTTTTTTCTTTTTATAACAGGTACCTTGCTGGCGAGAACGGGATTTGTATTTGCAGTTTTTGGACTCTTAATTTTATTATATGGCGCTGGCAGAAACAGAATGTTATTAAAAAAGACAATGCTTAGTGTGGCTGCTGCTTTGGCACTGCTTGCCGTGATATGCAGTATATTTGATTTGTCCAGTCTGTTTGGCCGTGTGTTTTCCAGATTAGAGCGTCTTTTGACAGAGGGATTTAATGACCCGTTTTTTTCCAGTTATCAGCGTGGGTCAAGTGCTGTTATACCTGAACTGTCATGGGATACTATCATGGGAATCGGGGTAGTAAGTGGCTGTTCTGGCAATGGGATAAGGATTGAAGGTGTAGACGGGGGATATTTGCGGCTGTATGCGGCTATTGGACTTCCGTTAATGATAGTTACATATGCTGTATTATTATGGATGCTGTTTTTATCAGTTTGGAAAATAAAAGATAAAAAATTTCAATGTGTTATGATTTTTATGCTGTTTTATATGGTTCTTGGAGAAATGAAAGAGTTTTTAATCTATACCGGATTTGCCATCGGGATATTTTATGCAATGCTGATGATGCACGAAAGTGAAAAAGCAGAAAATACTGGAGCTGGCTGTCTGGCGATGCAGGGGGAACTCAAAGAAGAAGGATTAATTATTCATTATGATTAACCAGAACATGAATCGAAAAATAATATTACATTCGTTTGCGTGGAAAATGCTGGAACGGGCGGTGACGTTAGGAAGCGGCCTGGCTGTACAGATTATTCTTGCAAGAATTTTAATGCCGCAGGATTTCGGGAGCCTTGCAATCCTTGTGGCGGTTATCAATTATGCGTCGGTATTTGTTCAGGGAGGACTGTCCGCAGCAGTCGTACAGAAAAAAGAACTGGATAAAACAGATATTTCTACCCTGATGATTTTATCGCAGGGGATTGCACTTATTTTCTATATTCTGTTATACATGCTTGCTCCGGTCATAAGCCGCTATTATGAACTTCCAATACTTGTTTCGGCATTGCGGGTTATGTCTCTGATGCTGTTTCTGCAAGCTTATAATGCGGTTCAGACAGCTTTGTATATCAGGGACATGCAGTTTCAGAAGATTTTTTTGCGAAGCGTTATAGCAGGTCCTGTGTCTGGTGCAATCGGAATCCTGCTCGCATGGCGCGGGTTTGGGCTGTGGTCGCTTGTGATATATCAGCTGTGCAATACGGGATTGCTTGTCATGATGATGTGGATAGATTTGAAATACAGGCCTGGATTTGCTTTTTCATGGAAGAAGGCGAAAGCCATTTATTCCTTCAGCGGAAAGATATTATGTTCAAATCTGGTTTCCGGGCTCGGAGATACCATACGGACGATGGCAATCGGCAAAACATATACATCTGCACAGCTTGCTTATTATGATAAAGCATACACCTATTCGCTGTATTCGGTTCAGATTATCAATGCTTCGGCGGGCGGGGTGCTTCTCCCTGTCTTTTCAGCAAAACAGGAAGCACAATCTGCGATAAAAGCAATGGCCAGGCGTTCTGTGAGCCTGCTTGCTTATTTTGTGTTTCCGGTACTGGCTGGCATTGCAGCATCAGCGGAATCTCTGGTGAAGGTTCTGCTGACGGAAAAATGGCTTCCCTGTGTGCCGTATCTGATGATTTTCTGTGTGCTGCGGGCGTTCGGGACGGCTGTCATTACAGATAAACAGGTATATACAGCGCTTGGAAGAAGCGATATCCTGCTGTATTTTGAAATCGGTTCACTGGCGCTGAATCTTATGTTTTTATGTTTTTCCATTCGCATCGGGCTGATGGCGGCAGCTGCAGGAGCAGTTTTTGCGGAGTTTTTTGCCAGCCTGATACTCGTTTTTGTGAGCAGCAGGCTGTATGGTTATTCGATAAGAGAACGGTTTGAGGATCTGATTCATCCGCTGGCTGGCTCTGCTGTTTTGTTTGCAGCAGTATACGCAGCAGGCAGCCTTCCTGTGCAGGAATGGATAAAGCTTGGCTTGCAGGGCTGCATAGGAGTGACGGTATATGCTGTATGTTCCATTGCTGGAAAAGATAAAAATTTTACCTATGTATGTGCTGTTTTGAAGAAGAAAAAT
Source organism: uncultured Eubacterium sp. (assembly GCA_910579075.1). GTDB lineage: Bacteria > Bacillota > Clostridia > Lachnospirales > Lachnospiraceae > Eubacterium_J. The sequence continues at coordinate 33,939 of CAJTSV010000027.1, forward strand.
TTACATAAACAACAGGAGGCATTTTATGATTAATGTTTACCAGCCTTCACTGGGCAGAGAGGAACTGGAACGAATCGGGGAAGTATTTGATTCAAACTGGGTAGGAAAGGGACAGCTTGTAGATGATTTTGAGGAACGGTTTGCAAATCATATCGGAGCTGAAAAAGAGCAGGTATTGAGCACAAACTGCTGTACAGAAGGATTATTTTCTTCCATGCATCTTTTGGATATCCGGCCGCAGGATGAAGTCATTGTACCGGCAGTCAGTTTTGTCGGTGCGGCAAATGCAGTATGTGCGAATGGTTCCAGGCTGGTACTTTGTGATACAGACCCAAGGACACTGAATGTACGGGCACAGGATATTGAAAAGGTAATTACGCCAGATTCCAAAGCAGTGCTCCTGCTGCATTACGGCGGAATTCCATGTGAAATGGATGAGATTATGAATCTGGCAGAAGAACATCATTTGAAAGTCATCGAGGACTGTGCTGCAGGGGTATGTTCTTCTTATAAAGGACAGGCACTGGGGACGATTGGCGATATGGGCATGTGGTCGTTTGACGCTATGAAGATTCTGGTCTGCGGAGATGGAGCCATGCTTCATTTTAGGAATCCTGAGATTCGAAAAAAGGCCGAAAAATGGCTTTATTTCGGCCTGGAAACAAAAAGCGGCTATGAGAACAGTGTTGCCCAGAAATGGTGGGAATTTGATATTTCGTCTTTTGGACACAGGGCCGTTATGAATAATGTCAATGCTGCCATGGGCCTGGAGCAGCTGAAAAAACTGCCGGCATTTATGGAAAAAAGAAAGGCGGTGCATGCGTTTTATGACAGGGAGCTGGAAAAGCATGCATGGATTGACAGGCCGCTGCCGCTTCCAAAGGACTGGACTTCATCTTATTACTTTTACCATATTCAGGTGAAAAATGGAAAAAGGGATGCACTGGCAGCATACCTGAAACAGAACGGAATTTATACGACTTACCGGTACTTTCCGATTCACAGGGTTCCGGGATATGGGCTGTGCGGAGATTTTCCAAATGCGGATTATGCGGCTGACCACACGCTGTGCCTTCCGATTCACCAGAGCCTGACAGAGGAGGAATGTGCATATATTACAGAGAAAATCGGGGAGTTTGAAAAACAATGCTGTTAGAATTTATAAAAAAAATACCATTTGCCAGAAAGTGCTACCGGAGTGTCAGGCAGTTTTCACCAAACCGGATTTTGTTCCGGTACAATCTGAAAAAAGTGGAAGAATTTGATAAGGAGCATGGAACCAGTTTTGGCGGGCGCATGTATTGGGATGAGACAGGAACCTTGAAGGAGCGCGCCAATGATTATTCTCCAAGTCCCGAAAAATATCTAATAAAAGCTTTGAAAAAGCTTTCCGTGACAGGACAGGATGCAGCCGCAGATATGGGATGCGGGAAAGGCTATGCCATGTATCTGATGTCAGGATTCCCTTTTCGCAGAGTGGGGGGGGGTTGAACTTTCAAGGATGTTATGCCTTGCGGCAGAGGAAAACCTGAAAAAAGTGATGCCATCCAGCCTGGACTATCAGATTGACTGCTGTGATGCAGGTTCGTGGAATGGATATGATGCATATAATATTTTTTATATTTATAATTCCTTTCCGAAAACGGTGATTCATGAGGTAAACGAAAAATTATGTGAAAGCGTGAAAAAAAGACACCGGAAAGTCATTGTTTTGTATCTGTTTCCAGAGTTTCCGGAAGAATTCGCGAAAGACAGCCGGTGGCGGTTATTAAAAAAGGGATTCTGGTTTGAACTCAGGCATGGCATGCATATTTATGAAAGCATTTAAAAACAGTATTTTCAAGGCAGGCATATGATGAAAAAAATTATACTATTTATGGCTTATTTCGGGAAGCCGCCAGCATATTTTCCTATATGGATGAAGGCAGCTGCTTATAATGATACCATTGATTTCCTGCTTATTACGGACTGCAGGGAAATAAAGGAAAAGACATCGGTACCAAATATCAGGGTCAGGCAGATGGACTTTGTCACATTTAAAGATAAGGTACAAAGCAGGTTTCCGTTTCAGATTAAGATGCATGATTATGGTCGGGTCAGTCAGTTCCGGCCAGCGTTTGGATATATTTTCCCCGAAGAAATCAAGGGATATGATTTGTGGGGATTTATTGAGTGCGACCTGATACCGGGAGATATCCGGGCATTTCTGACTGACGAGGTGCTGCAAAAGCATGAGAAATTTTTTAAACTGGGACATTTCCAGCTGTATCAGAATACAGACAGGCTCAATACACTGTTTATGGCAAAAACACCTTATGCCGTGAATTATAAGCTGGCATTCAGACGTAACATTCTGTTTTTTGAAGAAATCATCGGGATGTACAAAATTACAGTCCGGGAAAAAATCAGGCTTTATGATAAACGCGTGTTTTGCGATATCCGTCCTTCCCATTATTTTTTTGAACGTTCGAATTTCAGTTATACTGGTGAGAGTACGGAAAAATGCCTGTTTGTTTATGAGAACGGAAAACTGTATGAGTTTTGGTCTGACAGCCAGGGAATATTTCAGAAAAAAGAAGTATTGTATGTCCATTTGCAGAAAAGGGAAATGAAAGTCTGCACTTCTGACTGGAATCAGTATCTGATTGTTCCAAATAAATTTACTGCTTATCAGGATGTTACCAGACAGTTATTTGAGGAAATAAATGAGAATGCGGCTGTCAGGGATAACAGGTATGGCAGGTTTTACCGGAAAATGTTCTGGAAAAATAAGAGAAAACGGCTGCGGAATCCAGACTGGTGGATTTTTCTGCTGATACGGATAAAAATAAAAATCCTTACGGTTTTTTTGAAAAATAAAGAGTGAAGGTTCTGGCAGATAAGATGCCCGGGCAGGAACGGTGAGTTCCTGTTTCGGGTATTTTTACGTGCTGCCGTGGCTGGATGAAACTATTGACAGGAATAAAAAGTCTGTTTTTGAAGCAAATGTTACATGGATTTTTACCTGCTGCTGGCACGGAGTAAACAGCAGCACAAGCGCTTTTCATATGCCGGATTCGGGAATCCATTCTTGCAGATTACACAAATCCATGTTAAGATAAAGACAGAAATAATCCGGAATTCAAAAGGACACATGGAAAAACGATGGACTCTCTGAAAATCCCATTAGAGCAGCATTTTATTTAAGCCAGTCTGGCAGCGTGTAGGAAAACAGGGTATTTTTATGGAAGGTACACTGGAAGATAACCAGAAAAACAGCCATGGAAGCCAGCAGGGAGAATCAGGGAGCCGGGAGGAAAATCAATGGACAGCACAGCATCAGGCAGCGGGAAGGCACCGCACAGGGAAACAGCATCAGGCAGCGGGCAGCCGGGACAGGAGCAGGAAGCAGCAGAAAGAAAAAAAGAACGCATCCGCGTCCTTCTCGCAGAACTGAAGGAACTGCAGGCATCCCCGCGAAGCGACTGGCATGCAGGGTTTGAGGCGCTGCTCCGGATAGAAATGCACCGCTACGGGCAGCGGGTAAAAATCGAAAGGGAGCACCTGCTGGGGGAAGCCCCGCCGAGGGCGGACTACCTGA
>CAJTSV010000028.1:0-12723 GCA_910579075.1 uncultured Eubacterium sp.
GGCGGTTATGCTGCGGCTGCTGCCGGCGGGGCTGGCTTTGGGGGAACAGGTGCGGATATTGCCGGCGGATATCTGGATGAGGAAGATGAGGATTATGAGCAGGATGAAAAGGCACTTTATGAGGAATACGCATCCTGCGGCATTACAAGGAAAAACGGGTCTTATTATTATAAGGATAAACGGATAAAGGTGATAAAAGACTGCAGTCCTGGCTATTCGGTTTATCGATTTGACCCAAAGCTAAAAGGAACGGCAGGCATTAAGGTAGCCCGGGACGAAAAAGGCAGCATAAAGCGCGTTTCTTATATGACCAGAAAAGAAGCGGAAAGGCTGATAAAGCGTGCCGGGCTGAAGGCAGATTAAAATACAGATGCGCTTTCGAGCGTGTTTTAAAAGGAGTGTTTTGGCATGCCATACCACAAACAGAATACATTGACGCTTTCAAACCGTGCAAAGCTTGAAATCCGCAAATATATCAGCACTATGAATCTGGAAGAAAACCACAAGCTGCCGCGGGAAGAACGGCTGGCAGAGATGATAGGGGTCAGCCGCATCACCATCCGCCAGGCGTTAAACGACCTGGCTGCAGAAGGCATTGTGTCCCGCAGGCAGGGGAAGGGGACATTTGTAAATAAAGATTCGCTGAATATCAAGGTGCGATTTAATCCGAGCATGGAGTTTTCACAGGCTATCCGCAAAAGCGGGTATAAGCCTTCGGTGATTCTGGGTGATATTAAAAAGATTCCGCGGGATGAAAACATCTGTTCCCTGCTGCATATGGGCACGGAAGATGTGCTTATCCTGGCGGAAAAAATTTTTCTGGCTGACGGCCGGTTCTGCGTATTCTGCCGGGACTATTTCAGTTCTGCGCAGCTGGGGGATGCAGGCTCCTTTCTGGAGTTCAGCAGATACGATGATTCCGTTTTTCAATATATGTATCAGTCATCCGGGAAAAAGTGTGAGTGGGATATCGTGGAAATTGATACAATTCTGTCTTCTGAAATAGAAGGATTATCCGGTTATCTTGATCAAAACAGGCTGCAGGAAATGCCGCTGCTATACTTGAAGGGGGTCAGCTATACATCGGATGACGTCCCGGTTCTGTATGCCAATGAGTATATCAATACACAGATTATCAAGTACAATATGATTCGAAAGAAAAATATTGCATACCTGCCATAGGTGGGGCGAAGGCATGGGAAATGCCGCTGGAATCCGGAATGGAACACGCTGCATGGCTGCTGTAAATAGGAAGGAGACAGTCTGAATGGGAAAATTTATAAACCGGCAGGAGGAGCTTGCCTTTCTGGAACAGGAATATCTGCGTCATGGTTCTTCCCTCGTCATTGTTTATGGACGAAGGAGGGTTGGAAAGACAGCGCTTTTAGCTGAATTTATCAAAAACCGTCCGGCAGTATATTTTCTGGCTACCGAAGAAAATGAAACGCAAAACAGGGCCGCTTTTCAAAAAGCAGTGGCAGAGCAGGCGGGCATAGATTTCCTGTTAAATTCCGCTGCCAAAGGCTGGGATATGATTTTTAAAACATGGCTGGACGCTGCTTGTGGAAAGAAAAAGCTGATAGTGCTGGATGAGTTTCAATATCTTGGAAAAGCAGACCCGGCTTTTCCGTCGGTATTCCAGAAAATCTGGGACACGATATTAAAAGAAAAGGAAGTCATGGCAGTGCTGTGCGGTTCCCTGATTTCCATGATGGAGAGCCAGACGCTTGTTTATTCCAGTCCTCTTTATGGGCGCAGGACAGGGCAGATTCGCTTAAAACAGATTCCGTTCCGGCATTACCATGAATTTTTTCCTGACAGAAGCGAAAAAGAGCTGATTGCATATTATGCTGTGACAGGGGGAGTACCGAAATATATCGAACTGTTTTATGATACCTCAGATATTTATACTGCAATTGAACAGAATATTTTATCAAAGTCCAGCTTTTTATATGATGAGCCGAATTTTTTACTCCATCGCGAGGTCCGTGAAATCGGAAGTTATTTTTCTCTGATTAAGACAATAGCAGCAGGAAACCAGAAGCTGTCGAAAATAGCAGCTGCCCTAAAGCTGCGTTAGGCGGTGCTGGCGGAATATTTAAAAACACTTATAAACCTGGATATTTTAGAACGGGAAGTGCCTGTGACAGAGGAGAATCCGGAGAAAAGCAAAAAGGGGCTGTATAAAATCAAGGACAATTTTATCCTGTTCTGGTTCCGGTTTGTTTTTCCAAACCTGAATTATATTGAATCCGGACATGTGCAGCTTGCCATGCAAAAGATTCGGGCAAATCTGGCAGATGCGCATATTTCCTATGTTTATGAAGACATCTGCATGGAAAAAATGTGGGAATTAAACAGTGCGCATGCATGGGATTTTTATTTTGATAAAATTGGCCGGTGGTGGGACAGCCATACAGAAATTGATATTGTGGCCATGGATTCGGGCGGACAGGATATTATTTTTGGCGAGTGTAAATACTGGTCAGGCAGGACAGGACGCAGCGTGCTGGTCAGCCTGGAGCAGAAAGCCAGGCAGGTGTGCTGGAAAAACGGGATGCGCAGGGAGCATTTTATTTTGTTTGCGTGGAACGGGTTTACCGATGAGCTGACAGCCCTTGCAAAAGAACGCACGGATTTGATACTGATATCAGAGAGGGGATTTGAGAATGGGAAGGTTTTTAAATCCGGGTAACGGTGCGTTTAAGACGGCGCTGAATTCCGAAATTTATGTGGATAAAACAGGGCTGATAACGTATACGAATAAGGTGCTTGATACAAAGCAGGCGCTTATATGCAGCAGCCGTCCGCGCCGTTTTGGAAAATCCATAACGGCGGATATGCTGGCTGCTTATTACGGCAGGGACTGTGATTCCAGCCGGATGTTTTCCGGCCTGTCTGTCAGCAGGGACGACAGCTTCTGGAAGCATCTGAATCAGCATGATGTGATTCAGGTGGATGTGCAGTGGTGCATGGAACCGGCTGGCGGTGCTGAAAATGTAGTATCGTTTATTAAAAAAAGCGTGATTCAGGAACTGCAGGAAGCCTTTGCGGGGATGCTGCCGGAAAAAACCGTGTCGCTGGCAGATGCACTGTCATGCATTCATGCTGCGTCCGGAAAAAAATTTATTATAATCCTGGATGAATGGGATGTGCTCATTCGGGACGAAGCATCGAATGAGGCAGTACAGGAAGCATACATTGCTTTTCTGCGCGGGCTGTTTAAGGGGACGGAGCCGACGAAATACCTGCGTCTTGCATACCTGACAGGCATCCTGCCGATTAAAAAGCTGCGGACGCAGTCAGCGCTGAATAATTTTTACCAGTATACGATGATAAATCCGGGCGTACTGGCTCCTTATATTGGATTTACGGAAGAAGAAGTGAAGGATTTATGCATCAGGCATGGCAGGGATTTTGAGAAAGCAAGGCTTTGGTACGATGGATATCAGCTTGGCAGTTATCATGTATACAATCCGAATGCAGCGGTCTGCCTGATGCTGGAAGGGGATTATCAAAGCTACTGGTCTGATACAGGGACTTATGCATCCATTGTCCCGCTGATAAATATGGATTTTGATGGACTGAAAGCAGCTGTGATTACAATGCTGTCCGGGGAAAGCGTCAAAGTAAAGACAGCATCATACCAGAATGACATGACTGTATTTAAAAAGAAAGATGATGTCCTGACAGCACTGATTCATTTTGGATATCTTGCATACAGCCGCAGTGACCAGGCCGCGTTTATTCCGAACGAGGAAATCCGCAGTGAATTTCTCTCTGTGCTCGAAGATAACCAGTGGAATGAATTTATGCAGTTTCAAAAAGAGTCTGAGGAATTTCTGGATGCCGTGCTGGATATGGATGAGGCTGCGGTGGCAGAAAACATGGAAAAAATCCATATGGAATATGTTTCCGCTATCCAGTACAACAATGAAAACTCCCTCAGCAGCGTGTTGGCGGTTGCTTTTTTAAGCTCTATGCGTTATTACCAGAAGCCTGTGCGGGAAATGCCGGCTGGCAGGGGATTTGCGGATTTTGTGTATCTTCCGAAGCCGGAATATGCCAGGGAATACCCGGCCCTGCTGGCAGAGCTGAAATGGAATCAGAATGCGCAGGCTGCCATCCGCCAGATAAAAGAAAAGAAATATCCGGCTGCGCTGAAACAGCATCCGGGAGAAATTCTGCTGATAGGGATTAATTATGATAAGAAAAGCAAAGAACATGCATGTGTAATTGAAAAACTCGGACATACAGGAAATGAATGAAGATTTTAGAGTTTAAGGAGACAGCTCCTGATGAAAAAAAGAAACAAAATTTACCGCCATATGACGATGGTTTTAACGGTTATCTATATCGGGCTGCTGACAGTCCTGTATCTGTCTGAGCGGGCGGATGGCAGTGCAGCCATTGATTCGTTTGGCGATGCATTCTGGTATTCGCTGGTCACGCTGACTACGGTCGGTTATGGAGACCTGATTCCGGTAACGCCGCTGGGACATGCAGTGGGCGTTGTATTTTTGTTTTTATCTGCCGGTATTATGATGACACTGTTTGGTGCTTCGATTTCTTTTGTGACGAGCGAAGGGCTGCCGCTGTTCCTGCTGGGGTTTCAGCGGAAAAAGGACTGGTATTATTTTGCAGATTACGGGCCGGAAGCTCATACGCTGGCTGCAAATATTTATAAGGAAGACCCCGAAACGGTTATTATTTTCGGGCAGAAAAAAGACGACCAGATGGAATTCCCGGATTATCCGTGCCTGTTTATCAATGTGTCTCCGGCCCGGATTGTGGCGCGCAAGAAAAATACGGGTTCCCGGTGCAGGGTCTTTCTGATGAAAGAAAATGATATCGGCGTCAACAGCCGTGCCATTGATTTACATACGCTGCCAGTGGAAGTCTATGCAAGGACGACAAACGGCCAGGAGCATTTATCGGGAAATATCCGGTTTTTTCACAGCTATGACTGCTGTGCCAGGCAGTACTGGCGCTCAAGGCCGCTGTGCAGCTATGAAAATACGATTGTCATTATCGGGTTTGGGAATTACGGGCGCTGTATTCTGGAACGGGCAGTCCTGACAAACGTTCTTTCAGTCAGCCAGCATGTGGCGTACCATGTGTTTGGGGATGCCAGGGAATTTCTTGCGATGCACAGGCATCTGCATAAGACGTTTTCCATGGGCAGGGAGTCTGAAACATCGGATTCCCTGATTTTTCATGATGAATTCTGGGCGGCACAAAAGGAAGTGCTGGAACGGGCAGACCGGATTATTATCTGCCATGACGACGAGCCGCAGGGATGGAGCACTTTCTGGCAGCTGAACAAATATTATAAAATCCGCGGGCAGGTTCACCTGCATAATAACAGGAAAGCCCCCGGGGTTCATTATTTCGGGACGAACGAAGAAATCTATACGCCTGACCAGATTATGAGGACGGCATTGAACCGGGCAGCCATTAGGATTAATGAAATTTTTTGCAGGTCTGTTTCATACCCGACGCTCAGCTGGGAAGAACTGGACGATTTCCACCGGGAGTCCAAAATATCAGCCGCGGACCACCTTCTGATGAAAATACGGATTCTGTTAAAAGATGATACGATTACGCAGCTTTCACCCAGCATCGTGGAAAAAGCCTATCAGGTATACAGTATTACAAAAAAATCCGCGGCTTTGCAGGAGATGTACCGCAGGATTGACCATATGCGGTGGCTCCGTTTTTATACCTTTTACAACTGGGGCTACGGGGCTGTGCGCAATGATGCACAAAGGCAGCACCCGATGCTCTGTCCTTATGAAGAGCTGACCCAGGAGCAGAAGCGGGAGCGTGACGCCGCATGGGAGCTGCTGGGCAGCATAGCGGCAGAGCTGAAATAGCAGGGGACAGGCTGCGGAAATATTCAGGTACGGAAAAGATAAAGGAGATGTTTGGCATGAATCAAAACAGGAATGCTTTTTGGAACGGGGTCCGGGATGGGATTCCGATTGCACTTGGCTATTTTGCGGTAGCATTTTCGCTTGGAATTGTTGCGAAAAAAGCCGGATTGAATCCGGTGCAGGGATTTTTGTCCAGCTTTTTAAACCATGCTTCGGCAGGAGAATATGCAGAATTTACAGTTATCATGGCAGATGCGCCTTATTTTGAAATGGCATTTGTGATTCTCATTACAAATATGAGGTATCTTTTGATGAGCTGTGCACTGAGCCAGAAGTTTCACCCGGGTACTTCTATTGTACACCGTTTTTTTACAGGCTTTGGCATTACAGATGAAATATTTGGAATCAGCATTGCCAGGGCAGGGGTGCTGAATCCGTATTATAATTATGGCGCTATGGCCATTGCGCTGCCAGGCTGGTCGATGGGCACGGCACTGGGCATTGTAGCAGGAAATGTGCTGCCGGCATCCGCAGTCAGTGCGTTAAGCGTGGCGCTCTATGGCATGTTTATCGCGATTATTGTTCCGGCTTCAAAAAATAAGAAAGCAGTCGGGGGTGTTGTGCTGGCCGGGTTTGCGGCAAGCTTCGCCGTATCGGAAATCAGTCTTTTTGACCGCATGTCGGACAGCATGAAAATCAGCCTTCTGACAGTGGCCATCGCAGGGATTGCAGCGGCGCTGTTTCCGGTGAAGGATAAGGATGAAGAAGAAACAGAAGAATCGCCAGATATCGTCAAATGAGGAGGTTTCGAAAATGGAGCATAATATTTATCTGTATATTTTTGTAGCAGCGGCGGTGTCCTGCCTGATACGCGTCCTGCCGCTGACACTGATTCGTGGAAAAATTAAAAATCCGTTTTTACGGTCATTTCTTTTTTATGTGCCGTATGCCACGCTCGCAGTCATGACGTTTCCTGCGATTTTAACGGCTCCGCAGGTTCCGCTTGCCGGGATTCTTGCGCTTATTGCCGGCGTGGCAGCGGCGTGGCGCGGTGTCAGCATGATTGGAATTGCCGTGTTATGCTGCGGCGTGGTGTTTGTCTGTGAAGCGGCAGCTGTTTATTTTTAGGAAACCCGGAAAGGAGAAGCACGATGGCATTTTTGTCCGCAGAGGGAGAAATCAAGGAAAAAACAAGGGAAAAAACAGATGTAAAAATACGCATGCCCAGGCATTATCAGGTAATCATGCATAACGATGATTTTACTTCCATGGAGTTTGTCGTGAATATTCTGATGGAGATTTTCCAGAAGGATGCTGTGGAAGCGGAACGCCTGATGCTGCTGGTACACCACAGGGGAAGTGCCCCGGCGGGCCTGTACCCGTATGATATCGCCGTCACAAAGGCAGCGGCAGCGGTCAGCAGGGCAAAGGAAGAAGGATTTCCATTCCGCATGACAGTAGAGGAGGCATAACATGCACAATATGCAAATATCGGAAGAAGTTGCCGGGATTCTGGAAGCATCGTTCCGGCTTGCAGGGAATGCACATTTTGAATATATTACCCCGGAACTGCTGCTGTATGTTACCTGCCAGAATCCGTCTTTTGCGAAGGCATTTGAAAACTGCGGAGGCAGCCTGGCAGAGCTGGACCGCAGCCTGAAAACGTATCTGGAAGAATACATGCAGCCGGGAGCCGGGAAGCACGCAAAGCCGCAGATGTCACAGGGGACAGCCGGCCTGCTGGATGCGGCATGGGAATCCGTGCAAAACAGCGGCGGACAGGTAATGGAGCTGGCACATGTCCTGCATGCCATGTACCAGCTGAAAGAAAGCTATGCCGTATATTACATGCGAAGGCTTGGCGTGGAGCATGCGCAGCTGCTGCAGGAGATGGCTGTTTTAAAGGAAGAACCGGACGGGTGCCGGGATAAAAGCCCGCAGAGGGAAGAAAAAGCAGGCACAAAGAAGGCCTTCTGGGAGAAATATGCGCTCTGCCTCAATGACGGGCTGGAAGGGGTAAATCCTCTTGTCGGCAGGAAGGAAGAACTCGAACGGACCATGCAGATATTGTGCCGCAGGGAAAAAAACAATCCGCTCCATATCGGGGAACCGGGCGTTGGCAAGACTGCCATTGTATACGGGCTTGCCAGGCTTTTGAATGACGGCCCTGTGCCAAAGCCCCTTTGCGGTGCGAAAATCTTTTCCCTGGATATCGGGAGCCTGTTAGCCGGCACACAGTACCGGGGCGATTTTGAAAAACGGTTTCAAAAAGTCATGGACAGCATTGCGTGCGAGGAAAAGCCGGTTGTATATATCGACGAAATTCACACGATTGTCGGAGCAGGAGCTGTAAACGGCGGGAGCCTGGATGTCTCAAACCTGTTAAAGCCGTACCTGTCGGCCGGACATATCCGGTTTATCGGTGCTACGACTTATGAGGAATATAAAAAGCATTTTGAAAAAAGCAGGAGCCTTGTGCGCCGTTTTCAGAAGGTGGAAATCAAAGAACCGGACACCGGGGAAGCGGTCCGGATTCTGGAAGGGCTGAAGGAAAATTATGAGCAGTTCCACGGGGTCTGTTAGGACGGCGTGCTGGAATATGCGGTACAGATGAGTGCAAAATATATGACGGAGCGGTTCCTGCCGGATAAAGCGATTGATTTGATGGATGAGGCAGGAGCCTGCTGCCGGATGCACCCGGACGGGCGGGGACAGCGGGACGGGCAGATTCTTGTGGGCAAAGAGCTGATTGATGAAATCGTGGCAGGAACCTGCCAGATTCCAAAGCAGGCCGTGGAGCATGACGAGACACAAATGCTGGCCGGACTGGAGGCACGGATGAAAAGCCTGATTTTCGGCCAGGATGAAGCCGTGGAGCAGGCAGTCAATGCTGTGAAATTTGCAAGAGCCGGGCTGCAGGAAGAAGGGAAGCCGCTTGCAAGCCTTCTGTTTGTCGGGCCGACAGGCGTTGGCAAGACAGAAATTGCAAAATGCCTTGCAAAAGAGCTGGGCATGGAGCTGATACGTTTTGATATGAGCGAATATGAGGAAAAGCATGCCGTCTCGAAGCTGATTGGCGCGCCGGCCGGCTATGCCGGCTACGACGAAGGGGGACTGCTGACAGAAAAAATCCGCAAGCACCCGCATGCCGTTCTTTTATTCGATGAAATTGAAAAAGCGCACCCGGATATTTACAACGTGTTATTGCAGGTGATGGATTATGCAACGCTTACGGATAACCAGGGCCGGAAAGCGGATTTTTGCAGCGTGATTATTATTATGACCTCAAATGCGGGAGCCAGCCGGATTGGAAAGCCGGGAATTGGATTTTTGGGACAGCAGGCGGGTGCGGATATTGTAATGGACGAGGTGAAGCGTACTTTTCAGCCGGAGTTTCGCAACCGACTGAACAGGATTGCCGTATTCCGCGGCATGGATGCGCAGATGGCAGAGCGGATTACAGAAAAAAAGCTGGGTGTCCTGCAGGGCCTGCTGGATAAAAAACAGGTAACAATGACAGCGGATGCTGCTGCAAAAAGGCTGGTTCAGGAAAAAGGCATCAGCGAGGAGTTTGGCGCAAGGGAGATTGAGCGCGTCATACAAAACGAGATTAAGCCGCTGTTTGCCGACGAGATACTGTTTGGGAGCCTGAAACAGGGCGGCGCATGCAGGCTGACGGCAGAGCATGGGATGTTCCGTCTGTGTGTGCATGAGCAGCGGCCAGACAGCCGGATTGGAAAGAAAAAAGAATTGAAAATTGAAATAGGATAAAAACGGGTGACAGGGCAGTCAAAAAGAAAGCTTCGCGGATGCGGGCTTTCTTTTTTTGACGGATATATTCTCAAAAAAGATTGACAAATCCTAACATGTGTAATAAAATTATTATACATGTTAGAGTTTTATTTTTATACGTTTTTATCTGAAAGGAGAACAGCAATGAACAATATCGCAGTGATGATGCCTGTTATAGGTTCAGCCGGATTTTTTCTGATTCTGACAGCTGCCATGGTAATAAGGGGCATGGTAAAGGCAGCCAGAATCAGCAATGAACAGGCAGGGAGGCTTCAATGCCTGGCAGAGGAGATGCGGCATCAGAATGCAGAAATGAAAAAGGATTTGCAGGCCGTAAAAGAAAAAGTGGAAGAAATTGACAAAATGATGAAAGATGTCTGATTATGGAAAACTTTGTTGGAGATTTAAACCTGAAAAAATACGAGGACTATATCAGCGTTTTTGATGCTCTCTCACACCCGGCGCGGATAAAAATTACCGGCATACTGGCGCAGGGGCGCCAGTATGTGAGTGAGCTGGCCCGTCTGGCAAATATCAGCAGGCCGCTGCTGTATATGCATTTAAAAAAGCTGGAAGCGGCAAGGCTTGTCACAAGTGCAATGGAAATATCAAAAAGCGGCAAAGCCATGAAATATTATAGGCTGGAAGATTTCAGGATTCAGGTTACAAAAGAGCTGCTGGACGGGCTTTCGCAAAGCATCCTGCTGGAACCCCCGGCCAGGCCGCCTGCAGAATTACCAGGGCGGGCAGAAAAACCGGAAACAGAAGAACCGGAAACAGAAGAATCGGAAACAGAGGGAAAGGAATGACGCATGGAGCTGGTTTTGGAAAACGTGACGAAAAAATACAAAGATAAAACAGCCGTCTGCAATGTCACTGCCACAATGCGCAGCGGGCAGCTGATAGGGCTGGTTGGAAAAAACGGTGCGGGAAAGACAACACTTTTAAAGCTGCTTTGACAGATAAACGGCCTGCTGGCAGAGTTTCACCTGGAACATGCAAAAGACAAACGCATGGGGGAATGCAGGGAACCTGCCCGGTTATTTTTCTGAGCTTTGCTGCCGTTAAGGCGGATGATTATGAAATGGCAAAGAAAAAAATATGCCAGTATTTTCCGACCTGAATAACCTGACCGTAGTAACAGCGACATCCAGAAAATATGAAACCGTGTTTGGATTTACAGAACAGGAGGTGTCTGCGGCTTTGGAAGAATTCGGGCTGCAGGATGATATGCGTGAGGTAAGGCGCTGGTATGACGGCTTCCGGTTTGGAGACTGCAGGAGCATTTACAATCCCTGGTCGATTACACAGTATCTGGATGAAAAAAAGTTTGCACCTTACTGGGCAAATACCAGCTCCAATAAACTGATTGGCAGGATTATACAGGAAGGAAGCCCGGGAATGAAAACGGCCGTGGAGGATCTGCTGCATGGCAGGGCTGTCTGCACAGCCATTGATGAACAGGTTGTGTCTGGCCAGCTGGATGAAAGCGATGAGGCAGTCTGGAGCCTGCTCCTTGCCGGCGGATATCTGAAAATTACAGATATCCATCCTTCAGATAAGGGGCACGGGCTTTTCGAGGAACCGGCAGAATATGAGCTGATGCTTGCCAATCTTGAGATTGGAATGGTGTTTCAGAAGATGATACGCGGGTGGTTCGGTGCATGCAGGTCGTCATACAACGATTTTATCAAAGAGTATGTCATCACCTCGAACCGTGAAAGCGGTTTTGGAAGGTATGACCTGCTGTTCGAGCCGCGCAGCCTGCAGGATGACGGAATCATTTTTGAATTTAAGGTATATAACCCAAGAAAGGAAAAAAGCCTGGAAGATACTGCGCGTACAGCAATCCTTCAGATACTGGATAAAAAGTATGCGGCACTGTTAAGGGAAAAAGGCGTGCCGGAGAAAAAAATCCGCGTGTACGGGTTTGCTTTCCGGGGAAAAGAGGTTTTGATTGAAGGCGGATATCTCAGGGAATTTGAGAAGATGGCTTTTTTGTAAAGCAGCTGCTGTCTGATTTGTATTGTCTTGCATAAAAAGAATAGCCAGGCCGCTTTAGAGGTACATAAGCGGCCTGGATGTTTTTATATTTCAGCCTGGTTATTTCTGCCGGATATCAAATTCCGGGTTGAATGCATAGAAATTCCTGCTGTCGAGATGGTCTTTTACAATGTTCAGCCCTTCGCCGAAACGCTGGAAATGCACGATTTCGCGTTCCCGCAGGAAACGGATTGGGTCGCAGACTTCCGGGTCTTTGACAAGGCGCAGGATATTGTCATAGGTAGTGCGGGCTTTCTGTTCTGCTGCGACCTTGTAAAGACAACAGCAGCGGAAAACCTTGAAAAAGCGTTGTTTTTCGTGGTACAAGCCATTTCCTGCTGCGACTTTATAAGAACAAAAATAGAGAAAAAAGAAGATGAAACAAGCTATCCTGCATAGTTCCAATTTTTTCAGCTCCTAAGACGTTCAGAAATGAGCGTCTATTTTTTTACCTAAAACGAAAGGAGAATCATAACATTATGGAAAAAATCTTGAAACGGTTGCTGACAGCGATTCTTACTATAGTGACCGTATTTACAACATTGCCTGTCACACAGACACATGCCGCTGATTCCGTCTGCACTCATTCAGACGGTCACACAGGTACGGTTGTCAAAGTGACAGACGGTGGCTCAAAAGAATCCACTTTTGAAGAGGGATGGCTGAAAGCTGACGGAAAGACGGCTTATTGTATCCAACTAGGCGCAGCGTTCCAATCTGGAAATAAAATACGCAAGAACGCTACGGAACGGTTGAGCGAAGCGCAGATTAATGACGTGGCTCTCAATCTGGAATACGTCAAGAAACATACGAAAAATTATTCCGCTGAACAGGCTTACCTGCTCCAACAGTGTACCGTATGGCGCAGGTTAAGCGTTCATTTAGGCTGGGGATATAAAAATACGCATGCTGCCTATGATGAAATCCCTAAAAGTGAGCAGAATGAACTCTATGCCAATGCAAAGGCTTTTGCCAAATAAAACAAAAACCGTTATGATTGCGGCGGCTATAT
>CAJTSV010000028.1:12737-21720 GCA_910579075.1 uncultured Eubacterium sp.
CTACACTGGCGAGGGGCAGGACTTAGGGCAGTTCTGGGCGAATTTAGCAGTAGGAAAAGGGAACTTACAGAAAATTCTGATAAAGGCTGTACGAAGTCTGACGCTACTCTCACGACAGACGGAAACGGCAATACAAATACCGTTGAATTACGAGCTGGAACATATTATGTGAAAGAGACAAAAGCTCCAAAAGGATTCCAGCTTGATAAGACCGTCCATACCCTTACGGTTAAAGCTGGTGAAGACTACTACCTTAAAGGTCAGTGATACGCCAAAAGCTACAAACACGCAGATTGAGCTTTTCAAGCTGGATATGGATACTGCAAAAGGCACGTCGCAAGGAAACGCTGCCTTAGAGGGCGCAGAGTTTGTCTGGAAATATTACGACGGATATTACACCAGAGACAATCTCCCATCAGCACCGACACGCACATGGACGACACGGACAAAAGCGGAGAAAGGCAGCGACGGCATAACCCGCTATATCACACAGTTAACAGATTCCTGCAAGGTTTCCGGCGATAGCTTTTATATGCAAAATGGCTCTATCTGTCTGCCGCTTGGCACAATCACGGTAGAAGAAAAAGCTGCTCCGAAAGGCTATCTGCTGGACGGTGCATATTTGCAGGTAAATGGTACTTCCGAACGGGTGACAGGCATATATGCGGCACAGATAAGGGAGAATGGGGAGCTTGCGACACTAAGCGGCGGCAACCGTTACTTGGTATCGGACAAGGTTATTCGTGGCGGCGTGAAAATCCAGAAACGAGACCTTGAAACAAAAGAAACGAAACCACAGGGCGGCGCAACTTTCAGAGATACAGCCTTTGCCATCACTTCCCTGAATGTCAATCCCGTGCAGGTTGACGGGAAGTTATATCAGAAGAATGAAGTGGTAAAGACAATCCATACAGGGATTGACGGTATCGCCGCAACTGCCGCCGACGCACTCCCCTATGGTCATTACAGGCTTGAGGAAACAACGCCGCCGGAGGGGTATCTGATAGACGGTGCGTTTTCCCGTGAGTTTAACATTGTAAATAATGGGGAAATGGCAGATTTGACATCAGCGGAACAATCTGTTTATAACCAGATAAAGCGTGGAGATATTGAGGGCGTAAAAATCGGTTCTGGCACACATAAGCGGCTTTCCGACGTGCCGTTTAAAATTACCAGCAAAACGACAGGGGAAAGTCATAGGATTGTAACCGATAAAAACGGTCAGTTTTCTGCTGCCGCTGACTGGATTTCCCACAAGAACAATACCAATGCCGGAAAATCCAGCGAGGACGGTATCTGGTTCGGAACGTCAGAGCCGGACGACAGCAAAGGTGCGCTGCCCTATGATACATACGAGATAGAGGAAGTCCGCTGTGATTCAAACAAAGGATTGACGCTGATTCCTGCCTTTGATGTGGTGGTATCCAGAAATAAGGTTGTAATTGACTTGGGAACGCTGACCGACGAATACGAGCCGGAGCTTTCGATTCACACGACCGCTGCGGATAAGGCTGCCGGGGAAAAATCCATCATTGCAGGTAAGAAAGTGACGATTGTTGATACGGTTTCTTTGGACGGGTTAAAGAAAGGCACAAAATACCAGCTCAAAGGCTGGGAAATGGTAAGGTCTGAAAATACGGAACTTCTGATTGATGGAAAGCCTGTGGAGAATGACCTTACGTTTACCGCAGAGGATTCCGAAATGGAAATGCAGCTTTTCTTTACCTTTAATGCCAGTGCGCTTGCTGGAAAGGAACTTGCTTTTACATTCAATGCCAGTGCGCTTGCCGGAAAAGAGCTGGTGATCTTTGAGGAATTGTACGACGTGACGAACCCTGATGAGCCTATCAGGGTAGCAGAACATAAGGACGTTGAGGATAAGGGGCAGACGGTGACAATTACAGGAAATTTTATCCGCTGCCGGACTGGTATTTACGGCATACAGGAAATACCGCAGTATGAAAGCAAGTCATAATTAATACGGAAGGAATCAGCATATGAAGTTTTGTTCCCGTTCGCCGCTTTGAAAATATACAGTTATATGAGACATACAAACTGTTTCTTTTCGGTCAATCGTCTTTTTGATTGGCTGGAAAAAACAGTACACCAGGGGTTTGGGGAGTGCAGCTCCCCATATGGAAACATAGAAAGAGGTAAATAAATATGGAATTAAAGCATGTTATCCCGAACATGGAAAAGACATTCGGGAATCTGGAATTTGCAGGTGAGAACAAGGTAGAACAGCGGAGAATTAACGGGCGTATGGCTGTAATTTCCCGTAGCTACAACCTGTATTCGGACGTACAGAGAGCCGACGACATTATCGTGGTGCTGCCTGCTACCGCCGGAGAGAAGAATTTCGAGGTTGAGGAAAAAGTACGGCTCATCAATCCGAAGATTACCGCAGAGGGTTACAAAATTGGCAACCGAGGGTTCACAAACTATATTTTGTCTGCTGACGATATGGTGAAAGCGTAAGGAGGTATCAGAGATTATGAGATTAGCAAATGGAATCATTATAGACAAGGAAAAAACGTTCGGGCTGCTTAAGTTCTCCGCATTGCGGCGTGAGGTGCATAAGCAGAATGAGGACGGAACGGTTTCTGAAGAAATCAAGGAACGCACTTACGATTTAAAATCCAGAGAACAGGGGCGCATGATACAGGTGAGTATTCCGGCTGCGTTTCAGGGGGCAGACGTGGATTGGTATATCAAGGCAGAGGATATTATCTTGAAAAATAGAGACGGACACTCAACGGGAAATCTACAAAATCATAATCCGCATGATAAAAAGGAAATTAAGAATCATAAATAAGCATTGCCTATACGATAATATTCTGATAAAATTAGGATAAAATAAACAGAAAAGGAGTGCTTGGATTATGATACAAATTCGACCTGTTTCTGACCTTAGAAATAAATTTCCGGAAATTGAAACTATCGTAAACAGTGGAAAACCTGTTTATCTTACAAAGAATGGCTACGGAGCTATGGTAGTTTTGAGTTTGGAGGAATACGCAAATCTGACAGATGATATAGAGATGAAACTTGACGAAGCCGACAGACAGGCGGCAATGACGGAAGAAAGGCTTTCCCATGAAACCGTATTCAGCAATGTAAGGAGTACGATACATGGAAAATAAAATTTATCATCTTCGCTATCTGCCGATTTTTGAACAGGATTTAATCAGTACAGCGAGTTACATTACCAATGTTTTAAAGAATGAGGACGCTGCGCTGCGTTTGATTGATGATGTAGAGGCGGCGATTCTGGAAAGGCTGAATAATCCGCTTGCTTTTGAACCATACGTTTCCGCAAAAAAGAGAGACTATCCGTATTATAGAATCTATGTGAGAAATTACGTTATTTACTATGTGGTGATTGATGATGTAATGGAAGTACGGCGTTTTCTGTATGGTGCTAGAGATACAGATAAGCATTTATAATTTATTTGTAAAAGAACGTAGACATTTTATAGGGTACGGATATTCGTGATAGAATCTTTGTGGAAAAATTAAAGAGTTTTATTGAAAACATAGACAAAAATCAGAAATGGCGAGAAAAATTCAGCGATGATGAAGAATGTAATAAGATATCGAAGCAACTCCTGTATATCGTCAATTCATGCGATGATGATAATAAGCTGAAATTAATAGGAAAGGCATTTAATTATTTTGTGAATGGAGAAATCAGCAAAGATGAGTATTTTTATACTGTCAATATAATTTCAAAATCGTTTTATCCATACTTAAAAATGCTATTAGAAATTGATGAATCTGATAAGCGTTTTAAAAATGATGGTATGAAATATGATTATTTTGGAATAGCACATCTCCTAAATATAGGTGCGCTTGATTATGATGGACAGACAGATGCAGTTTATAATTCTCAAACGAACAAAATAGAATCACCGCCATCTATAATAGTTGCGTTGAATGGATATAGCGGTTTTTTGAAGGAGCTACTGCAAAAATTGGATTGATATATCATGTAATCATTTTTGACGACTACTATGAAAAAAGTTGGAAATTGTAAAGGAGAACCCTCTATGAAAAACACAAGTCCAGAAGCCGAAAAAATAATGATTGAACGGTTTGGAAAAGACACTGTTATTGCATTGGCAACAGTTGAGGACGGAGTTCCATATGTAAGAAGTGTAAATGCATACTATGAAAATGGAGCATTTTATATTATTACATATGCGCTTTCAAATAAAATGAGACAGATAGAAAATAATCCAATCGTTGCAATATCAGGCGAGTGGTTCACAGCACATGGAAATAGTATTAATTTAGGCTATTTTAAGCGAGAAGAAAATCAGTTGATTGCAGAGAAACTGAAAAATGCCTTTGCTGAATGGATTGATAACGGACATAATAATTTTGATGATAAAAACACTATAATTTTATGTGTGAAATTGACGGACGGATTGTTATTATCGCATGGAACCAGATATGAGTTTTAGCTTTAAAATCCCAGTTTATTATTGATTTTATTCTTAAATATTCTATATTACACAAGCAGTAAATTCTACGGAGTTTGCTGCTTTTTTCATGGAAAGGAAAAGATTATGCAATTATCTAAAAAGAGAGGAAACTGTATCAGAGCTAGTGATAAATCTTTGGTTTTCCGCTTTTCTGCTGGTTCATTGTTCATGCTGTTCTTTATGGCAATGCTGCTTTTGAACCTAAAGGCAATCATAATAACCGACTGGAACTCAGTCACGCTTTTTAGCGACGGCAGCATACAGTTTCACCTTACACCGTACAGGATAGTTACGCTCATTATATCAGCATTTACCGGTTTAGCTGCTGTACGGGCAGAAAAGGGCAAGCTCCGGCTGATGAAAAATGTCTGGTGGGAGTATGACAAGCTCCCCCACATGCTGATTGCTGGCGGTACAGGTGGAGGAAAGACCTATTTTATCCTTATCATTATCGAAACTCTGTTACGCTGTGATTCGGTAATGTATGTGTTAGACCCGAAGAACGCTGACCTTGCCGACCTCGCCGCTGTCATGCCCGAAGTCTGCTGCAAAAAGGAAGATATTACTGCCTGTATTGACCGTTTCTATGACGGCATGATGGAACGCTCGGAAATAATGAAGCTCATGGAGAATTATAAGACGGATTCCCATAGGGGATACAAAAATCAAAAACCGATTTGAAATCCGGCTCAAAAATGAAAGAGCTTACCATGCGGTATGTGACCTGCTGACTTATTACGACGCAGAACGTACCGCATTTTCGATTATCAACCGATATATCCGTTTCGCTGACAAGGAGGTGGGCAAGCGGAGCAGCGAATGGAAAACTAACGAAAAATGGGCGTACTTTATCGGCTCTGACCGCAGACGTTTGAAACTGACGACGCAGCCAGAGCCTTATACGCTCACACGGACGCTGAACTGGATAGACAGGCAGGTTGCTCCTGCATGGAAAATGCTGCAAAAGATTGACCGTGCCAACGGCACACATTTTCTTAGAGACATTTTAAATGATGTGGAGCTAACCGAGCGTCATAAGAAACTGATAAAACAACAGACGACTTCCCCAGAGGAAGTGATTCAAAGACAGAAAATTGAAAGGAGAAATGAAGAATGAATTTTGGACAGAATTTATACAACTGGTTTTTATGCAATGCACAATCGCTGGTGCTTATGGCAATCGTGGTAATCGGGGTGTATCTTGGATTTAAAAGGGAGTTTTCAAAACTTATCGGGTTCAGGACTGATTATGAAAAATATTTTAGCAGGGAATGGTATCAATATTCAGTATGATAAAGTGAATTGCGCTCCTAAAAATATTGTTTTGAGAATGCTCTTAAGTTTTTTTTCTTTCATAACGTACAAGCATTTTTGCATACTTTGTAATATATTCTAATGAGGTGATTACTTGGCAAATGGTACAAAAATAGTTTGCAGGAATGTGTTTAAGACAAAAGAAAAAGCGGCATTTACAAAAGAATACACACGAAAATGGATAGAATTAATCAATGAATTTGAAAGGAATAAAGGGCAGCGAATACCTGCCAAATCATAGACAGACTGTCTCAAAAATGGTATAATCATATCATGTAGAGATAGTTTGTTTTGTCTTCCCTGAAAAGGAGAACAAAACATTATGAGTACAAAATCTAAGGTTGCTATATATTGCCGCTTATCAGAAGAAGATAGAAACAAACAATCAGAAACAGACGACAGTAACAGTATTCAGAATCAAAAGTCAATGTTATTGCAGTATTCGTTAGAACAAGGCTGGGAAGTCACAGGTATTTATAGTGATGATGATTACGCCGGCGCAGACAGGCGGCGGCCAGAATTTAACAGACTGTTAGCAGACGCAAGGGAGCATAAGTTTGATATTATCCTTTGTAAGACACAGTCCAGATTCACCAGAGAATTAGAGCTGGTGGAGAAGTACATTCACGGGCTGTTCCCCATATGGGGGATTCGTTTTATCAGTATTGTTGATAATGCAGATACCGCTAATAAAGGAAATAAAAAGTCAAGACAAATTAACGGACTTGTAAATGAGTGGTATTTGGAGGATATGTCGGACAATATTAAAAGCGTTCTGACAGACAGACGGAAAAACGGACATCATATTGGGGCATTTGCTTTATATGGATACAAAAAAGACCCGGATATAAAAGGACATTTGATTATAGATGAAGAAGCTGCACAGGTCGTCAGAGAAGTTTTTACCCTGTTTTCACAGGGGTATGGAAAGACAGCCATTGCCCGTATGCTGAATGACAGAGGTATTCCAAATCCTACGGAATACAAACGGATTCACGGATTGCGTTATCAGCAGCCGAAAAGGAAAAACAGTACCTTATGGAAATATTTTGCTATATCGGATATGCTGGCAAATGAAATCTACATTGGCAACATGGTACAGGGGAAATACGGCAGTGTCTCTTATAAGACAAAGCAAAATAAGCCCAGACCCAAGAGTCAATGGTACATTGTTGAGGGAACCCATGAACCAATTATTGACCGTGAGCTGTGGGAGAAAGTTCAAGCACTGATAGCTCAAAAGGCAAAACCATTTACCGAGGGGAAAATAGGACTATTCGCAAGAAAAGCTCGTTGTATGAATTGCGGCTATACGATGTGTTCTAATAAACAGAGAGACGGCAGACGTTATTTAAGATGTTCTAACCGTCACATTGCGAAAGACGCTTGTATCGGTTCTTTTATCTCTGTTCCGAAACTGGAACAGGCGGTAATCGAAGAGCTTAACAAGTTATCCGCAGCTTATCTCAATAAAGACGAGTTAGAAGAAAATGTAGTCTTTAACAGTGACTTGCGAGGAGATAAAGAAACCCTCCAAAAAGAAATTGCCGTTTATCAGAAAAAAATCATAGAATACATCAAGAGTATTCGTGAATTGTATTTAGATAAGGTAAAAGGAGTTATTACGGAACAGGATTACATGGACTTATCCAAAGACTTCTCGAAAGAAAAAAACAGGCTTGAAAAACTGGTGGCAGATATGCAGAAGCAGCTTGATGTTATCGAAAGGAAAATACAGGCTGGTGACAACAGACGTCAGTTGATTGAGCAATATACAAATCTCGAACACTTAGACAGAGAAACGGTCGAAATACTGATTGATTATATACTGGTCGGCAAAAAAGACCCTGTAACTAAGGAAGTACCTGTTGAAATACATTGGAATTTCTAAGGTTCTCATATCTGGTGTAATCGTATATCAGATATGGAGAACCGTCTCTTAAAACCCAAATGTTGTATTTACAAAATCGTACCATCTGCCGCCATATCTTCCGTCAGGTCTGTAATGGCGTCGCCCTTGGACTGGAATTCACACGCGTTAAAGGGAATTCCCCCGGCTGACTGCGGCCAGAGGGCCAGCGTATGGTCTACATAATACTTATCAAAACCGGATGCCGCGATTTCGTCCGGTGTCAGGTTTCTGGTAAGCTGGTGCACGATGGCGCAGATAATTTCCAGATGTGCCAGTTCTTCGGTACCCAGAGAAGCAGCGGTAATGTTCCACTTACTGTATTTTTGGACGGGCATGGTACGGTGGGATTTCCGATACATAGCTTTTCGACGTTGGACGGATAAAGAAATATGATGAAAATGAGGATGCGGGATTTAAACTGTACCCTTAGTCAAGGACAAATTTTTTGACCCCATGGACAGGGTGATTTAAAAAAGTGGGGGAATTTATAAAAACGGGGTCTTGGAAGCCGCATAAAATAAGGCTTTGAGATTCCGAGAGGCTATTATTATGAGAAGGAGGCTGCTGGTTCTAATCCCGGAGAAGAAATCGCTCCGTCTCGCCCAGAAAGCCATGAACTGCCGGAATATGGAGAAAATAATGGATTCATTTGCTCAAATAAACCTGTCGCCTGTTACAATTAGTAAGCGGCATGATGTGAAATATCTGGAATGTCCCTATACATATCTTTTGAATGAAGATGAAGAGTGACCTGGCCGTAAAAATCTTTATGGAAATCAGTCATCGGATATGGTATACTATCCATAAAGGAGATTGTAAGATTTAAGGGAGATGATGCCATGCGGAAACTTGAATATACGTTTAAAACAGATACATTGTTCAAAATGCTGTTTGTACAGTACCCGGAACTTTTAAAGAAGCTGGTGGCAGATCTGCTTGGAATACCATTGGAGGGTATCGGGCAGTTTGTGATACGGAACCCGGAGATGCCTCCTGAGAATCTGGGGGACAAATTCTGCAGGCTGGATATCAATATGACCGTGAACGGCCAGCGTGTGGATCTGGAAGTGCAGGTCTGCAATGAGGGGGATTACCCGGAGAGAGTCATGTACTACTGGGCAAGGGAGTTTTCATCAGCGCTGCTAACCGGACAGGGTTATTCCACCCTGCCACGCACAATCGTTCTCAGTATTATAGATTTCCCGCTGTTTGAATGTGAAGAATATCATTCTTTCTTCCAGCCGCTGGAAGTTACGCGCCATACACTGCT
>CAJTSV010000028.1:21750-25842 GCA_910579075.1 uncultured Eubacterium sp.
TTTCCAAACTGCCGTCAGATGTGGGTGAAGATGATATGTTACTGCTGTGGCTTTCGCTGTTCAAGGCGGAAACGGAAGAAGAATTAGAGAAGATTAAAGAGAAGGAGGTGCCAGTTATGAGCCAGGCAATCAATGCTTATTATACGATTACAGCTTCATCTGAATTCCGCGAGAAGGAAAGGCTCCGTGCGAAAGCAAGGCATGATGAGGCACAGGCATTACACAATGCAAGGCGTGAAGCGAAACAAGAAGAAAAGTTTGAAATTGCCCGGAATATGATATCGGATGGTGAGCCTATAGAAAAGATTGTGAGATATACTGGTCTCACGAAGGAGAGTATAGAGAATTTGAAGGTTTAATAAAATCCAGCATGACTTTTCAGCGGCTTCCTTTCAGGCCTTGAGGAAGTGCAGGAAATCCTGGATAGGTAAATGAAAGCTTGTCATATCTGGCGGCAATTCTTCGAAATGCTTTGAGTTTTAGAAAAAATTTCTCCATCAGAAGGCGTTCCTTATAAAGCCGCCAGTCACACAGGCGCTGAAATTTAGCGCCTTTTCTGGAAGGGATTGCCGGCTCTCCGCCGCGGTCATATATATAATCTATCAGCTTATTGCTGTCATACCCGCGGTCTGCAAGAACACTGCTGTTTTCAATATTTATATGCTCAAGGACAGGAATGGCAAAGTTTATGCCGTTGCGCTGTTCCTCACTAATCATTATGCAGACAGGATAACCGTATGCATCAACGGCTGCATGGATTTTTGTGCTGGCGTCGTCCCGGCTGTGTCCGGTCTCAGCAGAGGGACTGTCCTTTCTGGCACCGGCGCTGTGCTGGCGGGCCTGGACGATGGAGGCATCGAGCGGTATTTCCTGAAGTTCGCATGCTGGGTACACGGAAAATATTGTCAGGAATGCCGTCGCCAATTACGGGCAAGGAACACGCCAAGCCTGATTTACCCACTCATGTCATTGTGAACGATTGCGAGTGCCTTGAAAAAGACTCTATCATAGTGCTTGAACAAATCAGAACGCTCGGCAAACAACGCCTGCAAGAGTACATCGGTACTTTTGACAGGCGTTTAATGATGTCAGCAGATAAGGATTTAGCTATCAGCATCGGCATTTCAAAAAAGGACTAACCCCTCTGTTATATCGTACAAACCCTAATGAATACATTATAGCGAGGTGGTGTTGATAATTGAAATGTCGTGAGTTTATTTATGTCGGAGAGCCTGCTCCGCAAATCACCGAACAGGCATACACAGCGTTTTATCTGCATCTTCAAAAGTCAATACTTGCTTCTTTGGAAAAACGGGAGCTTTTGACCCATTCGCAATATAGCCGCTGTATCGAGGAAATAGAAAAGCAATACAGTCAGAAAAACCGCAGCCAAGCCTGACCGCTTGGCTCTTTACATATTAGAAATGTGCAAATTCATAATTTGCACATTCGACACACAAGCAGGCAGTCATTATACTTAAACTACGGCAGGTCATTGTCGGGAAAGGAGAGGTTTTATGCCAACATTACGATATGAACTCTTAAACCAAGACAGAAAAATGCAGGCAACGAAAAAAAGAGTTGCCGCCTACTGCCGTGTTTCCACGGACAGTGAAGACCAAGCCAATTCTTTTGAAAGCCAGCAGCGGTATTTCCGCCAGTATATTGAGCATAATCCCGATTGGGAGCTTTATGCCATATTTGCCGATGAGGGCATCTCTGGAACGAACACGAAAAAGCGAAAAGAATTTAACCGCATGATTGAGTGTGCAAAAAACGGCGATTTTGATTTGATTATTACAAAGGAAATTTCCCGTTTTGCGAGAAATACCCTTGATAGTATATTCTATACTCGTGACCTCAAAAAGCACGGTGTCGGCGTTATCTTTCTGAACGACAGCATCAACACCCTGGACGGCGATGCGGAGCTTCGTCTTGCCATTATGTCTTCTATCGCACAGGAAGAAAGCCGCAAGACTTCCGAGCGTGTGAAATGGGGACAGAAACGCCAGATGGAACAAGGTGTTGTGTTCGGACGCAGTATGCTCGGATATGATGTAAAGGACGGGAAAATGACTATCAACGAGGAGGGAGCGAAAATTGTCCGCCTTATCTTCCACAAGTTTGCAGACGAGGGAAAAGGCACTCATGTTATCGCACGTGAACTTCGGGAGGAAGGTATTGAGCCTATGCGTGTCAAGGAATGGCAGAATACGGTTATTCTCCGTGTTATCCGCAATGAAAAGTATTGCGGAGATTTGGTACAGAAGAAAACCTATACGCCAGACTTCCTATCTCACGAAAAGAAATACAACCGAGGACAGGAGGAATTTGTCATTCTCAAAGACCACCACGAGCCGATTATCTCCCGTGAGCTTTTCGATAAGGCAAACCGCATTCTGGATGCAAAATCGCTTTCGCAGGAGGGCAAGGCAAAACACAGCAACCGCTATCCGTTCTCTGGGAAAATCAAATGCGGCAGATGCGGAGCAAGCTATGTCGCCCGATATAAGACCCGTAAAGACGGAAGCAGATACAAGGCGTGGCGTTGCTATGAAGCGGCAAAACACGGCAGACCGCACATCGACAAGGCGGGCAATCAAGCAGGCTGTTCTGGTGAGAGTATCCGCAATGAGGATGCGGTTTATTTGCTGTACCTTGTTTGCAGGGAGCTGAAAATCAACCGCCAGAAAGTTGTCGATAATCTCACCAGAACGATTGACTTATGTCTGCGGATAGACCTAACAGGAACAAGCACAAGTGCCTTATCGGAGAAAATCGAAGAAGCTAAGAGAAAGCGTACAGGTCTTATAGACCTCTATACAAGCGGCAACATAGACAAAACCGAGTTCACGGCTCTAAGAGCCAAGTATGACGAGGATATTGAAAAGCTAAAGTCTATGGCGGAGAGAATTGAGCAGCAGCAGACGATGATACTCAAACAGCGGGAATTGATGGAGGATATAAAGAACGCCATTGACGAGCTGATTAACGGTATCCAGTACGAGGACGAATACTACACCCAGATACTCGATAAGATGGTAATCAGCGATAAAAACCATATAGATGTTTATTTGAAGATGCTGCCGCATAAATGGAGCTTTACGGCAGCAAAGGGCGTTACGGGGGCTTTAGAAACGCTCGCGGGGAAGCGTCCAATGGAAGCTCCCCCGCACACTGAGGCGAAAAAAGCTGAAGCCTCAGAAAACTCCATTTCTGAGGCTTCACTACCGATATCGGTAAGAAGCCCTGCCACCTCGCGGAAAGGCATGGTATAGCGCTGTGCCAGGTAGCGCATGGATGCAGCCAGCTCGCCGTCCGGGCCGCCGAACTGTGACAGGATAACCTGTGCGATTTTCGGATTCGGCACGGAAATGTTTACCGGGTACTGAAGTCTTTTTTCATAATTCCACATTTAGCAGTAACCCCCTTCCCATGGCCATGGCTGGTCAGCCCAGTACCAGTGGTCGTCGTCATTGATTACATCCATATTCAGCGGCCCGTACTGCGCTGCGTAAGTGTCGAGTGCGTGGCGGCGCATCTGGCTGTATTTCTGGAAAAATTCCAGTGCCTTCTGGTCATCCGGATGGGTGTCGAGGTAAAGCGCCATGTCGTAAGCCATAAAGCTTACCTTATTAATCCAGGAAAATAATTCCTGCCTGTTTTTGGCCTGGTTCATCCGCGCATCACGCTCCTTCCAAGAAATGGTTTGTCAAGCTCCGGGAAAATCGTGCCTGTTCGAAATGCCTGTTCCGGCTCGTAGGTGCTGGCAAGCTGCTGCCATGGCACGGTGGAAATGGCAAGGTGGCAGGTACAGCTGACTGCATTCGGGCATCCGCTGGAAGCTGCGGCATATGGCACAGCGCCGCAGCCGGCTGGCTGGTAACAGTTCCTCATAAAAATACTCCTGATTCTTTTTAGTATAAAATATGCATAAAATGGAAAACTGGTGCATAGATTAGAGCATATTTGAAAATTCCATGCGTCTGGCTGATGTGCCTGCCCCAGACACAGTCAGTCAAAAATTGTAATATTTTGTAAGGATTCGCTGCTATTTACAGCCTCATCTCCTGAAAATCTTGTCAAGGGTAA
>CAJTSV010000028.1:25852-31426 GCA_910579075.1 uncultured Eubacterium sp.
TGAATAGTAACAAGGAGTTACTATTCACAGCTGCCTGAACACTCTGCTGTTCAGGCAGCTGCCAGGCTGATTCAGGGGTGAGCAGGCTCCAATCTGCAAGGCAGATTTTTCCTATGAGCCTGCGAACGTTACTATTTACAGCCTCATCTCCTGAAAATCTTGTCAAGGGTAAATTGGCTGTGAATAGTAACAACAAGGATTCATTTGCAAAATGCTGCAGGGCATAAGTTTTTTTTTCAGTACAAGCTATGAAATAAAGCAGAATATGTAGATTTTTTGGGAAAATTATATTATAATCAGGACTATCGGAAAGAAATGGCCAGTACGGGTATCTGAGAGATTGTTAAAAAAATAACAATTATTGGAAGCTGCATGGGAAACAGATACAGGCTGGCAGAAAAAATAAACAGATGGGGGAAATGGTATGTACAATGATGAGAATGTCATTAAAATCAAGCATGACGTGCTGTATGAAGTAGCAAAGCTGGCTTTTGACGGAACGCTGGAAGAAAAGCGCGATTTTATTCCGGAAAAGCTGATTCCAGGCCCGGTACCGCAGTTCCGCTGCTGTATTTACAAGGAAAGGGAAATCATCCGCCAGAGAGTGCGCCTGGCAGAAGGCAAAAATCTCGGCTCGCAGGATGATGGAAACGTCATTCAGGTTATCAGTTCTGCCTGTGAAGGATGTCCGATTTCCAGTTACACCGTTACAGACAACTGCCAGAACTGTCTTGGAAAGGCCTGCATGAACGCCTGCAAGTTCGGGGCGATTACCATGGGCCGTGACCGTTCCTATATCGACCCGTCCAAGTGCAGGGAATGCGGCCAGTGTGCAAAGGCATGCCCGTACAATGCGATTGTCGGCGTGAAGCGTCCTTGCAAGGTAGCATGTCCGGTAGATGCGATTACATATGACGAGTACAACGTTTCGGTTATTGATAAGGAAAAATGCATCCGCTGCGGCCAGTGCATCCATAACTGTCCGTTTGGTGCCATCGGTTCCCAGACCTTTATCGTAGATGTAATTGAAGCGCTCAAATCCGGCAAAAAGGTATATGCAATGGTTGCGCCAGCCACAGAAGGCCAGTTCGGTGCAGACATTACCATGAAAAGCTGGAAAGAAGCATTGAAAAAAATAGGCTTTGAAGATACGGTAGAAGTCGGCCTTGGCGGAGACATGACCGCAGCCAGCGAAGCAGATGAATGGGCAGAGGCTTATAAGGAAGGAAAGAAGATGACGACTTCCTGCTGTCCGGCATTTGTCAATATGGTACATAATATTTATCCGGAGCTGAATGACCATGTATCTACGACGGTTTCTCCGATGTGCGGTGTTTCGCGCATGATTAAGTCCAAAGACCCGGATGCTTATACGGTATTTATCGGGCCCTGCATTGCCAAAAAATCAGAAGTCAAAGACCAGAAGATTGAAGGAAATGCAGATGCCGTGCTGACTTACAGTGAAATCCGCACGATTTTGAAGGTGAAGGATATCACGCTGGAGCCGGCAGAAAACGATTACCAGGAATCCAGTATTTTCGGAAAACGGTTTGGCAATTCCGGCGGCGTGACAGAAGCTGTGCTTCAGTGCTTAAAGGAAACAGACCAGGAGATGGATGCAAAAGTATGCAGGGCAAATGGTGCCGCGGAATGCAAGAAAGCACTGCTTTTGATGAAAGCCGGAAAACTGCAGGAAGACTTTATCGAAGGCATGGCATGTACCGGCGGCTGTGTAGGCGGCCCGAGTGCATTCCAGGACCAGATAAAAGCGAAAAAGAACCGGGAAGCGCTGCTGTCACAGGCAGATGACCGGAATGTGCATGGAAATCTCGGCAATTACGAAATGGATAAATTCTCCATGCACCGTGCATAATGGGAAATCTGTCAATGAAATGGAACCCATCCCAGATAAAAGCCGCATCTCATGCCAGCGGCCCGTGCCTTGTTCTTGCAGGGCCGGGCAGCGGCAAGACCGCGGTTATTACGAAACGCACCGAACAGCTGATTGCCCGCTGCGGCATTGCGCCGGGAAGCATTTTAGTCGTCACCTTTACGAAAGCGGCAGCGATGGAAATGCAGCGGCGTTTTGAGCAGATGACGGCCGGCCGTTACCGGGGAGTCAGCTTTGGCACGTTTCACGCAGTCTTTTTTACTATCTTAAAGCATGCCTATCATTATTCTGCATCCAGTATCATCCGCGAAGAAGACAAATATCAGTTCATGCGGGAAATCATTGCAAAAAACAGGATTGAATGCGAAGACGAAACCGAGTTTTCCAGCAGCATATTAAGTGAAATCAGCGTGCTCAAAAACAGCGGGGCTGCGCTGGAGCACTATTATCCAATGCACTGCGGCAGGGATATATTCCAGCTTGTGTACCGGGAATATGCAGGATATATGCAGCGCCGCCGCCTGATTGATTTTGACGATATTCTGGTATATACCAAAGAGCTGTTAGAGCAGCGCGCGGATATCCGCCATGCGTGGCAGCAGAAATTTTCGTATATTATGGTGGATGAATTTCAGGATATTAACCGCCTGCAGTATGATGCTGTACGCCTGCTGGCCGGAGATGCTGCAAACCTGTTTGTGGTCGGAGATGATGACCAGTCTATTTACCGTTTCCGCGGTTCCAGGCCGGAGCTGATGCTGAATTTTCCAAAAGATTATCCGTCTGCCGATGTGATAAGGCTGTCTGTGAATTACCGCTGCCCGAAAGAGGTGATTCAAAAAGCCGGCTGCCTGATTGCCCATAATAAAAACCGTTTTGCAAAGCAGATTGAAAGTGCGGCTCCTGTATCGGATAAGCCTGCATTTTCGTGTACCTGCTTTGAGCAGGCGCAGCAGGAGAATCAGGCCATTATCGATATCATCCGTTCCCATGCAGGGCAGGGCGGCAGCTACAGCCAGATTGCCGTGCTGTACCGGACAAATACCCAGCCGGGCCCGCTGATTGCAAAGCTGATGGAGTATAACCTGCCATTCCGCACAAAAGAGCGGATTCCAAATGTATATGACCACTGGATTGCAAAAGACCTGCTGGCTTATCTGCGGCTTGCGCTTGGAAGCCGCGCCCGCCAGGATTTCCTGCGCATTATGAACCGCCCGAAACGGTATCTCAGCAGGGAGAGCCTGGAGCAGCAGGAAGTGGATTTTGACAGGTGGATGGATTTTTACCGGGAACAGCCATGGATTGCGGAGCGCATAGAGCAGCTTTTTTATGATTTGCAGGTCATTTCCCGAATTACGCCGTATGCTGCCGTCAATTATATCCGCAAAGCCTGTGGATATGAGGATTACCTGGCAGAGTATGCCATGCAGCGCCAGATACCGCAGGGAGAGCTTTTCGAAGTGCTGGACGAGATTCAGGAGAGCACGAAGCAGTACCATGCGCTTTCGGACTGGATAAAATTTACACAGGATTATGCAGAGGAATTAAAACAGAAGCAGCAGGTTCAGCAGGTGCAGGAGGACTGCATCAGTATTATGACGCTGCATGGCTCGAAGGGCCTGGAATACGATATTGTGATTATTGCGGATGTCAATGAGGGCGTGATTCCGTATAAAAAAGCCGTGCTCGAAGCAGAGCTTGAGGAAGAACGGCGGATGATGTACGTCGGAATGACGCGGGCGAAAAAGAGACTGTATCTTTTTTATGTCAAAACAGCACGTGGCAGAAAAGCAGAGCCTTCCTGCTTTCTGGAAGAAATGAAATGATTTTTAAGAAAAAGATATACAAATGCCAAAACTTAATGCTATAATAGGCACAGAGACATAAGACAGAGCGGGACACAAGACAAGATTCGTTTCCGGATAATAGGCAGACAGGAGAAGGCATGAGTATGGAATATACAATCATTGAGGGAAATTACGCAAAAATCGGTGTCTCCAGAATCGCAGATACGGTGTATTTTACATTCGAAGGGGAAAAGGAGCAGGAATGTGCCATCTGGCTGTATGCGGCAGAAAAAGAGCCGGTACGCATTCCGGTTCCCAGCGAATACTGTATCGGGGCACTGAGGTCTGTTGGAATTAAGGGACTAAAGTGGAAAAAATTAAATTATCATTATGAAATAGACGGGCAGACAGTACCGGACCAGCATGCGTGCAAAATTATCGGACGGGAAATATGGAAGGATGCGAGGCGGCTGCAGGACGGCCTTTTCGTGCGTGCAGGCTTTGATTTTACGGAATTTGACTGGCAGGGTGACCGTTTCCCGGAAATTCCGCGGGAAAAAATGATTATGTACAAGCTGAATGTGCGCAGCTTTACGATGGACGGGGGAGCTGCCGGCAGGAAAAAAGGAACGTTTGCCGCAGTTACGGATAAAATACCATATCTGAAAGAACTCGGTGTCACGTCGCTGGAGCTGATGCCGGTCTATGAATTTGAAGAACTGATGCCGCAGCAGCCAGCCGGACAGGATGTGGACGGCTGGAGCGAAAATGCCATGGAAGGGCTTGCGCTGGAAAAAAACGGGACCGGAAAAAGCATGGAAGCTGCGTGCAGGGTAAACTGCTGGGGCTATGTGCCGGGGGATTATTATGCGCCAAAGGCTTCTTACAGTGCGGCCGGGGAGCCTTCTGCCGAGCTGAAAACACTCATACGCACGCTTCATAAAAACCACATGGAATGCATTTTAGAGATGTATTTTGACGAAAAGATGAACCAGAACATCGCAGTGGAAATCCTGCGCTACTGGGTCATGGAATACCATGTGGACGGCTTTCACCTGCTCGGGGCAGCGCTGCCGGTCAATGCCATGGCACAGGATTTGATTTTGAGGCGTACAAAGCTGTTTGCAGAAGGGTTTAGTGAGCGCCTGTTTGAAAAACAGTGTACTTATCCGCGCCTGTTTGTATACAATGAAGATTTCCTGTATGCATCCAGAAAGCTGTTAAGCCAGGACCGGGGCAGCATGCAGGAGCTGCTAAACCAGTTAAAGCGCCAGAATCCGGTATTTGGATTTGTTAATTTCATTGCAGGAAATAACGGGTTTACGCTTGCAGATTTATTCAGCTATGAGCGCAGGCATAATGAGGAAAACGGCGAAGGCAACCAGGACGGGCTGATCTGGAATTTCAGCACCAACTGCGGCGTGGAAGGGCCGACCCGCAAGCGCAGCATTGTCGAATACCGCAGAAAGCAGATGCGCAATGCGGCCGTGCTTGTGCTGATTGGGCAGGGCGTGCCTCTTTTTATGGCTGGAGATGAATTTGGCAATTCGCAGCAGGGCAATAATAACTGCTACTGCCAGGATAATAAAACCGGCTGGGTAAACTGGAGCAGCTTAAAGCGCAATGCGGCTTTTGCGCAGTTTGTGCGCCAGATGATGGCATTCCGCAAAAATCATCCGGTTTTAAGCAGCAGCCGTCCGATGCAGATGTGCGACTACAAGCTGAAAGGCTTTCCAGACCTTTCCTATCACGGGGAAAATGCCTGGGTGATGTCCCCGGGCCTGTACCCGCATGCGATTGGAATGCTGTATTATGGTGCCTACGCACTGCGGGAAGACGGCACGGAGGATGATTTTATTTATGTCGGGATGAATTTTCACGAGCAGCCGCGCAGCC
>CAJTSV010000028.1:31439-36445 GCA_910579075.1 uncultured Eubacterium sp.
GAAGCTGCCACAGAAGCGCCGCTGGTACCTGGCTGTCAGCACGGCAGAGAAAGACATGCCGTTTTGCGAGCCGCCCGTGCTTCTGGAAAAGAAGTACCAGATAGAAGTGCCGGGACAGGCAATTTTAATTTTAGTCGGGAAGTGAGTGGTTATGAATTACATTGCAAATGCTGTCAAACATTTCAAAACAATAGGTCATCATAAAAAACTGGTTATGCAGGCATGCTTCCGGCTCGGCCTGTACTGGCAGGGACTGACGCATGACCTGTCCAAGTATACATGGCCGGAGCTGCGCACGGGCATTCTCTATTACAGGGAAGGCCAGAGCCCGCATAACGGGGAGCGGGAAAGGTTTGGCTATTCCACGGCGTGGCTGCATCATAAGGGGCGCAATAAGCATCACGCGGAATACTGGATTGACTATACCGCAGAACCTGACCCGCAGCAGCGGCATGTGACCGGCATGAAAATGCCTGTAAAATATCTGGTTGAAATGTTTGCAGACCGCATCAGCGCGTCCAAAAACTACCGGGGAGACCAGTACCGCGACAGTGACCCGTTAGCTTATTATGAAAAGCGCAAATCTTATATGGTCGTGCATGATGCTACAAGAAAGCAGCTGGAAATCCTGCTCCATATGCTGGCGGAAAAGGGCGAGGAGGAGACGTTTGCCTATATCCGCCAGCATATCCTGCGAAAGAAAAAGGCACCGGCGTTTTTACGGCTGCTGCGCAATGTCCATCGGGAATAACTGCATCATATCTTCGGGAAGCGGGGCAAAGGCCTTTTGCAGCTGTCCGGTAACCGGATGATAAAACGTTAGGTTTCCGGCATGGAGAGCCTGTCTTTTCATGCCGGAATCCCCGGGATTGGGATGATAGAGAAAATCCCCAATCAGCGGGTGTCCGCAGTAACGCATGTGCACGCGTATCTGGTGTGTGCGCCCGGTTTCCAGCCAGAGCTTTAAAAACGAAAGCCCGTTTCGGCAGGGCCAGCCGTTCGTAATGGGTAACGGCCGGCTCTCCACTGGCAAAATCGACCGTCCGTTCAATCACAGACGGTGCTTTCCGTGCAATCGGGGCATCAATCGTGCCTGATATTTCCGTAATTCCTTCGGCAATTGCATAATACGTCCGGTGAATGGCGCGCTCCCGCATCTGCTGGTTCAGCACGCAGCTGCTGTAAGCGTGCTTGGCGATAATGGCAAGGCCGCTCGTGTCGCGGTCTAAGCGGTTTACACAGCGGAACGGGTAGCATTCCCGGCGCTGCATGGCGTGGAAGGCTGCGGCATTGGCAAGCGTGTTTTCTAAATGCCCCATTGAAGGATGCACGGGCATTCCGGCAGGCTTGTCGGCAATCAGAAGGTCTTCATCTTCGTAAACCACGCGAAACGGCAGGGCTTTCGGACAGGCTGCATCTGTACCGCATGGTTCCGCCAGCCGGATGGCCAGAAGGTCGCTTTCCTTTAATATATGGCTGGTATAGGCCCAGATTCCGTTTATTAATATGCCGCATTCGGTTTTTTTCAGCTGCGTGATGACGCTGTGGGAATAGCGTTTTTGTTTTAAAAATGCCAGGATGCTCTGTCCGGCAGTACCTCTTGTTATCTGGTAAGTCAGTATTCGTTCCATGGGAAGTATTTTACAGGAAAACCGGCGGCTTGAAAAGAGGGAAAACAGCTTTCTGGATTTGAAATTTAAAAATTGGAAAGGCACGCTGCGGCATGCACCTACATAGAATATAAGAAAGTGGCTTTGAGGTGCGGGTTTTTGAAGACTTTTCTGCCGCCTTTGGGTATACAGGAGGAGAAAAAAGCTTTAGAAGAAATGCAGGGAGGAAGCCTTGAGGCCCGAAATACACTGATTGTGCATAATATGCGCCTCGTGGCGCATATTGCAAAAAAGTACCAGAATGCAGAGGAAGACATGGAGGAAATGATTTCTATCGGCACGATTGGCCTGATTAAGGCGGTTATGACGTTTCAGCCGGAGAAAGGCTCCAGGCTCTCTACCTATGCGGCAAGGTGCATTGACAACGAGCTTTTGATGCATCTGCGCGGAAAGCGCCGGACAGCAAGGGAAGTATCGATTTATGAACCGATTGGCACAGATAAAGAAGGCAACCAGATTAACTTTATTGATATCATAGAGAGTGAAGAACCGGATGTCATTGAACGCATGGACAAAAACGGAAAAATCAGTTACCTGCAAAAGCTTCTGCCCCGGATTCTGACAGACCGGGAGCAGGAAATCATTATTCTGCGCTACGGCCTTTTGGACGATGAGCCGGTGACGCAGAAACAGATTGCAGGACGGCTTGGCATCTCGCGGTCTTATGTAAGCCGGATTGAAAAGCGGGCGCTGGAAAAAATGCGGGTGTGCTTAGAGAGCGGGAATGTGTAAACAGGCAGGGATTCAGGCAGGCGCAGTCCCTGCCTGTTTCAGGAAAGGGAGAAACAGGAATGGCGTGGGGAGCAGATGGCATCCGCTTTTGCTGGCTGACAGGCACGCAGCTGTCGGACATGCTTCGAAGCCACCGGCACCTGCAGTGGATCTGGGGCGTTTTATCCGGGTTTGAAACAGGCATTGCCCTCGAACAGGTGCTGGAATATCCGCTGCCGGGTGCGGATGATAACCGCATTTGGGAAAATCCCGTTGTCGTCCGGCATCCGTTAGCAGAGATTGAAATCGTGCCATGGGACAGCTCCATGGTATTTTTTGTGAGCAGGAAAAAAGAGCCTGTGAGAAGGTTTCGGGAAGGGTTTGTTCTGAGTGAGGATTTCACAGAACAGATGTTCGGAAAAGGAGAACTATGAAAAAGGAATACACGCAGGCAGAAGGGCATTCTTTCCATAAGGAAGAATCAGTAAAGAAGGACATGAGTATGTATTCAGTGAAGGGGCTATTGCTTTTCCCGATGATATCGAAAAGCCGGCAAGAACCATGCTGACTTCAGAATCGAGCCTGAACAGAAGCACGCATATTATTGAAGACCCGCAAAATGAGAAATTACGGCTGATTACGCCGCTTGAAGCAGAATGAAATATTTGAAGAAGAAGTATAAAGCTGAACTGGCTGCAAACATTAAAATTCCATAAATCCCTTCCCAGGCTGCCAGATTTATGATACGATAACCATATCTTTTTTGATTCTTGAAATTTCCGCCGGTTCCCAGCCTTTGCTTAAAGGCGCGGCAGTTCAGAAAATCCCCAGGCAGCAGAGCCTGCAGCAAAACCAGAAATACCTGCACATTGAAAAAAGGAGAATTTATTTGTACAGCATTGTATCAACAGCGATTATACGCGGAATCAGCAGCGTTCCGGTGCAGGTGGAAGCGGATGTCAGCGACGGGCTGCCGATGTTTGAAATGGTAGGTTTTCTGGCTTCGGAAGTAAAGGAAGCAAGGGAACGGGTCAGGACGGCGCTGCGCAGCTGCGGCTACAGCCTGCCGGCAAAGCGGATTACCGTTAACCTGTCTCCGGCAAACATGAAAAAGACCGGGTCTTCGTTTGACCTGCCGGTAGCCGCTGCGATTCTGGCAGCGCTTGGCATTGTGCCGTCCGAAAGCCTGACGTCCATGCTGGTGATGGGCGAAGTCCGCCTGAATGGAAAAATCCAGCCAGTGGAAGGCATCCTTCCGGCAGCGGCACAGGCAGCGGAACAGGGATTTACACACTGCATGGTGCCTTACGGGAATCTTGCGGAAGCATCTTTGATTTCGAATGTGAAAATTGTGGCTGTCAGGGATATGGAAGAAGTGATTGCTTATTTAAAACAGCCGCAAAAGGCCTGCCTGATGAAAGCCCAAAAGACCGGGAGCATATGCTGCCTGGAAAAAGAGCCTGCCAGCCCGGAGCCGGACTTTTCACAGATTAACGGCCAGCGGCTTGTACGGCGGGCCAGTGAAGTGGCGGCAGCTGGCATGCATAACCTGCTGATGGTGGGAAGCCCAGGCGCCGGGAAGACCATGGTGGCCAGGCGGATGCCTTCGATCCTGCCCGGGCTCACCCTGGAGGAGAGTCTGGAGATCTCCAGAGTGTACAGCGCCTGCGGGCTTTTGACCGGAAAAGAAGGACTGGTGGATTTAAGGCCCTTCCGGGCGCCCCATCATACCATCTCGCCCAATGCTCTGGCAGGCGGGGGCAGGAGAGTAAAGCCCGGAGAGATCAGCCTTGCCACAAGGGGCGTGCTCTTCCTGGACGAACTTCCGGAATTTTCCAGAAATGCCCTGGAGGTCCTGCGACAGCCCATGGAAGAGGGCAGAGTGACCATCAGCAGGACAAGCGGGACATATGTGTTCCCGGCGCATTTTCAACTGATCGCGGCAATGAATCCATGCCGATGCGGATATTTTCCGGATCGCGAGCGATGCCGGTGTCTGCCCGGTGAGATCCGCGGGTATCTGCACCGGATATCCCGGCCGCTGCTGGACCGGATGGATCTCTGTGTGGAGACCTCCCGGGTGGAATATCAGGAGCTGACGGATACGGAGGAAAATGAGAGCTCCAGAAGCATACGAGGCCGTGTAGAGGCCGCCAGGAGGCGCCAGGAAGAGCGTTACAGAGGACTTGGCTGGCAGTTCAATGCCCGGCTTCCTTCTTCTGCCCTGAAGCATTTCTGTCCTCTGGGGAAGAGTGAGGCCGGGATCATGGAAACCGCATATGAAAGGATGGGCCTGAGCGCCAGGGCATACCACAGGATTATCAAAGTGGCAAGGACCATCGCGGATCTGGAGGGAGAAGAGCGGATCCGGAAAGAGCATCTGCTGGAGGCCATTGGTTACCGGTCCCTGGATCAGAGATTCTGGGGAGGGTGACGATATGGACAGACTATATAATAGTAGAAATATGACTGACGGGAGCAAAAAGCGCATACAATATATCCGTCAGGAGGATCCGGATTATCCGGAGCGGCTGAGGGTTCACAGAGGGATGCCGAAAGGCCTCTATGTGAGGGGAAAGCTGCCGGCGGCGGATCGTCCTGCGGTGGCAGTGGTGGGAGCCAGAC
>CAJTSV010000029.1:0-22817 GCA_910579075.1 uncultured Eubacterium sp.
TACCAATATTTATACATAAAATTTGTATTTTCAGCATTCGTTTTGGTTTATTTATACAAATGATTCGTATTATCATACTACATAGCAAATACAATAAAATACAGCACGAAGGCATGCTGTGCAGAAATCTGCACAGATAATTATTATGCATCTGCACATGCAAACCCGCATAAATAAAGCATTTCCGGGACTCCGGCAGCCAGTCAGCTGCATAACAGTCTGTTATAAAATGTTATGCAAAACAGGAGTAGCCTGCATGCGATAGATACCGCATTCTGCCAGCTGCAGGCTGTCCATGTTTTGCATTCTGGAAAAGGGGATGGAAGATGAGGATTTTATTTATCGGCTGCGTGGAAAGCTCTTACCGCCTGCTGAAAAAGCTGATTGAGGAAAAGGTATCGGTTGCCGGAGTCATTACAAAAGAAGCATCCGGTTTTCATGCTGATTTTTGTGACCTGCGTCCTTTGTGCGTGGAACATGGCATTCCGTGTTTTTATGCACACAATGTGAATGATTTGGACAGCATGGAGTTTATCCGCAGCCTGGCACCGGATGCGGGCTTTTGCTTTGGCTGGTCGCAGCTTTTAAAACAGGAGCTGCTGGCTTTGTTTCCGCAGGGAGTAGCAGGATTTCATCCCGCGGCCCTGCCGCACAACCGTGGCAGGCATCCGGTTATATGGGCGCTGGCGCTTGGGCTGGAAGAAACGGCGTCAGCCTTTTTTATGATAAATGCCGGGGCGGATGAGGGAGACATTATTTCCCTGCGTCCGGTTTCTATCTGCTATGAGGATGATGCCAGGATGCTTTATGATAAAATCATGGATGCGGCCCTGCAGCAGGAGATGGAGATTGTGGCGGGCATGGAGCAGGGCACGCTGCGGCGCATTCCACAGCGTGCATCCGAAGGAAATACATGGAGAAAGCGCGGAAAGAAGGACGGCGAAATTGACTGGCGGATGTCTGGCAGGAATATTTATAATCTTGTCCGCAGCCTTGCAAGGCCATATCCGGGAGCGCATTTTGTATTTGGCGGCACAGAGTATAAGGTCTGGAAAGTACAGGAAACAGATACTGCCGGATTTGAAAATCTGGAGCCTGGAAAGGTGCTGGCAGTAAATCCGGACGGCACCATGGATGTGAAAGCAGGGTCTGGCGGCATCCGGCTGGTGGAATTTGATGCCGTCGCAGTAAAAGAGGGGGATTATCTGTTATGAAAATACTTGTTGTTTCCCCGCACCCGGATGATGAGACGCTGGGAGCAGGCGGGACGCTCATAAAAATGAAAAAAGAGGGACACCGGATATACTGGCTGAATGTT
Source organism: uncultured Eubacterium sp. (assembly GCA_910579075.1). Taxonomy (GTDB): domain Bacteria; phylum Bacillota; class Clostridia; order Lachnospirales; family Lachnospiraceae; genus Eubacterium_J. The sequence goes on from CAJTSV010000029.1 coordinate 1,319, forward strand.
ACCGATATGCGTGTGGAATATGGATGGGATGAAAAGCTGGTGGCACACAGGCAGGAACAGATACGTGCAGTCCGGGATTTTTATGGATTCGATGGCTTTTACAATCTTTCGCTTGCTCCGGCAGGGCTTTCCGGCATGGACGAGGGGGAATTGATTGGCGCGCTTCGGCGTGTGTTTGGGGAAATCATGCCGGAATGGATTATAATTCCGGGGCAGTATGATGCCCATTCTGACCACCATGCGGTATATAACTGCTGCATGGCCTGTGCGAAAACGTTCCGTGCGCCGTATATCCGGCGGGTAACAACGATGGAAATCATTTCCGAAACGGATTATGGATTTCAAAAAGAGAAGTTTGAACCGAATTTATTTGTTGATATCACAAATGAAATGGAAGACAAGCTGCGGGCCATGAAGCTGTACGATACGGAAATCGAATCTGTGCCGTTTCCAAGAAGCCTGGAAAATATAAGAGCGCTTGCAGCAGTACGCGGTGCATCCGCTGTCAGCAGGTATGCAGAAGCATTCTGTATTGTCAAGCAGATTGAAGCATAATGATTCTGGCAGGCAGACTCTGGATTCAGTAACATGCTTTCATGCAGGACAGTGCAGTGTTTCCAAGATAATTCTTGCCATATAAATAGAATTATCCTATAATTAATAATCAAAAGGCTGAAAGAATATGCATATGCATTCCGAATCAGCTGTTAGCAGGAAAGGAAACAGGGAACAGGAAGGGTGAGGGCAATGAGAAAAGAAATGCTGCCTGTGTGCAGGAAGCTCGCGTTAAAAAAGCTGCTGCAAAACAAAGGGCAGGCGGTCTGCATGATGGTGTCGGTAATTCTGACGACGGTTTTATTTACAACAGCATTTTCCGCGGTATTTTATTTTCAGGACAGTCTCAGGAAGGCGGCGCTGGAACGTGCATCCTGGACTGCCCACGGAGCGGTTGCGGAAGTGACGGACGCTCAGTATCAGGCCATGCAGCAAAGCAGCATGATTTCGGATATCAGCTGTTACGGGCATCTGGGATTTCTGAGAGAAGAAGTCCAGGATGAGGTAGTGGAAATCCAGTACAGCGAAGATACGATTGCGCAGTGGATGAATTTCGGCCTGTCCTGGGGAAGGATGCCGCGGGATAAACAGGAAGCAGTGCTTTCGCGGGAGTTTCTGGACAGCAAGGGGATTCCATCGGATGCTTCCGGGCAGGGGACACCGGTTTTGCTGCGGTACGAAGTCAATGGAACAATCCGGGAAAGCAGCTTTACCATAAGCGGCGCTTATGAACAAAAGCCTGCATCCAGCGAAGTGATGTTTGTGTCACAGGAATTTTTTGAGGAAGCGTTAGCCAGCGTGGCTGGTGAAGAAAACCGGGATTCCATGCTTGGGAAAAGGGTCGTGGAGGTGGTGTTTCCAGATACAGCCCGCTTGCAGGGGAAGATGGAGCAGTTTGTGGAGCAGGCAGGAGCCGCAGGCAATACGTGGTTTTTAAACCCGGCGTATGCCGAAGACATGCAGATAGAACCAGGTATTGCGGCTGCCGTGGCCTTTGTGCTGCTTTTGATTATGTGCTGTGCGTATTTTATTATCAGCAATATCTGTTCTATTTCGGTGATGCAGGACACCCGGTTTTACGGCTCCCTTGCAGTGCTGGGATTTGAAAAGAAAGAAATACGGCGGATTGTGCGTATCAGATCCAATGTGCTGTGTGTGGTTTCGATTCCGCCGGGGCTGGCGCTCGGGCTTTTGCTGGTACGGGGATTCCTTCCCAAAATCATGCAGCCGTTTTTTGCGATAGACATACAGGATATTCCAGGGCCGATGATGTTTGTCTCTGCTGCGGTATTTGCTTTTCTGACGGTACGCATCAGCAGCCGCAGGCCTGAGCGCATGGCTTCGGAAATGCAGCCGGTGAAGGCAGAACGGTATGTGCCGGTCAGGGCCGGGAAGAAAAAAATATCCAGAAACGGACACAAAATCTGGGTAATGGCATGGAAAAATGTGACAAGGGAACGCGGGAAAAGTATTTTGATTGCCTGTTCCATTATGGCCTGTATTGTGCTGGCATCTTTTTTCTATACCGTGTCCAGAGGGCTTGACATGGATATTTATTTGGAGAATTCCATCCGCAATGATTTTATTACAGGGGGAAGCAGTTATTTTAACCGCATGGAGCCGTATGCGTCCGCAATGGATGCCGGCCTGCTGCAGACGCTCAAAAAAGAAGACGGTATCGAGCAGTCTGGCGGGGCCTGCATCCGGGAACTGGATATTCCGCTGGATGGCAGGGCTTATGAGAAGCTTTGTGAGATTGCCGGGGAAGATTATTTTTATGAAGACGGCGTGATGCACAATACGCTTGTTTACGGGCTGGATGATTATATTTTGAGCCAGATATCGGTTATAAAGGGCACCCTGGATTTGGAAAAATTTCAGACGGGGAATTATATTGTGGCCAGCAGTTTTTTCCAGAGCCCGGAGCAGGAAGGCTGCTATGAGCCTGGTGACAGGGTAAAGCTGGCTGTGGATGGCAGGACCACAGAATATACGGTTATGGCCGTCGGCGTGCTGCCAAATGATTATACCGTCCGTTACCGCTATGCGGACAGCGTCGAGCTGTATCTGCCTTCCGCAGTATGGATGGAACAGATGCAGGCGGAGGATTATTTTATGTATGCCTTTGACGTAAAGGAAGACTGCCGCCCGCACTGGGAGAAGCTGCTGTCTGAGATGGCAGGAAGCGGCCGTGCGTTTGCATATCAGTCCAAACAGACCTTCCGAAAGCAGTTTGAAGGATTTTCCGAAGGCTTTGTGATGCTTGGCACGTCTGTCAGCGTGATTCTTGGAATTATCGGGCTTATGAATTTTGTCAATGTGGTATACAGCAGCATTTATAACAGGCGCCGCGAGCTGGCTGTTATGCAGGGCATGGGAATGGGCATCCGCCAGGTGTATGCGATGTTAATGGAAGAAGGCAGTTATTATATGCTGGCAGCATGGCTGGGGAGCCTTGTGTTCAGCCTTCCGGCCGGATGCTTTCTGATGGCTTCCCTTGCGGATATCCGGTATTTCCAGTACCATTTTTATCCGCAGCCGTTTCTGGCATTAGGACTTGCCGGATGCCTGGCGGCCGCCTGTGTGCCATGCATGATATTTTATGCGCTGGATAAAAAGGAAGACCTGATTTGCCGCCTGCGGCTTGACCTGAGGTGAGGGAGAGGGAGTTTGGCATGGGCGTTTACCTGGACAGTAAAAAACCTTTTTCCATATATGGGAGTGAAAAAAAGCAGCCTTATTTTGTGGATAAAACAAGGCTGCTGTCAGAGCTGCTGCCGCTGGTGGAAGCCGGGGGCAATTATGTATGCATTACAAGGCCTCGGCGGTTTGGAAAAACAGTTATGGCAAATATGATTGCCGCTTATTTTGAAAAAGGGCAGGATGGGAGCAGTCTGTTTGAAGGGCTGGAAATTTCCAGGCTGGAACCGGAAGGAAGGCACCAGAACCAGCACCATGTGATATTTATTTCCTGCAATGAGGTTCCGAGAAAATGCAGCAGTTATGCGCCATATATTGACCGGATGGAAAGCCGGCTGAAAAAAGACCTGCAGCATGCGTTTCCGGACATTGAAATGGACGCTGAGGCTGCACTGTGGGATATCCTGGATGAAATATATGAAACCTTTGAGGAAACATTTATCTTTATTCTGGATGAATGGGATTATATTTTTCATCAGGATTTTGCGAAGGAAGATGACAGAAAATCCTATATCCGGTTTTTGAGCAGCCTGCTCAAAGATAAGCCGTATGTGGCATTTGCATATATGACAGGAATTCTGCCGATTGCAAAATATTCCAGCGGTTCGGAGCTGAATATGTTTCTGGAATATACGATGGCAACAAAGGAACGCTACTGCGGCTATTTCGGCTTTGATGATTCGGAAGTGGATGAGCTGTACCAGCGCTATGTGTCCCGGACGGATGAAGTAAAAATACGCCGGGAAGACCTGCGGGCCTGGTATGATGGATATCATACGATGTCTGGCGTCCGGTTATACAATCCGCGTTCGGTTACGGCTGCTTTAACAGATAACCAGCTGGGCAATTACTGGACCAGCTGCGGCCCGTATGACGAAATTTTTTATTATATCGAAAAGAACACAGCAGCCGTGCGGGATGCGCTTGTGCTGATGGTTTCTGGAATTCCGGCTGACGCAAGGGTGCAGGAATATGCAGCTGCTTCCATGAATCTTCGTACAAAAGACGAAATTTTTTCGGCAATGGCTGTTTACGGGTTTTTGAGCTATGAAAACGGCAAAGTATCGATTCCCAATAAAGAATTGATGGACCGGTTTGCAGACATGCTGCGAAAAGAGCCTTCGCTGGGCTATGTTTACCGTCTTGCCAGAAAATCGGAACAGATGCTGCGGGCAACGTTAAGCGGAAATACCGATGAAATGGCGGAAATACTGGAATATGCACATAATACGGAAATTCCGCTGCTGCATTACAATCATGAAACAGAGCTGGCCGCAGTCGTGAATCTGGTGTATCTGGCGGCCAGGGATTTTTACCGGATAGAACGGGAAGATAAGGCGGGCATCGGATATGCAGATTTTATTTTTTATCCGGAAACAGACCGGACGGCAGACTGCCTGATTCTGGAGTTAAAAATAGGCCATACGCCCGAAGAAGCCATACGCCAGATTAAGAAACGCAAATATGCACTGCGTTTTGAAGGAAAGCTGGGTGAAAAACCACTGTATTCCGGGCGTATTCTGGCAGTAGGGATTGCGTATGACAGGAAAACGAAGAAGTATTGCTGCCGGACTGAGGTTTTGGAACGGAATGCATAAAAATTCTGCTTGACAAGATGCCTGGCCTGTTATAAGATAAGACACAGATTAAAATTAAAGGAGATTTTTATGTTAATTGTGAATGTAATGGAGAAAAACGCAAACTAAATACTGCGTGGACAGATTTGGCACTGGGCCTGGCATTTGGAATGTTTCCGTTATCTGGAACTGGAATTCCCGTGCAGGCTGGACAGGGCCTGGAGTCTGCCCATTTATCAGCAGCGCAGCATGCTGCTGATGTTTTCGCCTTACATTTGCTTATTAAGATGGTATAGATTCCCTGGCTGCCAAAAGGCAGCGGGGGCAGACAGCATGACGGTATGGGCATGCTGTTTTTTGCCGTTTTGGGAACTAAAATTACATTCAGGAGTGCGCCTGCTTTTGGCAGGCAGTGTTCCTGTGACTGGAAAAGGGCTGTCGCACGAAGCAAAATATATACAGGATATCGTTAGTAAGAATGATTCGAACTGCTATATCTTGTATCGTTTTTCTTAATGCACAGCCCCTTTTTGTCTTTTATATAGAAAGCCCGCACGGCGTGCCTGGAAACAGGTAAGGCGGAACGGAAATTTTGCAGAGAGATTTTTACAGAGAAATTAGGAATGAGAGATTATGAATGAGAGATTAGGAAAGAAGGGGAATCCAAAATGAATACAGACCAGATTTTAGAATTTGACCAGGTCAGGCAGAAGTGGAAAGCGCTGGCACTGACCAGGGCGGCTGTGGAAAAAATAGACAGCCTGGATTTTTATTTAGATGAAAGCAGGCTGCGCAAAAATCTGAGGGAAACAGACGATGCCCGCCGTTTTCTGGAAGACTGCGGGACACCGCCGCTGGCATCCACGGACGAAGCAAAGGAACTGGCTGCCCAGGCGGTAAAGGAAGGCTGCCTGATGCCAGAGCAGCTGGAACGGATTGAAAAAATGCTGGCGGCGGTCAGCAGGCTGAAAGCGTATTTAAACAGGGGAAAGCAGCAGGAAAATGCACTGGCTTATTATGAACAGAACCTGGATGCACTGCCAGATTTGCGGGAACAGATTGCATCACAGATTCGGGGCGGGCAGGTGGATGATTACGCATCCAGGCAGCTGTTATCGCTGCGCAGCAGGATGTCTGCGCTGCGTGATAAAATGAAGCAGAAAGCAGAACAGGCGGTACGTTCCCACAAAGAATATATGGCAGACAGCTACTGCACAGTGCGGGACGGCCATATCTGCGTTCCGGTGAAAAAAGAATACCGGCATAAAATAGCAGGCATGACAATCGGGCAGTCGTCCAGCGGAAGCACGTATTTTATTGAGCCGGCTGCGGTATCAAAGCTGCAGGAAGAATTCCAGGAGCTGCAAATCGGAGAAGAAAACGAAGTACGGCGCATTCTGTATACACTGACAGCCCTGGTGGCAGATTCTGCCGGGCCGATGGAAGAAAATATCCGGTATATGGAAAAGCTGGACTATATTTTTTCCAAAGGAAAGCTGAGCATGGAGCTGGATGCCGTTACGCCGCAGATAAATACGGACAGGCGGATTCGCTTAAAAGACGCAAGGCATCCGCTGATGGAAAAAGAACGGTGCGTGCCGCTGCAGTTTGAGCTTGGAAACGGCACAAACGGCATCGTGATTACCGGGCCGAATACGGGCGGCAAGACCGTGGCAATAAAAACGGTGGCCCTAAACTGCCTGATGGCCCAGTGCGGGCTGCATGTGACCTGCGGGGAAGCCGATATCTGCATGAACAGCTCGTTTTTGTGTGATATCGGGGACGGGCAGAATCTTACCGAAAATCTGTCTACATTTTCAGCCCATATCAAAAATGTGCTGGAAATTATGGAACGGTTAAATTCCGACAGCCTGGTGGTTATGGATGAGCTTGGCTCCGGTACAGACCCGGCGGAAGGCATGGGCATCGCAGTGGCGATACTGGAAGAATTAAAAAACAGCGGCTGCCTGTTTCTGGTAACCACGCATTATCCGCAGGTAAAAGAATATGCGGCCCGTGCACAGACGGTGCAGAATGCGAGGATGGAATTTGACCGCAGCACGTTAGAGCCGCTGTACCGGATGGTGATTGGGGAAGCCGGGGAAAGCTGTGCATTTTATATCGCAAAAAGGCTCGGCATGCCCGCACGGATGCTGCAAAACGCGGCGTGTGCGGCATACGGAGCAGATGCGGCAGGGATGAGGAAACAGGCATGGAACCCGTTTGGGGAAGATATGGAACAGGCATATGGAGCAGATGCACAAAAAGAGGATGGACATCCCCGAATCCGCAAAGCCAGGGCACCAGATGGAAAGACCAAAGCCGCAGGCATATCCGGTCTTTTGGATAAATTTCAGATTGGGGACAGCGTGATGGTGCTGCCGGATAAAAAAATCGGGATTGTCTGTGAGCCGGTAAACGAAAAAGGCGTGCTGCGGGTGCAGCTGCCGGGGAAGAAAATCTGGATTAACCATAAACGGGTCCGGCTGCATGTAAAGGCGGCAGAAATGTACCCGGATGACTATGATTTTTCGATTGTGTTTGACTCGGCAGAAAACCGGAAGAAGCGGCATGAGATGGAGCGCAGGTATACAGAACAGATGATTGTCAGCTCAGATTGGTGTTGCTGAAAGCGGATTTGCGAAACCATTCGTCAAAATATTTAAAGCGGGCAGTCAGCCGCCAGTGGATGACTGCCCAATCAACTGGAAGTTGTATTACTTGTGACGTTCATTTCAAATAGATGATACCACCGCATAGCTGACGGCAATTAAGACAAGCGCCCCAAAAGCCACATACATCCATATCCAATCAGTAGCGATATAGACTGCATACGCCAAGAAAATGAATCCGATTAATATAAATGTAAAGCCGGATTGGCGATAGTAAGGAGGAACAGGACTCATTTACACCAGCTCTGCAAATCCCGATTTTACGCTCTCCGCGCCTTCCTGACAAACTTTATTGCCCTTTCAATCTAAGCCGAATAATCAGCTTTATTATGATGCCCGCTATCAAAACAACAATCGTAAATAAGCCATAAACCAGAATGCTTGTGTACCACGGAGCAGACTGCATAGCATATAAATCGGGATGTGTCTTGTAATCCCAAAATGCATATATTCCATGTCCGATAAAAACGCCAATGAATGACTCGATTATTATGTTCAAAATATGATTTATTTTTTTCAACATAAGCAATCACTTCCATAAATTTTCGATTTGTTGAGCCAATTATAGCACAGGGTGCCTGTCATATCAAGGTTCCTCTGTAAAAATTGTCGGAGTTACATTCCAGAAACACTTATTTTAAATGGGACGATAAATTTATAAAATTCTGCGTTGCGTGCGTGAAATTTTTCCAGTATAATAAGATACCAGCAGAAACCGATTGCTGACAGAGGAGGAACAGGAATGACGCAGAAAAATTCTCAGAATAAAGATATCCACAAAGTACTGATTATCGGCTCCGGCCCGATTATTATCGGGCGCTGTTTTTCGAGACAATTGATTATTCCGGCACGCAGGCATGCAAGGCGTTAAAAAAGCTCGGGTATGAAATTGTGCTGGTCAATTCAAATCCGGCGACGATTATGACAGACCCGGAAACAGCAGACGTTACCTATATTGAGCCGCTGAATGCAAAACGGATGGAACAGATTATTGAAAAAGAAAGGCCGGACGCGCTGCTGCCGAATCTGGGCGGGCAGTCGGGGCTGAACCTGTGTGCGGAACTGGCGTCTTCGGGCGTGCTGGATAAATACAATGTAAAGGTTATCGGCGTGCAGGCTGACGCGATTGAGCGCGGGGAAGACCGCATTGAATTTAAGAAGACGATGGACAGCCTGGGCATTGAAATGGCAAAAAGCGAGGTTGCCTATTCGGTGGACGAAGCGCTGGAAATCGCAGACAGGCTCGGCTATCCGGTTGTGCTGCGCCCGGCTTATACAATGGGCGGGGCTGGCGGCGGCCTGGTATACAATGTAGAAGAATTGAAAACAGTCTGTGCCAGGGGCCTGCAGGCAAGCCTGGTCGGGCAGGTTCTCGTCGAGGAATCGATTTTAGGATGGGAAGAACTGGAGCTGGAAGTTGTGCGGGATGCTGATAATCATATGATTACGGTATGCTTTATTGAAAATATCGACCCGCTTGGCGTGCACACCGGCGATTCGTTCTGTTCCGCTCCGATGCTGACGATATCGGAAGATGTGCAGAAGCGGCTGCAGGAGAAATCTTACAAAATCGTGGAGTCCATTCAGGTTATTGGCGGCACAAACGTGCAGTGGGCACATGACCCGGTGACGGACCGTGATATTGTAATTGAAATCAATCCAAGGACGTCGCGTTCCTCGGCACTGGCATCCAAGGCGACAGGATTTCCGATTGCACTGGTCTCTGCCATGCTGGCGTCGGGGCTGAAGCTTGCAGATATTCCATGCGGCAAGTACGGCACGCTGGATAAATATGTCCCGGACGGGGATTATGTCGTGATTAAATTTGCGCGCTGGGCATTTGAAAAATTCAAGGGCGTGGAAGACAAGCTGGGCACGCAGATGCGCGCTGTCGGCGAGGTCATGAGTATTGGAAAGACGTTTAAGGAAGCATTCCAGAAAGCCATCCGCAGCCTGGAAACCGGGCGCTACGGGCTGGGCCATGCGAAGGATTTTGACCGCAAATCAAAGCAGGAGCTGTTAAAGCTTTTGATTACGCCTTCGAGTGAACGTTATTTTATTATCTACGAAGCGCTGCGCAAAGGGGCGGCGGTGGAAGAAATCCACGCCCTTACGAAGGTGAAGCACTATTTCCTCGAACAGATGCAGGAGCTGGTGCAGGAAGAAGAAGCACTGCTTGCTGCAAAGGGCAGCCTGCCGGAAGACGGGGCACTGCTTGCTGCAAAGAAGCATGGATTTTCGGACAAGTATTTAAGCCAGATTCTGGAAATCCCGGAAGAAGATATCCGCAACCGGCGGATTGCAATCGGGCTGGAAGAAGCATGGGAAGGCGTGCATGTAAGCGGAACCGAAAACAGCGCTTATTATTATTCGACGTACAATGCGCAGGATAAAAACCCGGTTTCCAGCGGAAAGCCGAAAATCATGATTCTGGGCGGCGGGCCGAACCGGATTGGACAGGGCATTGAGTTCGATTACTGCTGTGTGCATGCTTCCACGGCGCTGAAAAAGCTGGGATTTGAAACGATTATTGTAAACTGCAATCCGGAAACGGTTTCGACGGATTACGACACATCCGACAAGCTTTATTTTGAGCCGCTGACGCTGGAAGATGTACTGAGCATTTACAAAAAGGAGCAGCCGGCCGGGGTGATTGCCCAGTTTGGCGGGCAGACGCCATTAAACCTGGCCGCAGACCTGGAGAAAAACGGCGTGAAGATTTTAGGCACGGCACCGTCGGTCATCGACCTGGCAGAAGACCGCGACCAGTTCCGTGCGATGATGGAAAAGCTGGATATTCCAATGCCGGAATCGGGAATGGCCGTCAATGTCGAAGAAGCGCTGAACATTGCAGAAGAAATCGGCTATCCGGTTATGGTGCGCCCGTCGTATGTGCTGGGCGGCCGGGGCATGGAAGTCGTTTATGATGAGCAGAGCATGGAAGAATATATGAATGCAGCTGTCGGCGTTACGCCTGACCGCCCGATTCTGATTGACCGGTTCCTGGGGCATGCAACCGAGTGCGAGGCGGATGCCATCAGCGACGGCAGCCATGCGTTTGTTCCGGCTGTTATGGAGCATATCGAGCTGGCGGGCGTGCATTCCGGGGATTCTGCCTGCATTATTCCGTCTAAGCACATTTCGGAAGAAAATGTTGCAGTGATTAAAGAATATACGAGGAAAATCGCAGAAGAAATGCATGTCTGCGGGCTGATGAACATGCAGTATGCGATTGAAAAAGGAAAGGTATTCGTGCTGGAAGCCAACCCGCGGGCATCCCGTACCGTGCCGCTTGTGTCCAAGGTATGCAATATCCGCATGGTTCCGCTGGCGATTGAAATCATTACAGCACAGCTGACCGGAAGGCCGTCTCCGGTTCCGGAGCTGAAAGAGCGGGAAATTCCGTACTACGGGGTCAAAGAATCGGTATTTCCGTTTAACATGTTCCAGGAAGTAGACCCGGTGCTTGGGCCGGAAATGCGTTCGACAGGCGAAGTGCTCGGGCTTTCGGCATCCTATGGCGAAGCCTTTTACAAGGCACAGGAAGCAGCACAGCTCAAGCTTCCGCTGGAAGGCACGGTGCTCATTTCCGTCAGCGACCGCGACAAGCCGGAGCTTGCGGATGTAGCCCGTTCGTTTGCAGAAGCCGGGTTTCATATTATTGCATCGAAAAATACCTGCAAGGCTATCCGCGAGGCAGGCATTGAAGCAGAAATGGTCTTTAAGCTCCACGAGGGAAGGCCGGATATGCGCGATTTGATTACGAACGGCAAGATTGACCTGATTGTCAATACCCCGATTGGCAGGGGAAGGCAGGCAGGATGACAGCTACCTCAGAAAGGCCGCCATTAAAAAGAAAGTGCCTTATATGACAACCATGGCTGAGGCAAAAGCAACCGTCAGCGGGATTCTTTCGCTGAAAAAGCACGGCAGCAGCCAGGTACAGTCCCTGCAGCAGCTGCATGGTGAGATTCGTTAAATCGGGCATGCTGTAATCGAATTCATCAGAAACAGCAAAAAAATGCAGAAAGAAAAAGGATTTGCGTCCCTGGTTCTTTCTGCATTTTTATGGGTATTATTTCAGCTGCATGTTCTGGCTTTGGCAGCCTGTGCCATGTATCTGAATGGCAGAATCAGTCCTTTTTATAATCTTCAATGATGCATTCGTGTTCTTTGGTGGCTTTATCATAGTTTATCCCGATTAAAAGCAGGTTTCCATGATATTCTTCGAGGCTTTTGCAGTATTCCTTCTGTTTTATCTGGTTTAGTGCTCCGGCAGCAGTTTTATTCCATTTTAATTCCACTGCCAGAGCGGGAATTTCAGGGAAGCGTTTTTTTGGAAGGAATACCAGGTCAGCAAAGCCTTTTCCGCCGGCAAATTCCCGGTGTATTGTATAGAAATTACGTGCTGCATATAAGGCAAGTGAAATGGTATAGCTCAGTGCATTTTCATCATTGTACTGGATATGGGAAGTTTCAAAATGTGCCTGTTTCATGCTTTCTGCGACCTGTTTTGGGCGTTTCTGCCAGATAGCTTCCAATGTATCGGATGAATGCTTCAGCGCTTCTGACACTTCTCCCCAGTCTGATACGGAGACGGCATTGACATATTCACAGCGTACCTCACTGTTTGGAATGAATACGCATTGATGAAGGCTGTCATATCCCAGGTAACCAAGATGCACCAGCAGTGTCAGGACATCGTCTTTTGTCTGGAAGGAAGCCATATCGTTGGCAAAATGTCCGGTATGAACCGGAATCCTTTCTCCGGCAATCATGCGGAGCACATCGTCTTTGAGACCGTTAAAATTCAGGCTGATGTAAAATTGCAGTTCTTCTTCGATATCGAGGCCATACCGGATGCACAGGCTTTCGGATTCCTGCTGTGTAAAACCGATATAAGGAGCCAGCGGGCCCGGGTCGAGCATGGTAAATTCATCAAACATGTTAAGCGCTGAGTGGGTGCCATATTTTTTGATTGGAAGAATCCCTGTCATGTAAGCCAGATGGATATAGGCTTTGTCTTTTATCAGCGTCCGCAGAAAATCAAGGTACTGCTCCTGGGCTGCATGGCCTGTTTTGTATTCGCGGAATATACAGTCCCATTCATCGATAATGAAAATAAACGGGCGTTTCGTCCGGGCGTGAATGTCCTGCATCGTCCGTGGAAGGTTTGTATAATCGAAATAACGCAGGTCAGGATATTTTTCAAGCAGGTCCCATAAAATGCTTTTCTGCAGCAGCGCCAGCATACCGGTGATGCTTTCTGCCTGGCTTAAAAAATCCTGCATATTGATAAAAACCGTATCGTATCTGCCGCAGTACGTTTCAAAATCACTGCTTTTTGCAATTTCAAACCGGGAAAACAGTGTCCTGGAATCGCATTCACAGTCATAATATGCCGCGAGCATGGCGGCAGCCATGGATTTGCCAAAACGGCGCGGACGGCTGACACAGAGACAGCACTGCATGGTATTTAATACTTTGTTTGTATAGTTTAAAAGGCCTGTCTTGTCGACATATATTTCCGAATTTATTATCTGGCGGAAACGCTCATTTCCTGGATTTAAATAGATGCCCATACGGTGTCTCCTTTCATTTTGCGGCAGTCTGGCGTGTTCCTGTTCTGGAGCTGCTGGCATGAGATAGCAGCATGCGTCTTAAAATACTAGTATTTTATCATGGCGGCGTGGTTTCGTCTATGATTTTTGCATGTCTGGGGGAAAAGGAGTAACAGTAAGGATGGTGCAGAATCATTTCAGATAAAAAGCCTGACAGGGGATGAAAATCCGCCTGATTTAAGCTTGACATAGGATAAAAATCTGCCTGGTTTTCTTTTGAATCCGAAAAAGTGTACTTTTCCAGATTTTCTTTTGTTTCCAAATACAGGTTTCATTTTAACATAAAACGGCAGTTTTGCAAGCTGTAATTTGAAACAACTGCACAAAAGCATGCGCAGGTTTTGGGAAACGGCTGTGTCCGCTGCGGGTTTCGGGAAAGTACACTTTTCCGAACGAGAGGAGAAAACAGGCTATGACCTATACGTCGGCTGGGTTTTATGTATTTTTGCTGGTTTTGCTGGCACTGTATTATGGAATGCCGCTGCGGCTGCGCTGGGTGGTGCTGCTGGCGGGCAGCATGGCATTTTATGTCCTGGCATATAAAACCGGGTGGTGGATTGTACTGGCTTCGGCTGTGATGAATTATGCGGCGGGAATATTTATGGACATGCTGGAAAGCAGACAGACTGCGTCCCGGGGATGGCTGAAAAGAGCCGTTTTCCTGTGCGCGGTCTTTTTGAATCTGCTTCCGTGGTTCTGTATGAAAAACGGAAACTTTATTCTCGGCTCGCTTCTGCACAGGCCGGCGGTTTCTTGGATTGTGCCGCTGGGGATTTCGTTTTATACTTTGCAGAGCGTGGCATATCTGGCAGATGTTTACCGGGGAAGCATAAACGCGCAGCGCAATCCGGCCAAATTTGCGCTGTTTGTCCTGTTTTTCCCGCATATGGTGCAGGGGCCGATACCGCGTTACGGGCAGCTGGCAAAACAGCTGTATGAGGGGCATGCGTTTGATGAAACAGTATTTGTAAAGGGGTTTCAGCAGATTTTATGGGGATTTTTCCTGAAACTGATGATAGCGGATAAAGCGGCTGTCATAGTCAATGAGGTATTTGACCATCCGGGCCGTTATACGGGCTGCTATGTGCTGGTGGCAGGCGCTTTATACAGCATCGAGCTGTATGCGGATTTCCTTTCCTGTACAAAGCTGTCACAGGGGGCTGCGGGACTGTTTGGCATCCGGCTTGCGGACAATTTCAGCCGTCCGTATCTGGCCGTGTCGGTAAAGGAATTCTGGAGACGGTGGCATATGTCTCTGAGCAGCTGGCTGCGGGATTATATTTATATTCCTCTGGGCGGGAGCAGGAAGGGAAACCTGCACAGATATGTAAATCTGGCCCTGACGTTTGCGGCAAGCGGCATCTGGCACGGGCCGGGTTATAAATTTTTATTCTGGGGCCTGCTCCACGCTGCTTACCAGACAGCCGGAAGCCTGACGCAGGGGCTCCAGGAGAGCATATACCGTTTTCTTGGGCTGGCGCCGCAGTCACGCCTTCGCAGGGCCCTGCAGCGGCTGGGTGTCTTTTTCTGGGTGATGCTGGCATGGATTCTTTTCCGGGCAGAGAGCCTGACGGCGGGGTTTGGAATGATAAAAAGCATGTTTACCGTACATAATCCATGGATTTTTGCAAATGACAGCCTGTTTACGCTTGGGCTGGGCTGGAAGGAATGAGCGGTTTTTTGTGCTTCCCTGGCGGTACTGGCAGCTGCCGGGCATTTGCAGGAAAAAGGGACATGCATCCGGGAAGCGGTGCTGGCAAGGCCGCTTTATATCCGGTGGGCGCTGTATATTCTGGCAGCAGTCTGTACGATGGTGTTTGGCACGTATGGGTTTGGATTTGATGCACAGGATTTTATTTACAGGGGATTTTAGGAAATCTGTATAAATGATTTGAGAGGAGTATCAGAAAAGTGGGAAAACGTTTCAGGCTGGCAGGAAAATGCGCAGCTTTTACAGTTATCTTGTGGTTTTGCGTGATGTCTGTGTACCGGGTGCTTGTGCCGAAATTTTTTTATGATACGACATGGCCGACGACATCCACCTATCTGGGATTTTATGAAATGGAAAAAAATACCGTGGATGTCCTGTTTTTTGGCAGCAGCCACGCGGTGTCCTTTTTTCTGCCGCAGGAGCTGTATGACGGGTATGGCATCCGCAGCTATAATCTGGGCTGCGAGCAGCAGAACCTGGTCACGTCGTATTTCTGGCTGAAAGAAGCGCTGCGTTATCAAAAGCCCGGGGTAGTGGTTCTGGACTGCTATATGCTGTTTCCCTATAATCCGCAGGAGCCTTTGAATACAGCAGAAAGCTGTACGAGAAAAGCACTGGATTTTATGCGCTGGTCTGCGGTTAAGCGGGAAGCGGTGCGGGATATCTGCAGGCTGGATGAAAATCAGTCTCTGTTAAGCTATTATCTGCCGAATATCCGCTACCATACAAGATGGACAGGGCTTTCGGAAAATGATTTTACGTTTTCCAGGATGGCAGGGCGTTATGAGCTGATGGGGTATGCGCCGCTTGGATGGCATGGCGGGCGGGAAGATTTCCAGCCGTTTGCAGCAGCCGCGTCAGCGGGCATGGCAGATATGGTGCCGCTGATGCGCGAATATCTGGAGCATATCACAGCGCTTTGCAGGCAGGAGGGCATCCGGCTGGTACTGGCCAAGACACCTTCCACTGCCGGAAATGCCGCAAAATACAATACGGTAAAGGCATATGCGGATGAACACGGCCTGGATTACTGGGATTTTAATGAAAAACGCCTGTACCGGAGCACGGGCCTGCGTTTTCAGACGGATAATGCGGATGACGGGCACGGGAGTCTCTGGGGCGCGCAGAAGGTGTCGCGCCAGACAGGAAAGATGCTGTCACAGCAGTATGGAACCGGCGGACACACGGACAGGCAGTGGGAAGATACGAAAGGATATTACCAGGCAGTCTGCAAAGACTGTGAGCTGGCGCATGAGACAGAGATTGATGATTATCTGGAAGCACTGCAGGATGAACGGTACAGTATTTTTATTTCGGCAAAGGAGGAATGCACGGCATATTTAAAAGATTCGTCCCTGGAAAAATTAAGGGCGCTCGGGCTGCGGGCAGAGCTGGAAGGCGCTTACGGATGCAGCTACCTGGCGGCTGTTTGTGGCGGGAAAACGGTAGAAAAATCCGGCTATGAAGAACTGGAAGCCGAAGGAACGGTGCGGGACGGCCTTGCAGCATACCGAATGAAAAGTGCGGGAGCCGGGTGCGGAAGCTGCAGCTCGATTGTGATAGACGGCGCGGAACGGTCTAAAAACAGCCGCGGGCTGAATATTGCGGTATATAACCATGAGACGAAAAAGCTTGTGGATGCAGTCTGCTTTGATACCAGTGCACAAGAAAATCCGGCTGTGCGCTGACTTATGCAGCCATGCGGTGCTGCTATTCACAGCTGCCTTAACACCCTGCTGTTCAGGCAGCTGCCAGGCTGATTCAGGGGTGAGCAGGCTCCAATCTGCCAGGCAGATTATTCTCATGAGCCTGCGAATGTTACTATTTACAGCCTTATATCCTGATAATCCTGTCAAGGGTAAATTGGCTGTGAATAGTAACCATGCGGCAGTATAAGTGAAAAAGTCTGTCTTGACATTCCGGTAACTGTATGGGTTATAATAGCCTGAAGCGTACAAAGGAGGAATTGTCATGTACAAAGAGTATAAAAGCAGGGGAATCAGGCTTTTGAAAAAAGGACAGAGAGGCATTGCCCATGCGGTATTCAGCCGTTTTGGACTGATTCTTTTAATGCTGGCGGGGCAGATTGTGATTTTGTTCAGCATTTTCCGGTGGTTTGAGGAATTCCTGCCGCATATTATAGGCGGGACGGCGCTGTTTACATTTGTGATTGTCATCGGGCTTTTAAACAGCCAGATGAACCCGACCGCCAAAATCACGTGGCTGATTGCGGTCATGCTGCTGCCGGTGTTTGGCGTGCTTTTGTTTGTTTATACCCAGAGTGATTTCGGGCATATTGCACTCAAGACGCGGACAGGGCAAATCATGGCGGAAACAAAAGCATGTATTCCGCAGCAGGCGGATACGATGGCGCAGTTTGAAAAAGCGGACAGGGGAGCTGCATCGTTAAGCCATTACATACAAAGAAGCGGGTGCCATCCGGTATACACGCAGACAGCGGTTGCTTATTTTCCGCTTGGCGAGGATAAGTTTGCAGAAATGCTGCGCCAGCTCGAGCTGGCAGAGCACTTTATCTTTATGGAGTATTTTATTGTGGATGAAGGGGTTATGTGGGGCCGGATTCTGGAAATCCTCGCAAGAAAAGCCAAGCAGGGCGTGGATGTGCGTGTGATGTATGACGGAACCTGTGAATTTTCGCTGCTGCCGCATGATTATCCGAAACGGCTGGAAGTACTCGGCATCCAGTGCAAGGTGTTTGCGCGTGTCACGCCGTTTGTATCGACGCATTATAATTACAGGGACCACCGCAAAATCCTCGTGATAGACGGGCATACGGCCTTTAACGGGGGCGTGAACCTGGCAGACGAATATATTAACCGGAAAGTGAAATACGGGCACTGGAAAGATACGGCGGTCATGTTAAAAGGCGAAGCGGTCAGAAGCTTTACGCTGATGTTCCTGCAGATGTGGGGCATTGATGAAAAGGAGACAGATTATGCGCATTTTCTGTCTTTTCCTGCACATCCGGTTCCGGATGCAGAAGGATTTGTCATTCCTTACGGCGACTGCCCGCTGGATGGCGACAAGCTGGGCGAGCGGGTGTATATGGATATTTTAAACCGGTCGCTGCGGTATGTGCACATTATGTCTCCTTACCTGATTCTGGACGGTGAAATGGAAACAGCCCTGCGGTTTGCAGCAGAACGGGGCGTGGAGGTTATTCTGATTCTGCCGGGAATACCGGATAAAGCGTTGCCGAATGCACTGGCGAAGACGCATTATGCGCCGCTGTTAACGTCCGGGGTTCAGATTTATGAATATACGCCGGGATTTGTGCATGCGAAGGTATTTGCAAGCGATGACAGGGAAGCGGTTGTAGGCACCATTAACCTGGACTACCGCAGCCTGTATCATCATTTTGAATGTGCGGTATATATGCACGGTACCAGCTGTATTTCACAGATAGAAGAAGACTTTCAGCATACGCTTGCAAAATGCAGGCAGGTAACGATGGAAACCGTGCGCAGCGAAAAGCTGAAAGTAAAGCTGGCCGGCTGCCTGATGAAAGCAGCAGCGCCGCTGATGTAGCAGCTGTCTGCTGGCCCGTGAAAATAAAAAATGGATTTCTGCCGCAAACTGTGGTAAGATAACAGGACAGCAGGGGAGGGGCTTCTGCTGAAAAGGCCGGGACATGCCGCATGCATGTCCTGCACAGGAAAGGAAACAGGAATTATGAAAATTCTGATTATCAGGCATGCAGACCCTGATTATGAAGCAGATTCCCTGACCAGCCAGGGATGGAAGGAAGCAGAGCTTTTGGCGGGGCGGATTTGCGGAATGGATATTCACAGCTTTTATGTATCGCCGCTTGGACGCGCGAAAGATACGGCCAGCCTGACCTTGAAAAAGATGAACCGGGAAGCACAGGAGTGTGCCTGGCTGCGGGAATTTGCACCGCTGATTCACCGCCCGGATAAAGAACAGGCTTCGATTACATGGGACTGGCTGCCCGAGGACTGGACAAAAGCAGCAGAATTTTATGACAGGGATGCATGGCTGAATCATGCGAGCATGCAGGAAGGAAATGTTGCAAAAGAATATGCGTGGGTGGCCGGTTCGCTTGACGAGCTGCTGGAACGCCATGGGTACCGGCGTGAGGGAAATTACTACCGGGTTTTGCATGGAAATATGGACACGATTGCATTTTTCTGCCATTTTGGGCTGGAATGCGTGCTGCTTTCGCATCTTTTGGGCGTATCGCCAATGGTGCTGTGGCATGGCACCTGTGCAGCACCGTCTTCGGTTACCACGCTTGTGACAGAGGAGCGCAGAAAAGGAATTGCGTCCTTCCGCATGGGCAGCTTTGGGGATGTGTCGCATCTGCTTATGGCTGGGGAAAAGCCGTCGTTTTCGGCCCGTTTCTGTGAATGCTTTGAGAATGCGGACGAACGGCATGATTAGGAACAGTTGTTCCATTCCTGTATAAGACAGTTCCATTCATTCCAGAATGCAGCGTACCCGTTTTGCTCCGCAATATCCTGCGGCAGCTTTTTCGGCGTGCTTTCAGCATAAAATGCTTCTATCTGGCGGGCAAAATGAAGCACCTCGCGGGAATAATCTTCCATGCGCACCGTACAGGAATGCCCGTTTTCAAAGGTCAGGATAACAGTGCTGCCCTGGTGGCGGACCGAATAATCGGCACCGCTGTCACAGCCGCTGATGGTGACATGCTTAAGTGTTTCATCCGCATACATAGAAAAACCGCAGCAGGGCAGCATCTGTTCCCCATAAAGCCCGTCCTGCGGGCTGCGGTCCGCTGACAGCGTCCGCAGCATGCGCAGGCCGGCAGCGCTGGTGCAGCAGAAATAGGAAACAGATTCCGGCCCAGCCTGTACGGTTACTTCTCCATGGGAGCATAAGTCCTGCGGGTCATCTGCCTGGCCGTTTATCCAGCAAAAGCCTGTGGCGGTAATGGAAAAAGGAACAGCGGCCTGGCTGTGAGTCAGTTCTGGCATTTTAAAAATCTCCTTTCCGCAGTTAAAACGTGCCGTTACAGCTGGAATTCGGCATACAGCTTATCCAGCAGCTGCCTGTTGTCAGAAATAATAATTTCCTGCATTTCTTCACTGCGTCCCTGCTGCTGCAGACAGCGCAGAAGCTTTTTCAGGCGGTCTTCGCCCTCTTTTTTGCCTTCCTTTTTACCTTCTTTTATTCCTCTTTTTTCAGCTCTTTCTTCAAACATTCCTACAATCGTCATAATTTCGTTCGCCTCCTTTTGGATGCTGGCTGAATAGCCGGCATATGGATTGCAATGCGGGTCGCTGATTCTTTTCATAAAAACAGACTGCAGGTACTGAATCAGCAAATCCCCGGACTTGCCCTGGTCTTTAAAATCTTCGGATAAGAAAATCAGGCATAAATGAATCAAATCAATCTGGCTGTCCAGCCTGCGGACTGCGCTGTCGAACCTTTTTTTCGCTTTGCTGCTGTAACGGCTGCTTTCTTCTTCCAGGCTGCTTGTGCCGGACAGGGAAACTTCGTATCTGGAGTACCGCAGCGCTTTTGGTATGTTATTGATGATAATCCATACAGAGTATACAGGCCGCAGGGAGCCGTAATCGGCATCTTCGAGACAGGTCAGCTGCCTGCTGATAAGCCTGCTGCAATAATAGATGCCGCGTTTGGGAACAGGATATCCGGCGTTTTTTTCCTTTCCTTATCGTGATACAGACAAATAGGCGCTTTTGTGTATAGTATACTATGAGAATGCTTTAAATGCAAAGGAAAATCGGAGACGGTTATTTACAAACACCAGGGGAAGTATTATAATACAGGCATGAAAAAAGAAAACAAATGTTCAGGCAGACAGAAAAAAAGCAGCAGTGCTGCACCGGCACCCGGCACGAAAATGAGGATTAAAATATCAGTGCGGAATCTGGTTGAATTTATTCTGCGCAGCGGCGATATCGACAGCCGGTATGGCAGCGGCATGCAGGCACAGGCAATGCAGCTGGGAGGACGGCTGCACCGGAGGCTGCAAAAACAGGCCGGGCCGCTTTACCGTGCGGAAGTGCCACTGCGGATGGAGTTTGAAGAAGATGCTTATACCATTATTCTGGAAGGGCGCGCGGACGGCATTCTGGAACAGGAAGAAACGCAGCCCGAAGCATCTGCGCCATGTAAGGTTACCGTTGATGAGATTAAAGGCGTTTTTGCGGATATTTCCAAAATGACAGAACCGGTTCCAGTTCATCTGGCACAGGCAAAATGCTATGCGTTTATCTATGCCATGCACAATCACTGTCCCGAAATCGGCGTGCGCATGACATACGCAAACCTGGACACGGAAGAAGTGCGGTATTTTTATTTCCGGTATGGTTTTGGAGAGCTGGAAGAATGGTTTCTTGCGTTAATGCGCGAGTATCAGAAATGGGCGCAGTTTCAGTATGACTGGCGGCTGCTGCGGCAGGAATCGGCGCAAAGGCTGGAATTTCCGTTTCCATACCGCAAAGGGCAGAAAGAGCTGGCAGCCGGTGTTTACCGGACGATTCTGAGGAAGAAAAATCTGTTTATCCAGGCTCCGACCGGCACGGGCAAGACTGTGACGACTCTGTTTCCGGCAGTGAAGGCAGTCGGGGAAGGACTTGGCGACAGGATTTTTTACCTGACGGCTAAGACGATTACAGCGGCGGTTGCAAAAGA
>CAJTSV010000029.1:22831-25310 GCA_910579075.1 uncultured Eubacterium sp.
CTGGATATTTTTTACCGGAATGGCTGCCGGGCAAAGACGGTACAGATTACGGCAAAGGAAAAGCTGTGCCTGATGGATGAAACTGCCTGCAATCCCGATGCGTGCCCATATGCAAAAGGACATTTTGACCGGGTCAATGATGCGGTGTATGAGCTGCTGCACCAGGCCGACGTATTTACAAGGGAAGTGATTCTGAAACAGGCCAGGGAGCATATGGTCTGCCCGTTTGAACTGTGCCTGGATGTGGCATCGTGGTCTGATAATATTATCTGTGATTATAATTATGTGTTTGACCCTTATGTGTACCTGAAACGTTTTTTTTCGGAAGGTGTCCGTGGGGAATACCTGTTTTTGGTGGATGAAGCCCATAACCTGGTGGAACGCGGACGGGAGATGTACAGTGCGGCTTTATATAAGGAAGATTTTCATGCCGTGAAAAAGATTGTAAAAAAGCATAACGGAAAGCTCGCACGGGAGCTGTCCAGATGCAGCCGGATTCTGCTGGATTACAAGCGGACCTGTGAGCAGTACCAGTACCATGAAAATATTTCGGAGCTTGTGTTTGCCCTGATGCGCCTGAATGGGGAGTTTGAAAAATTCCTGCAGGAAAACCGTGAGTTTGAAAACCGTGACACGGTGCTGGAATTTTATTTTCAGGTGCGCAGGTTTGTGGAAACGAGTGAAGGGCTGGATGAAAATTATGTCATTTATTCCGAGCATGAGGGAAACCGGTTTAAAATCAGGCTGTATTGCGTAGACCCGTCCAGAAACCTGCAGGCGCGTCTGGATAAAGGGCGCAGTACTGTGTTTTTTTCGGCAACGCTGCTGCCGGTCCAGTATTATAAAAGCCTTTTGAGCACAAAGGAAGATAACTATGCCGTGTATGCGGAAACTGTTTTCCGGCCTGAACAGCAGCAGATTTTGATTGCAGGCGATGTAACGAGCAGGTATGCGCGCCGCGGCGAGGAGGAGTATGAACGGCTGGCCTGTTATATTTACGAAACTGCGATGCAGAAAAAGGGAAATTATATTGTGTTTTTTCCTTCTTATAAAATGATGGAAGATGTTTATGAAAAATTCGAAGCCAGGAATGAGGCGGGATTTTCCTGTATGCTGCAGACAAGCGGAATGCGGGAAGCTGACCGGGAAGCTTTTCTGGCAGAATTTGCAGCCAGCCGGGAGCAGTCCATGGTGGCGTTTTGCGTGATGGGCGGTATTTTCGGTGAAGGGATTGACTTAAAGGAAGAACAGCTGATTGGCGCGCTGATTGTCGGGACGGGGCTGCCGCAGATTGGGAATGAGCGGGAGATTTTAAGGCAGTTTTATGACAGGCGGGATGGCAGCGGATTTGATTATGCCTACCGTTATCCGGGCATGAACAAGGTGCTGCAGGCAGCGGGGCGGGTTATCCGTACTGTTTCGGATGCGGGCGTGGTGCTGCTTTTGGATGACCGGTTTTTGCGTCGGGATTATCAGGCACTGTTTCCAAGGGAGTGGGAGAGCTTTGCGGCCTGCAGCGTGGACAGTGTGGGAGAGAAGCTGCGGCGGTTCTGGGACAGCCTTGAGACGGATGGAGAACAAAGGACTCACTGACGGCCGGGGGCTGCCGCATTAAGAAAAATGATGCGGCAGCCCCCCCTTTGCGGTCAGCTGTTTTTCTGCTGGAGTTCTTCCAGATATTCTTCCAGGCAGATTCCGCGTTCCTGGATTTCGCGTGCGGCTTCCAGGCCCACATAGCGGTAGTGCCAGGGTTCATAGATAATTCCGGTCAGGCTGCTTTTGTCCTGTGGATAGCGCAGGATAAATCCGTATTTCCAGCTGTTTTTCATAAGCCACTGCTGTGTGGGCGTATCTGCCTGTGCGGCGTCCAGTGCCTGATAGTTCTGGTCTGCGATATCGACGGCAAGCCCGAGCTGGTGCTCGCTTGTACCCGGGCGGGCGACGGATGTGGCGGCTTTGGCCTGTGCTTCTTTTTCCGGATATCCCTGCGATATCAGTTCATCGATGCGTTCCTGGAACAGGGATTCCTGTTTTTCCGGTGTCCGGTAAGAAGAACAGATAAGCGGGCTGTACCCTTCGTCCCTGCAGGCATTCAGCATGTCCATCAAAGCGGAATAACAGCGGCTGTCAATGGAATGTCCGTCCGGCAGCCTGGCCAGCTGTATCTGGAAGCCGTCCGGCAGCTCGTTCCATGGATTGGCCAGAATCAGGTTCCAGTCGCCGGACTGGTATGTAATATGGCTGGCATTGGAATTTCCGGCATCCGGAACCGATTCCTGTGGCAGGCGTTCGGAACCGGACAGAACCTGGCTGCCGGAGCCGGTTTCTGCATAAAATATCCACTGTGTGTCTGTGTCCCTGGGCGAATGGTATATCGGCGATTCCGAAATGCCGGAGCCGTCCGGGTAAATCTGGTGCTTGCCGGAATCGCTGGAATAGCTGTATGGTTTGGCATCTGTGTCCGGCTGGCTGCCGGAGC
>CAJTSV010000029.1:25338-34061 GCA_910579075.1 uncultured Eubacterium sp.
CCGGAATGGGAGCGGCCATCGGTATTGCCGGAACCGGAACTGTCAGCTGAACTGCCAGAATGATAATTGCCAGTCATGCTGCCGGAACTGGAATTGCCAGCTGGATTGCCGGAACTGGAATTACCAGCCGAATTTCCGGAACTGGAATTGCCAGCCGAATTTCCGGAATAATAATTGCCAGTCATGCTTTCAGAACCGCCAGCTGGATTTTCAGAACTTCCAGCTGAACCGCCGGAACCAGCAGCCGAATTGCCGGAAGCATCTGTCATGCTTCCAGAACCGAAACGGTCAGGCACGCTTCCAGAACCAGCCGGATTTCCAGAGACGGAACTGCCAGCTGAACTTCCGGAAGCATCAGCCAGGCTTCCAGAACCGAAGCGGTCAGATACGCTTCCAGAACCAGCCGGATTGTCAGAACCGGAACTTCCCGAATCATCTGTCTGACTGCCGGAACCGAAGCGGCCGGATATGTTTCCAGAAGCAAAGCGGTCAGCCAGGCTTCCAGAACCAGCTGGATTTCCAGAACCGCCAGCCGGATTCGTTTCACGGATGCCTGGCAGCTGTGCAGTAAAATGCTGCCAGGAGCCTGAGAGGGATTTTGAAAACGGCATATTGGAAACAGCCAGTGTCAGCGTAAAGGCCGAGATGCCGAACAGGCAGCCGGTACATGTCTTGATGGCTCGTTTTCTTTTGCGGGCAGCGTGTTTTTGGGTACCGGGAGCCTGGCGGAATGTTTTTTTTCGTATGTGCATGATAAAACCTCACTTTCTTTGGCGGAGTGTATCGGGATGAACAGGGATGCCGTATCGGACAGGATAACAGATGAAAACAGCATAAGTCCGTGTTTCCGGCATCCCTCTGGCATATTTAATTCAGCATCATATATTCCGGGCGTATGTGCAGCGGCATCTGGATTGCTTTTCCGGAATCTTCTTTCAGCTCTATCACATAATTTGCTTCGAGTGCAGCCGGTGCTTTTTCGAACAGCGTGGATGACTCAAGAAGCGATTTCAGCCTGGATTCAGACGGGAGCTCGTAATAATCCTGCAGGAAGTCTGCGATTTTTCCGGCAAAGGAGTCCAGGTCCTGCGTGCTGCCGGAATCCGTCAGTATCAGCGTCTGTTCGGTATACATCGAGAAAGCAACTGCTTTGCCGCTTTTATCGTCAATCCAGAAATTCATCCAGTAGCCTGAGACAAAATAAACAGAACACGCCCAGACCACGGCAGTTGTAATATTGGGAGAAGAATCCCCGGATGCTTCCGTGCTGCTGGCGGATTCGCCGCCGGAAAGCTTTCCGTCTGCAATGCCGTAGAGTTCTGTGTAAATATTGCTGTCGGATGCAATCGCAAGCTGCAGGGTAATCGTATGGTTTGTAACGGTAAACTCCGAATCTGACACGAGAATGCCGATATCTTCAAACTGGCGGATGATGTCCAGTACAATTTCATATATTTCATTGGCGCTGCGGCTGCTGCCTGTGAGCGGGTAATCGACATAATAGTGGCCTTTGGAAAGCAGGCGCAGCGTGTCATAGAGACTGGAGCTGTAGGTCAGTTCCAGCGGTTCCATGGACATGTGCTCGATTTTGGAAAAGGTCTGCCTGTCCTGATAGGCAGACATCGCAGAGGGCAGCAGAAAACCTGCGGCGGTTACAGCCAGTGTCAAAAGCAGGCACAGGCATGCGGTAATCAGTTTTTTCATGCCCGGCCTCCTTTCAGGTCTGCGGTTACGGTTGTGCCGCGGCCTTCTTCGCTTTCAAAAGAAATCGTGCCGTTGTGCATCTTTGCAATTTCCGCACAGAGAGTCAGCCCGAGGCCGGCACCGCCCTGGGCACGGGAGCGGGATTTATCCACACGGTAAAAAGCTTCTGTAATATGCGCCAGTGCTTCTTTCGGGATGCCCCTGCCGTTATCCGATACCTGAACGCGGCACCCCTCTGCGGTCATGGCTGACCGGATGGAAATAACGCCGCCGGCAGGGAGCGCTTTCCTGGCATTTTCAATCAGGTTTACAAGCAGCGAGCCGAAAAAATCGGTGTCCAGCATGCACCAGCCTTCCTCACAGCTGTATTCCAGAATAATCTGTTCCTGAATCAGGCCGTATTTTAAGTGGCCGGCAAGCAGATGGATAATTTCGGCCGGGGAAGCTTTTGCCAGCGTGCAGGATTTCTGCTTGGAAACAAAAATATCAAGCAGCTTCAGTGACAGGCGTTCCAGGCGTTTTCCTTCTGAAAATATATATGTGGCAGCCTCTGCTTCATCTTCCCTGGACAGGGACTGGCTTCGGAGCAGGTCCGCATATCCGATAATGGATGTCATCGGCGTTTTCAGTTCGTGGGTAAAATTCCCGATAAACTGATTCTGGCGTTCCATGGCTTCTTTCAGCTCCTGGATGCTTGTCTGCAGATGGTCAGCCATCAGGTCAAAATCCCTGGAAACCGCGCCGACTTCGTCGCTGCTTCGGATGCTGCTGCGGTAATCGTAGTTGCCGCAGGCAATTTCGCGCGAAGCCTTTGACAGGCACGCCAGCGGCCTTGTCAGAAAGAAGGCAAGGACATAGGAAAAGCATGCACAGGCTGCGGACAGTATCAGGAAAATTTTCTGGTAAATTTCCTGCTGCTGGCGCCTTGCCTGATATATGGAAGAAATATCATACGCGGCATCCAGGTAATAAATGTCTTTTTCAATATAAAAAGAACCGGAAAGCTGCAGGTAATAGTAAGCCTCCGGCGTTGAAAAAATCGTGCAGGCGAGGTGTGTTGTGTCAATCTGTCCAGTCAGGTTCACAAAGTGTGCGGCAAGGGTTCCTTTGGAATACAGCGTTTCTGTCTGGGAATGGAGCTGCAGTGCGGCTCCGAAGGCATCCTGGGCTGAAAGCTGTTCCAGTGTTTTGGAAATGTCTTTTTCGTCGTTCCAGTCATCCAGGCTGTTGACGACCTGAAGCGTGTTTAATATGGTACGGTAAGATTCCTTCGCAGCCCTTTTTTCCTGAAGCAGGGAATTCTGGAACGTAACCGATATCAGTGTGCTGCCGCCGGCGCTGTACAAAAGAGCCATCAGGGCCAGCATGCAGCAGGTTGTTTTCAAGCGGAATTTCATTCTTTCACCTCAAGGCGGTAGCCGACCTTGCTGACTGCCAGCAGTTCCTTTTCCAGATGTGTCTTGCGGCGCAGGCGCTGGATATGAAGGTCTACGGTCTTGCTGCCGTATACAAATTCTTTTTCCCAGATGCGCTCGTAAATCGTTTCGCGGTACAGCGCGGTATTCGGGTTTTGTACAAACAAAAGCAGCAGCTCGTACTCTTTGGGGGTAAGCGCAACCGGCCTTCCATCCCGCGTGACCTTGCGGGATTTCGTATCGATGACAAGCCCGGCGGCAGTAATGACTTCTTCTGTTTTATGGTAACGCCGCAGCACGACATCGATGCGTGCCAGCAGCTCAATAATTTCAAATGGCTTGACAATATAATCTTCCGCGCCCATGCGCAGCCCTTTTACTTTGTCTGTCACGGAATTTCTGGCGGTAATGAAAATGACCGGGATTCCGAGCGGGCGTATATATTCCATCAGTTCAAATCCATCCACATCCGGGAGCATGATATCCAGAAGAATCAGGTCATAACAGGTATCTTCTATCATGTCGGCAGCCTGTGTGCCGGTAAAGGCACAGTCACAGAAATAACCGGCGTTTTTCAGGCTCAGGCGGATGAGGTTTGAAATGGGTTTTTCGTCTTCTGCAATTAGTATGCGAATCAAGGCAGGTTCCTCCAGTCTGATATTTTGCACATATACTTTAACGAATGAAAGCATCAAAACGGCAAATGCGGACGGCGGGACAGCACGTACTGTTACAAGTTTTATCTAAATTGTAACAAACAACTATAGAAAAAGCAAATAGAATGCGTTATACTAGAACGTGTTTGAAAAATGCTTTTCGTGAGATGTACCCTAAGGGGCATGCTATGCTTCACAGTTTGTGGAAATGATTTTTCAAACAGGCTCCAGGCATAACGGAACTGGAGCACTTAGATTCTGACTGCAAATTTTCTGGCCCTTTTGTAGTTTGGCCGTCCGCCAGTCCCGCTTAATGCAGGGCTGACGCCGAAATAGCTGTATCTTGTATCGGTCAGGCACCACGAAGGGTCGTATATTTTTCCGCTGACCTCTGCCCATCCATGCCCGCCGCTGGAGACGGCATAGCATTCCTGGTACCCTGCTGCATTTGCGAGGAATGCAAATGCGGCACCATAGGCATAACAGTTTCCATGATGCCTGCTGAACATAAACTGCGCATAGTCCTGCTCCCAATGGGCGCTGTTTTTAAAAGAAGGAGAGCCCGCGTAGCGGTAATGTTTCAATAAGTAATCAAATGCTTTTCTTAATTTTTCAGGCTTTTTCATTGCGGGTTTTGCTGCTTTTTGCAGAATCTGGTTTGCCGTTACCATAACATCCAGCTTTTTGCGGCTGTCTGCGGTTAGCCGGGCTTTTCCTTTTGCCCCGAGCCGGATGCCGTTTACCGTCTTAGACCTTAACTGATAACCTTTTTTGCCGTTTGCAATCCTGAAAAAATAATAGTTGTTTCCGATTTTCTGCCAGCCAGTCCGCTGGACGCCGTTTTTATCAAAATAATAATAATTCTTGCCGATTTTATAAATTCCCTTTACCCGTCTGCCTTTTATACAATAAAAAAACTGCTGTTTTTTCTCTTTCCATCTGCCAGCGGCTGTTTCCTTATCATTTATGCTTCCAGCTGGCGTTGCAGAGTCCGTTGCAGCGAATGTACTGGCAGTTTCTGCATGTTCAATACTGCCCGCTGGCAGAGCAGCATCTGTTACAGCGAATGCATTGCCAGTTTCTGTATTATTTATGGAGTACGCTGGCAGAGCAGCATCTGTGGCAGCCAATACTGCCAGCGTCTGCGGCTATTAAAACAGAAATAAACGCTGCCAGCAGTGCCTGTCTGAAAATCGTTCTTTTGTTTTTCCGCATCTTTGTGCTTTCCATGTTTTTTATCCTCCGTACTTCCAGGCATGTCAGGGCGTGTTTGAAAATGACCTGCTTTGCAGCCTGGTCCCTGTTTCGGATGAATCAGATTTTATGCTTTACAACGGCGTACATGCCATATCCTTCATACGGCCGGTTGTAATAGCGGTCAAAGCCGCGTGCTTCTGCAAACAGCGGGTCGTATACCCTGCCGTTATATTCGGTCCAGGCGTGGCCGGTATCGGCAGCTACATATACGGTTTTGCAGCCGCATTCGTGGAATAAAAATGCAGTTGCTGAGGCTTCGGAAACGCAGCAGCCCTGATGCCGGTCAAAGATGTCATTTGCAAATGTGACTTCCCATCCCGCCTGCCGGTAAATGGGGTTCAGTCTCCGGTAGCGCCTGTAAGGGAACTGAAAGACCCATAAAAAGCACTTTTTCATCTTTTCTTCCAGTGAATCCTGCGGGTCTGTAACCTGCAATACGATGCTGCGGGCTTTTATCATGGTCTGGATTTTCTGGATATTTGCGCTGGAGCCTTCTGCCTGTCCGTTTTTCTCAAGCCGGATGCCGTCTATTATGCGGCCGGATGCCATTTTTCCGGTTTCCCGGTCGAAATAGTAATAGCTTTCGCCCAGCTTTTTCCACCCGCAGACGGCCTGTCCGTTTTTGTCGATGTAATATGTGCTGCCGGATTCTGTTACCATTGTATTTGCCAGCTTCCTGCACAGGTAGCGCAGCGGCTTTGCCGATAAGATGTAAATGCCGCCTTTGTTCAGGGAAAGCCTCAGGTTTCCCTGGCTGCTGACAGATGCCGGGTGGTACAAAACGGTAAGAAAGTCCCGCCTGTTTTTGGAATAACGGTATACATATACAGCACTGCTTTCACGCAGGGCTTTATTTACAGGAAGTACAAGGCCGGTGCCTGTGTTTTTCATGCCTGCAAGCGCTGTCTGGCAGATAAGGACGTTCTTTTCGGAAATTCCGTTTTTTTTCAGGGCTTTTTGAAGGTCTGTCCGGAAAACTCCGGATGCACTGGCGGCTTTTTGTTTTTGGAGCTTTAGCTTCAGGCTCCCGCGTACCTGTTTCAGGCTGTTTTTATCCAGCATGATATAAGATGCATCCCCGCTGGTGCTGATAAGCTTTATTTTCAATGCTTTGCCGCTTTTGGAAAGTACTTTTGCTGCATCGGCATCAAACACTGCCTGCTCCGGTGAAGCCTGCTGCGTGCCGCTTCCGTCTGCGCGTATCGAAATGGTAATCTGGCTGGTTCCTTTTTGTGCAGCTGCTTCTGCGGCCAGGCTTTTATGGATTTTCAGGCGCACATTTTCTGCTTCCCCCAGCAGGACGCTGTTTATGCGGATATCTGCAACGGCTGTTTTTCCGTTTTTCTGTATGCGGTATTCTGCTGGAATCACCGATATGGAAGATAGATTCCGGCATTCGGAAAATACGCCTTTGGCGATATCGGTTAAACTGTTTGGGATTTCTATTTTTTTCAGCTGGCTGCATGCTGTAAATGCCTGCTGCTGAATGCCTTTTACGGAATAAATGCCGTTTTCGGTAACCAGCTGCTCCGGGATTGTGGCAGAGTCCGGGAGGTTTTCTGTATAGCCGGACACGCAGCAGGCATTTCCGTCCAGATGATAGATAATGCCCTGGCTGTCGGTATATTCCGCCTGGTGTCCGCCAGCTTCGGTTTCATTGTTTTCCGTATGCCCGGCAAAGCTGTCAGCTTCCTGCCCGGGGTTTTGTATATAGTCCTGAATTCCGCTTTCAGGCATGCCTGCGGCATCCGCCTGCGCTGCAGGCAGCAGCAAAAGCATGGCTGTCAGGATAACGGCTTTCCATTTTCCTGCATCTGGCTTTTTCATATCCTTCGATTCCCCTTTTCTGTCAGAGCTGCTTTTTCAGTGCGTCCTGCCCTTTTTTGTTCACATCTTTTTTGGGAGACATGGCAATGTACCATACATACGCTCCTTTTTTCCCGTATACTGCGTTTTGAAACACGCTTTGTTCGGTTTTTGAATAATCGCTCAGGTAATCGCTGCTGCTGTTGTTCTTTTTGTACGCCTTTATGCTCTTGAGTAAATCGGATGCATCGGATTTTTTGGCTGCTTTTGCGACACAGATGCTGTAAATTTCCTTATCATCGCATAAGTACGCAATGGAAGATATTTTTTCGGACTGTGCAACTGTAAAAATCGGGCAGTCTTCTGGATTGGTGCTCTGGGATTTTAACTGGCTGCTGCCGCCCGTGGCATCCAGGGCTGCCTTGCACAGGGATTTCGCAGTTACCTTTGCAGCTGCCGCCACAGGTGCCTGCCCCAGTGCCAGCATGCAGCAGGCAAACGCAAGCAGGCAGCACGCTGCTTTCTGCATCCGGTACAGCCATTTTTTCTCAAGTTTTAGTTCTGTTTTCATGATGATTTTTCTCCTCAATCGAATTAGTTTGCAGTGTCAGCCGCTAATCCAGCGACTTGTCATATACAGTCAGGCGTTTTGCATATTCGTGGTATGCCGCAGCCTTCCAGTGCACGCCGTCTCCGGCATTATAAGCGCTTTTCAGCCAGCCGGTGGAATCCTTTAAAAAACCGGTGCAGTCGTAATATTTCACGCCCATTTCTGCTGCCAGTGCCGAGAGCGCCTGATTGTAGGCCGGAATCTGCGCAAATCCCCGCCTTCTTGACACTTCGGCTGCCGTGACAGGGGATGCGGCCAGTATGACAATGTCGGTGTCCGGGGTGCCTGCCTGGATGGCGCGCACAATTTCCCGGTAACCGTCAATCAGGTCGTTTTTGTTCCGGAAATGGATATCGTTGTCGCCGAGCATGATGTATACCCGGTAAGGCCTGGATGCCACAATGCTTTCAGTGGCGGATTTCCCGTGAAAGGCTTTCCTGGTACGGAAGGTAATCGTATTTAACCCGATTGCGGCCACGACACTTTTTTTCCTGCCGATTGCGATTTCATCCAGGACACCGTAGGCGGTCAGCCCGGCAGTAATGGAATCCCCTGCAAAAATCGTCATGCGCTCGTATGGCCTTGCCTTCATTTTTGCAGGCTTCGAAAGCTGGCTGTCATACCCGGATGCGTTCTTTGCGGTGCATGCTTTTACGCCAAAATAATAATTCTGGCCGTTTTTCAGTTTTTTTACACGGTACCAGTTATTTTGGGTTACGCCCGCCAGCCTGTATCTGCCGGATTTGCTTTTTGCATAGTACACCTTATACCAGACCGCTTTTTTGTTTTTGCTCTTATCCCACATCACTTTAACCGAATCCGTTGAATACCGTACCAGCTTCACGCCCGGCAGCGGTTCTAACGGGCATTGGAACGGGTATGACCTGCTGTAATACAGCTTCCCGCTTTCTGCTTTTGCGGCTATCCGGTAATAGAAGTGCTTTGCGCCTGTGACTGTCTGGTCGGTATAGCTTTTTCCTGACGCCAGGCGTGCAATCGTTTTATACTTCCCGTCCCGGCTGGTGCTGCGCTGTACCAGATAGGAAGAAACCTCCCCGGTTCCCGTTTTTTTCCAGCTGATTTTTGCAGATGTTCCGTCTTTTGCAAGGCTGGCTGTGACGGTAAGCGTTATCGTTTCTTCATCCGGTACATCCGTGCTTTCATCCGGTTCTGCTTCGGGCTGGCTGCTGTCCAAAGCCTGTCCCGGATAGCTTCCGTCTGCAGATTCCTGTCCGCCGGAAATGGCTTCATTTACTGGCAGCTGCCAGGCTGGAT
>CAJTSV010000029.1:34093-36089 GCA_910579075.1 uncultured Eubacterium sp.
TGCTGGCCGCTGATATCTGCGTCTGCCGGACTGGTACCGGCAGTATAGTCCTGTGCCAGTACGTGTTCTGCGGGGCTTAATATGGCGGCTGCTGAACAGGATATGACGGACAGCACTGCCAGGATTCGTTTCATGCCTGCATTCAAAGTATATACCTCTTTGTTGAAAAAAGTCAACAATACAAACTGTAATAATTTATTTTTTTGTAACTAAGGGATTTACAGGGGATTACAGACGGGTTTCTGGCTGGATTCCGGAACGTGTATGGGAATACGGCTGCCGCACCGGAGCGTGTCTTGCGAAAGCATTTTAAGACACGCCCCGAAATCAGGAAGCATGTAAAATATTGTTTCAGCGGTATAATTTCTGGCAGTATTTTGCATCGGGTCTGCTGAATACGGCAGATGTATCTAAATTAGAAGTGTAATCTGCCAGGGCGCGGCGGCAGGATTTTTATACTGCCGGCCTGGCGGTTTTGGGCATCCGTTTCGGAATATCCGGCAGGCTGATATATTCCTTCTGGCAGTCCCATGCGGAGCAGATAAGCCCGGAAACTTTTTTTGTACCGCCCGAGGGGCTGAAATATAACACGTATAACTTCATTTGCATTTTCCTTTCAGGGTGTTTAGCGGTTGGCAATTCTGGCGGCCTGTTCTTTGGTTGTAACGGAACGGATATTCATCAGAAGCCCAGCCATGTCCACGCAGCCGAACGGGGAAAGTACCGGGCATCCGGCTGCATGTTCCAGTGTGTGCAGCTGGCGGCTGCCTTCGTTTTTGCGGATGGCAAAAAAAGACTGTTCCCTGCCGCTTCGGATATCGTACTGGAATGTCTGGCCGATGACGCGGTATTCCGATAAGCCGTTTTGCCCGGAAATGGTCCGGGACACGGCATAATAGCAGCCTTCGCCGCAGTTTTCATTCATCCGCCGCTGGTGGTCCATAATGCTGTAGTATTCATCGGCTCCGGCAAGCCGGTCCATGCTGCCGCACGAACTGCCATGAAGCAGGCGGGCTGCGGACGCCATTACGGTGTCATGTTCCAGGCGGGCTGCGTTGGAAGTAAAATCGGAATATTCCGTGCAGCCTGCTTCCAGGCAGGACTGGACGGATTCCTGCAGATTTTTGTACAGCCTGCCGCGTGCGGCATCCAGCATCCGGTGAATCTGTAATCCGGCAGCCGCGGCTTTGAAGGAAACGGAATACAGGTAATCATCGCTCCCGAATTCAATCCGGTATGCCCTTATAGGTCTCCTGCAGTTTTCTGGCTCTGTCACTGTCTTTGTCATTTGTCTGTTCATAATTCATAAACCTCCTTTGTTATGATACGTCCACCATAACATTTCAGGCTCTGATGATAGAAAAAAGCTGGCCGGGTGACAGGCTTTTGCAGGGCAGGCGCACATTCCAGGGCGGGAAACCTGTTCAGATATATCGTAACATATCTGCCCGCAGATGAAAACAGCTGGCATGACCGGAAAATCACGACATTTGTTGAATTGCATCAACAATAAACTATTATTAATCCTCGCAACTGTTGATAAACTTTAACAAATGGAAAGGAAATGGTGATTACTATGTTGGATGTAAAGCTGTATTTAAATGAAGTAGGACAGAGGATTATGGAGCGCCGCAAGAAGCTCGGGCTGACACAGGAAGCACTGGCAGAGCAGAGTGACCTGACGACGCAGTTTGTCTCCTATGCAGAATCCGGCAAGCGGGCCATGAGGCCGGAAAACCTGATGAAGATTGCGGCAGTACTGGGGGTCAGTACCGATTACCTGCTGACGGGGGATATTATTGACAAGGACAGCCTGCTGCTGTCTGAAAAGCTGGGAAAGCTGACAGCCAGCGAGGTCAGGATTATTGAAAACATCATTGACGAATGCATCAGCCTGTATCATTCGTAAGAGCAGGAATCATTTTCTTAGTTACTGTTCATTCTGTGACCAGTAACCTTCGCAAATCCATCTTAAATTCGCTTCGCGAATGGGATT
>CAJTSV010000030.1:0-2852 GCA_910579075.1 uncultured Eubacterium sp.
AGCCGGTGCAGGCAAAGCCGCAGCCGCAAAGACAGCCGCAGCCGCGCCAGCAGCCAAAGCCGCAGCAGGCGGTGACGCAGCCGGAGCCGGAACCAGCCATGAAAAATACGTTTCAGAATCAGGAAAACAGGAAACCAAGCACAACAATTAAGGAGGAAATACCAATGAACGATGATTTAACGATGGAGACAACAGCAGTTATGGATGAAGACCTGTCTGCAGAAGCATTAGAAGTGACAGATGAAGTATCGATTATTACAACCGGAACAACGATTAAAGGTAATCTGTCTACAACAGGTTCTTTCAGCATCAGCGGCCGTGTAGAGGGAAATGTGCAGTGTAACGGCAAGCTGGAAGTGACCGGGACGATTAAGGGCAACAGCTCATCTTCCGAGGTTTTTTCTGATGCGGCAAAAATTGAAGGTGAAATCATGAGCACAGGCACGGTTAAAATCGGCCTTGGTTCCGTCGTAGTCGGAAATATTTCTGCAACATCCGCAGTCATTGCAGGTGCGGTAAAGGGGGATATCGATGTACAGGGCCCGGTTGTGGTTGACACATCTGCGGTAATTGTCGGCAATATCAAATCCAGGTCTGTGCAGATTAACAACGGTGCCGTAATCGAAGGCTTCTGTTCCCAGTGCTATGCAGATATTGATGTTGACAGCCTGTTTGGAGAAAATAAGAAAGGCAAATAAAATATGAAAAGAGTTCTGTTGAAATTAAGCGGTGAAGCCCTTGCCGGAGATAAGAAAACCGGATTTGACGAAACGGTTGTGCGGGGAGTTGCAAAACAGGTAAAACAGCTGATTGACGGCGGCATTGAGACCGGAATCGTCATTGGCGGCGGCAATTTCTGGCGCGGACGCACATCCGATGCCATAGACCGTACCAAGGCAGACCAGATTGGAATGCTGGCTACGGTTATGAACTGCATTTACGTGTCTGAGATTTTCCGCTCTGAGGGAATCAGGACAAATATCCTGACCCCGTTTGCCTGCGGCTCTTTTACCAAGCTGTTTTCAAAAGACCGTGCCAATAAATATTTTGCACACAATATGGCTGTATTTTTTGCCGGCGGAACCGGGCATCCGTATTTTTCGACAGATACGGCTGCGGTGCTGCGGGCGGTTGAAATCGATGCAGACGGCATGCTGTTAGCAAAAGCGGTAGACGGCGTGTACGACAGCGACCCGAAGCTGAATCCGGATGCTGTCCGTTATGACAGTCTTTCCATTGAAGAAGTGATTGAAAAAAAACTTGCGGTTGTCGACCTGACAGCCTCTATTATGTGTATGGAACATAAAATGCCGATGTTTGTATTCAGCCTGAATGAGCCTGACAGCATTGTAAAGGCAATCAGCGGCAGTTTCAATGGGACAGAAATTACGGTATAATAACAGATATAACAAAGAACCGACAGGGGGACAGGAGGCTGTTATGGATGACAGATTAGTTCAGTATGACGATAAAATGCGCAAAACCATGCGCAATCTGCAGGAGGAATATGGCGCCATCCGTGCCGGAAGGGCCAACCCGCATGTATTAGACAAGCTGCGCGTGGATTATTACGGCACGCCTACGCCGATTCAGCAGGCTGCCAATGTCAGTGTGCCGGAGCCTCGGATGATTCAGATTCAGCCATGGGAGCCGGCCATGGTAAAAGAAATTGAAAAGACTATTTTAACTTCCGACCTGGGCATCAATCCGACCAATGACGGCAAAACCATACGCCTTGTATTTCCGGAGCTGACCGAGGAACGGCGTAAGGAGCTTGCAAAGGATATTAAGAAAAAGGGCGAAGCAGCAAAAGTTGCTGTCCGCAATATCCGCCGGGATGCCAACGATGCATTTAAAAAGCTCGGCAAGAAAGAAGATATCTCAGAAGATGAGATAAAAGAGTTAGAAACCAGTGTCCAGAAGATGACGGACAAATATATTGCTGAAGTCGACAAGGCGGTTGAGGAGAAAACGAAGGAAATCATGACTGTTTAGCGATAATCGGGGAACATAGCCGCGGCGATGTTCCCTTTTGCTATTGGAAAGGAAAAAAGAATGAAAATACCGCAGCATGTTGCGATTATTTTAGATGGAAATGGAAGATGGGCCAAAAGCAAAGGCATGCCGCGCAATTACGGGCATACGATGGGCGCAAAAAATGTGGAAAAAATATGTGATATTGCGGGCCATATGGGAATTAAATATCTTACGGTCTATGCTTTTTCAACCGAAAACTGGACAAGGCCGGATTCCGAAGTCCAGGAGCTGATGCGGCTTCTTGGAAATTATATGAAAACCTGCCTGAAAACGGCAAAGAAACATAATATGCGGGTGCGCGTGCTGGGCGATATTTCGCGCCTGGCTCCAAAGCTGCAGGAGCAGATACGTGAACTCGAGCAGGTTTCGAGCCAGTATGACGGGTTTTATTTTCAGATTGCATTAAATTACGGCAGCAGGGACGAGATAATCCGGGCAGTGAAAAAAATGCACAAAGACGTGCAGGAAGGGAAGCTTTCGATGGACGATGTAACCGAAGATACGGTATCGTCTTACCTGGACACGGTCGGCATCCCGGACCCGGACCTTTTAATCCGCACAAGCGGGGAGCAGCGGCTTTCCAATTACCTGCTCTGGCAGCTTGCGTACAGTGAATTTTATTTTACCCCGGTTCCGTGGCCGGATTTTGACGAAGCGGAATTAAAAAAGGCCGTGGAAGCATATAATAACAGAGACCGCAGGTTTGGCGGGATATAAAGGCTATCGGAACAAAACTGCGGGCCTGGCGGGCCATGAAAGGAGAGGCATGTTTAAGACAAGGCTTATAAGCGGGATTGTGCTTGTGGCGGCAGCCC
>CAJTSV010000030.1:2862-35139 GCA_910579075.1 uncultured Eubacterium sp.
GCTGATTATAACCGGCGGGGAGATTCTGCTTGCAGCATCCTGCGTGATTTCGCTGATTGGAATGCTGGAGCTGTACCGTATTTTTAAAATCGAGCGGACGGCAGCGGCAGGAGCAGGATATCTGGCGGCTGTTATTTTTTACCTGGATTTGCATGGGAACTGGATTCCGGACAAAATGATGCTTGTGACTGGATTTTTGATTGTGCTGCTGGCTGTTTATGTACTGTCTTATCCAAAATACCACGCGTCGCAGGTCATGGCTGTATTTTTCGGCGTGTTTTATGTGGCAGTCATGCTTTCGTGCATTTACCAGACAAGGGTTATGGAAAAAGGCGCCTATCTTGTATGGCTGATTTTCCTCTGCTCATGGGGCTGTGATACATGTGCCTACTGCGTCGGCGTGAAGTTTGGAAAGCACAAAATGTCGCCGCTGTTATCGCCAAAAAAATCCATGGAAGGCGCAGCCGGGGGACTGGCCGGCACGTTTCTTCTGACCGCGCTTTACGGGACGGTTTTTAAAGGACAGATGGGCATTGCCAGCACGCAGGTGCTTGTGCTGGCAGCTATCAGCACGATTGGCGGCGTGATTTCGATGATTGGAGACCTGGCGGCTTCTGCCATTAAGCGCAATTATGAAATCAAGGATTACGGAACGCTGATTCCAGGCCATGGCGGCATCTTGGACCGGTTTGACAGCGTGATTTTTACGGCACCGGTCATATATTATATGGCGAAATACCTGGTATAGGCTGCCTGCCGTGACAGCCTTGATATCTTGATAATCGGACTCGGAAAGGGAGACATATGAAAAATATAGCAATTTTGGGCTCTACAGGCTCCATTGGGACACAGACGCTGGAAGTTGTCCGGGAACAGGGGGATTTGAACGTCCGGGCACTGGCAGCTGGCAGAAATATAGAGCTGCTCGAAGCGCAGATTCGGGAATTTGGGCCAGAGCTTGCGGCAGTCTGGGATGAAAAAGACGCTGTAAAGCTGCGGCAGAAGGTACGTGACCTGCCAGTCAGGGTTACAGCCGGCATGGAAGGGCTGATAGAAGCTGCCGTCATGCCGGAATCGGAGCTTTTGGTTACGGCGATTGTCGGCATGATTGGGCTGCGCCCGACGGCGGCTGCGATTGAAGCAGGCAAGCATATTGCACTGGCTAATAAAGAAACGCTGGTTACGGCCGGGCACCTGATTATGCCGCTTGCGAAAAAGCACGGGGTGTCCATTCTTCCGGTAGATAGTGAGCACAGCGCCATTTTCCAGGCGTTAAACGGGGAGTCTGGAAACCGGATTTCCAAAATCCTGCTTACCGCGTCCGGCGGGCCGTTTCGCGGAAAGACAAAAGAGCAGCTGCGGGATATTCAGGTGGAAGATGCCCTGAAGCATCCGAACTGGAGCATGGGAAAGAAAATTACGATTGATTCTGCAACTATGGTCAATAAAGGGCTGGAAGTTATGGAAGCACGGTGGCTGTTTGGAACGCCGCTCGAGCAGATACAGGTCGTTGTGCAGCCGCAGTCTGTCATCCATTCCATGGTGGAATTTGAAGACGGCAGCATTATGGCACAGCTTGGGATGCCGGATATGCGGCTTCCAATCCAGTATGCGCTGTATTACCCGCAGCGCAGGCCGCTTTCCGGCAGGCGCCTGGACTTTTTTGAGCTTGGCTCCATTACGTTTGAAAAGCCCGACCTGGACACGTTTGACGGGCTGCGGCTTGCATATGAAGCAGCAGCGCGCGGCGGAAACCTGCCGGTCATATACAATGCCGCAAATGAATGTGCGGCAGCGAAATTTCTGGACAGGAAAATATCGTTTCTGAATATTACACAGATAATCAGCGGATGCATGAGCCATATTCCGTACCGGGATAACCCGTCGCTGGACGAAATACTGGACACGGAGCAGGCTGTGCGCGAATGGATAGAAAGCAGGTGGTAGATTGAACATTATTTTAGCGCTCGTTATTTTCAGCATGATTATTTTGTTTCATGAACTGGGGCATTTTCTGCTCGCAAAATTTAATGATGTGAAGGTCAATGAATTCTGTCTCGGACTCGGGCCTACGCTTGTCGGCTTTACAAAAGGAGAGACCAGATATTCCCTGAAGCTGCTGCCGTTTGGCGGGGCCTGCATGATGGAAGGAGAGGATGAAGCCAGCGAGGATGACCGGGGATTTAACAACAAAACCGTGCTGCAGCGGTTTTCGATTGTATTTGCCGGGCCGCTGTTTAATTTTATTATGGCATTTGCATTTTCCCTGATTGTGGTTGCCAGCGTGGGGTTTGACCGCCCGGTGCTGACAGACGTGACACCGGGCTATCCGGCACAGGAAGCAGGGATGCAGGCCGGGGACGAAATTGTAAAGCTTGGAAATAAGCCGATTCATCTGTACCGTGAAGTATCTGTTTATACATATTTCCACGCAAACCAGGCGGTGGAAGTAACGTATAAGCGGAATGGGAAAAAGCATGAGACGGTTCTGACGCCGAAGCTGGATGAAGAAAGCGGCCGGTACCTGTTTGGATTTTATGGCACGACGGCACGGACCAAAGGGAATTTTGCACAGACGCTGCAGTATACGTTTTACGAAGTCAAATACTGGATTACTTCTACGGTAGAAAGCCTGGGACAGCTTGTCCGGGGGCGCGTGGGCATGAATGACATGTCCGGGCCTGTAGGAATTGTAAAGACGATTGGAGACACGTATACGGAGGTGAAATCAGACGGGGTATTTATGGTATTTTTAAATATGCTCAATATCTGCATCCTGCTGTCTGCAAACCTGGGCGTCATGAACCTTCTGCCGATACCGGCGCTGGATGGCGGCAGGATTGTTTTCCTGGCTGTGGAAGCACTGCGCGGCAGGCGGAT
Organism: uncultured Eubacterium sp.; assembly: GCA_910579075.1. Classification (GTDB taxonomy): domain Bacteria; phylum Bacillota; class Clostridia; order Lachnospirales; family Lachnospiraceae; genus Eubacterium_J. The sequence goes on from CAJTSV010000030.1 coordinate 5,743, forward strand.
GGACCCGAATAAGGAAGGGGCTGTGAACCTTGTATTTCTGATGCTTTTGATGGTGCTGATGGTCGTTATTATGTTTAACGATATCCGTAAGATTGTAATGTGAGGGCATATGAGATGAATCGAAAAATTACAAAAACAGTCCGTATCGGCTCCCGTGTCATTGGCGGCGGCCATCCGGTACTGATTCAGTCAATGACGAATACGAGGACCGAAGATATAAAAGCAACGGTTACACAGATAAAACAGCTGGAAGCAGCCGGGTGTGAGATTGTCCGCTGCACGGTTCCGACGAAGGAAGCTGCCGCGGCACTGGCAGAAATTAAAAAGCAGGTGCAGATTCCGGTTGTGGCAGATATTCATTTTGATTACCGGCTTGCAGTCGCAGCGATTGAAAACGGGGCGGATAAAATCCGCATCAATCCAGGCAATATCGGCCCGGCGCAGCGGGTAAAGGCGGTAGTGGATGCTGCGAAGGAACGTGGCATTCCAATCCGGGTGGGTGTCAACAGCGGTTCCCTCGAAAAGGAGCTGATAGAAAAATATCACGGCGTGACGGCTGAAGGGATTGTAGAAAGCGCGCTCGGGCAGGTGAAGCTGATTGAGGATATGGGCTATGATAACCTGGTTATCAGCATCAAGTCTTCGGATGTGCTGATGTGCGTGCGTGCCCATGAGCTTATTTCCGGACAGACGCAGCATCCGCTGCATGTCGGCATTACTGAGGCTGGCACGATATTAAGCGGAAGCGTAAAATCCTCGGTTGGCATCGGGCTGATTCTGTATCAGGGAATCGGCGATACCATCCGCGTGTCGCTGACCGGCGACCCGGCAGAAGAAATCCGGACGGCAAAGCTGATTTTAAAAACACTCGGACTGCGCCGGGGCGGTATTGAGGTCGTTTCCTGCCCGACCTGCGGCAGGACAAAAATCGATTTAATCAGTCTGGCAGATAAGGTAGAACAGATGGTGGCAGACATTCCGCTGGATATAAAGGTAGCGGTTATGGGATGCGTGGTCAATGGCCCGGGCGAGGCAAAAGAAGCAGATATCGGCATTGCAGGCGGCTGCGGGGAAGGGCTTTTAATCCGCCATGGCGAAATTTTAAAAAAGCTGCCAGAGGAAGAACTGCTTGCTGCACTGCGTGAAGAACTGCTGCACTGGAAAGAGCGTTAAGATGGCCTTCGCCTGATGAAAGGGGAGAAGTGCGGATGCGGAAAAAAAAGCTTCCGATTGGAATTGAAAATTTTGAAAAGCTCCGTCTGGATGATTTTTATTATATTGATAAAACCGGATTTATCCGGGAACTTCTTTATAACTGGGGAGAGGTAAACCTGTTTACCCGTCCGCGCAGGTTTGGAAAATCGCTGAACATGAGCATGCTGGAACACTTTTTTTCGTTAAACGGGGATAAAAGTATTTTTGACGGGCTGGAAATCGAAAAGGAGACCGTGCTCTGTGAGCAGTATATGGGCAGATATCCGGTCGTGGCTGTTTCCCTGAAAGGAATGGATGCGTATTCATTTGAGACGGCATATCAGATGGCGGTTCAGATTATAATCGAAGCTGCCGCAAAATCCTATTTTCTTTTGGAAAGCGAAAAGCTTACAGAATATGATAAGGCAGCTTATCGGAGGATTCTGGATGACAGCATGAACGAAGGCATGCTTGCCAGCAGCCTGAAGCTGCTGTGCGGATTGCTGGAAAAGCACTATGGGACAAAGGTAATCCTGCTGATAGATGAGTACGATGTTCCCCTGGCAAAAGCCCACGCAAACGGATATTATGCCAGGATGCTTTCCCTCATCCGAAGCCTGCTTGGACAGGCGCTGAAAACAAACAGCAGTTTAAAATTTGCAGTTCTGACAGGGTGCCTTCGGATATCAAAGGAGAGTATTTTTACCGGACTTAACAACCTGAAGGTACTGTCTGTTACAGATGAACGCTTTGATGAATACTTTGGCTTTACGGACCAGGAAGTGCGCTCGCTTTTGGAATATTATGAGGTGCCAGGCCATTCTGATGTGGTGAAACAATGGTATGACGGTTACCAGTTCGGAAATGCAAAGGTGTATTGTCCGTGGGATGTGCTGAACCATTGTGACCGGATCCGGAGCAATCCGCATGCACAGCCGGAAAACTACTGGATTAATACAGGCAGCAGCGATGTTGTAAAGCGGTTTATCCGGGAATCGGCAAACGCTGCAGTGAAACGGGAAATTGAGTGCCTGGTATCGGGCGGGGTTATTACGAAGGAAATTCATCAGGAGCTCACATATCCCGAGATTTACCAGACAACGGACAATATGTTCAGCCTGCTCTTTACTGCCGGCTATCTGACACAGCGTGGAAAAGCACAGGGCCAGAAAATGCAGCTGGCGATTCCCAATCTGGCAGTCCGGGATATTTTTGTGACCCAGATTATGGAGCTTTTGAAAGAAAACGTCCGCGGAGACGGAGACACCCTGAACCGGTTTTGTGACGCCCTGCAGAACCGGGATGCAGAAAATGCAGAGAAAATTTTTACAGAATATCTGAGAAAAACCATCAGCATTCGTGATACAGCTGTCAGAAAGGAAATGAAAGAAAACTTTTATCATGGTGTTTTAGTCGGAATTTTGGGAGTTAAAGACCGCTGGGGCATTTCTTCGAACCGTGAAATGGGGGAAGGCTATGCAGATATTCTTGCAGAACCAGATACCGGAGACATGGGGATTATTATCGAAATGAAATATGCGGGGGACGGAAACCTGGATGCTGCCTGCAGGGAAGCCTTAAAGCAGATAGTACATACCAGATACGAAGACGGCCTGAAAGACGACGGGGTGGAAAATATCCTGAAATATGGAATTGCATGCTATAAAAAGAGGTGTAAAATCATGCTGGCAGAATAAGACATGGGACGAAAGGAATGAGCAGCAGACATGCCAAAACGTTTTTTTGAAGTATTTCCTGTACTGAACGTCACCGGGGAAATGAAGCAGCTGCTCGCTGACATGGAAGTACAGCGGGTGGTTTCCAACAGGGAGCGGACAAGGCTGCGCGTATATATCAACGGGACAAGGCTGATTCAGAAAAAAAATATTTTCCAGCTGGAGCGCAATATCAAAAGCCAGCTGTTTCCACAGCAGGAGCTGGCCGTGCGGATTATCGAGCGCTACCAGCTTTCGGCCCAGTATACGCCGGAAACGCTGATGGATATTTATAAGGACAGCATTCTGGAAGAACTGAAAGCGTACAGCCTTTTAATCTACAATCTGTTCCGCTGCGCCAGAATGGAGTTTGATGCAAAAGACCATATGAAGCTGTATATGGAAGAATCCATTGTGGCAAGGGACCGTGCGGATGAGCTGCTTGAAATTCTGTATAAGGTTATGCGCGACCGCTGCGGCCTGATGCTCACGATTGAGCCCGTGTTTGAGCCCCCAAAAGAAAGCAGCCGCAGGAAAGAAAGCGACCTGCAGCTCGAAGGCGAGGTCCGCCAGATTTTGAAGGGAGTTTCCGGAAATGTCCTGTCAGGCGGAGCAAAGGAAGAAGCGGAAAGTCCGCCAGCTTTTGGTGATACAGACAGTCCGGCGGCATCCGGGGATATTTCTGGCAGCAACAGCCAGACGGCTGATAGAGCAAAGGGAGAACGGCGTGGGTCTGCGGCCGGCAGAAATGATGCAGCTGTAAAAGCTGGACAGGTACAGTCCAAAGCAGCCGGCGGCCGGCAGGCACCCGGAAGGTTCCAGGCCGGAAAAGCAGGAGGCCGCGGCGATTATCCGCTGAAACGCTCAGATAACCCGGATGTCGTATATGGCAGGGATTTCGAGGAAGAAGCAGTACCGATTGACCAGATAACCGGGGAAATGGGTGAAATCGTAATCCGCGGCATGGTCATTGAAGCCGATGCCAGGGAGCTGCGCAGCGGTGAAAAAAGCATTCTGATTATAACGCTTACGGACTTTACGGACTCGATTGTCATGAAGATTTTTACGAGAAACGAGCATCTTGAAGAACTGCAGGGCAGCGTAAAAAAGGGTGCGTTTTTAAAAGTCAGGGGCGTGACGGCGTTTGACCGCTTCGACAGCGAGCTGACGATAAGCTCTGTTTCCGGCATTAAGAAAATCCCGGATTTTTCGGTTCACCGGATGGACACAAGCCCGAAAAAGCGCGTGGAGCTGCACTGCCATACGAAAATGAGCGACATGGACGGCATTTCGGATGTCGGGGATATTATCAGACAGGCTGTTTCGTGGGGGCACAAGGCACTGGCCATTACAGACCACGGGGCAATCCAGGCATTTCCGATTGCAAACCATGCGGTACCAAAGGGAGCGGATTTCAAGCTGATTTACGGCGTGGAAGCTTATCTGGTGGACGATTTAAAGCAGATTGTGACAGACCCGCACGGACAGGAGCTGTCAGGCTCGTTTGTCGTATTTGACCTGGAAACAACGGGACTGAGCCCGAATGTACATAAAATTATTGAAATCGGCGCGGTAAAGGTCGAGGGCGGAAAGATAACAGGCCGTTTTTCGAAATTTGTCAATCCAAGGGTGCCGATTCCGTTTGCCATTGAAGAACTGACAAAAATCCGCGATGACATGGTAATAAACGAGCCGGATATTGCCGTGATTCTGCCTGAATTTATGGAGTTTTGCAAAGGCTGCGTCATGGTTGCGCACAACGCGGAGTTTGATATGGGATTTATCCGCAAAAACTGCGCAGACCTGGGACTGGACTGTGCATTTACCGTAGCTGACACGGTTGCGATGGCAAGATATCTGCTGCCGGGCTTAAACCGCTTTAAGCTGGACACGGTTGCAAAGGAGCTGCATATTTCCCTGCAGAACCACCACCGGGCTGTGGATGATGCGGAATGCACGGCACAGATTTTTATCAAATTTATCCATATGTTAAATGACCGGGGCATTACAGGGCTGGACGCCTTAAATGAACAGGGAAAAGCAACGCCGCAGCAGATTATGAAAATGCCGACGTATCATGCGATTATCCTTGCCACCAATGATTACGGGCGCGTCAATTTATACCGCCTGGTGTCCATGTCGCATCTTGCATATTTCAGCAAGCGGCCGAGAATACCAAAAAGCGAGCTGGCCCGTTACCGCGAAGGGCTCATTGTCGGCTCTGCGTGTGAGGCAGGAGAGCTTTACCAGGCCGTGCTGCTTGGAAAGCCGCAGACGGAAATTGCAAGGCTTGTGAATTTTTATGACTATCTGGAAATCCAGCCAAACGGCAATAATGCGTTTATGCTGCGGGAAGAACGGTTTCCGGTCAGCACACAGGAAGACCTGCAGGAGATTAACCGCAGAATTGTAAAGCTGGGTGAGGATTTCCACAAGCCGGTCGTGGCGACCTGTGACGTGCATTTTTTAAATCCGCAGGATGCCGAATACCGCCGGATTATTATGGCAGGGCACGGTTTTAAGGATGCAGATGAGCAGGCACCGTTATTCCTGCACACCACCGATGAAATGCTGGAAGAATTTTCTTATCTCGGCAGCCAGAAAGCAGAAGAAGTCGTGATAACGAATCCAAACCGCATCTGCGATATGTGCGAACGCATTTCCCCGGTGCGCCCGGATAAGGCACCGCCGGTTATCGACAATTCCGACCAGCTGCTGCGTGATATCTGCCATAACAAAGCGCGTGAAATGTATGGCGAAAACCTGCCACAGCTTGTATCCAGCCGGCTGGAGCGGGAGTTAAATTCCATTATTTCAAACGGGTATGCCGTGATGTATATTATCGCGCAAAAGCTTGTATGGAAATCGGTAGAAGACGGCTATCTGGTAGGCTCGCGCGGCTCGGTCGGTTCTTCGTTTGTAGCCACGATGGCCGGGATTACAGAGGTAAATCCGCTAAGCCCGCATTATTACTGCGAAAGCTGCCATTTCAGCGATTTTGATTCGGATGAGGTAAAAGCATACGCCGGACGCTCCGGCTGTGATATGCCGGACCGCGTCTGCCCGGTGTGCGGGAAGCCGCTTGTAAAGGCAGGCTTTGATATTCCGTTTGAAACGTTCCTCGGATTTAAGGGCAACAAAGAGCCGGATATTGACCTGAATTTTTCCGGCGATTACCAGAGCAAGGCGCATAAATATACCGAAGTAATTTTCGGGGCCGGACAGACGTTCCGGGCCGGTACTATCGGAACGCTTGCCGATAAAACGGCGTTTGGATATGTCAAGCGGTATTACGAGGAGCGCAGCATTCATAAAAGGGTCTGTGAAATTAACCGGATTGTGCAGGGGTGCGTCGGCATACGCCGGACGACCGGGCAGCATCCGGGCGGCATTGTCGTGCTGCCGATGGGCGAGGAAATCTATTCCTTTACGCCAATCCAGCATCCGGCAAACGATATGTCTACCGATATTATTACCACCCATTTTGAATACCATTCGATTGACCACAACCTGTTAAAGCTCGATATACTCGGACACGATGATCCGACCATGATCCGGATGCTCGAAGACCTGACAGGGCTGCATGCAACGGAAATCCCGTTAGACGATGCGGCAGTCATGTCGATTTTTAAAAGCACGGATGCATTGGGAATCCGGCCGGAGGATATCGGGGGCTGCACGGTAGGCTCCCTCGGCATCCCGGAATTTGGCACCGAGTTTGTTATCCAGATGTTAATCGATACAAAGCCGCAGTCGTTTTCAGACCTGGTGCGTATTTCCGGCCTGTCACACGGGACGGACGTGTGGCTTGGAAATGCGCAGACGCTTATCGAGGAAGGCAAGGCAACGATTTCCACGGCCATCTGCACGCGTGACGATATTATGATTTATTTAATCGGAATGGGCTTGGAAAGCGAGCTTTCTTTTACGATTATGGAGTCGGTGCGCAAGGGCAAGGGACTCAAAGACGAATGGATAGCCGCCATGAAAGAGCATGATGTGCCGGACTGGTATATCTGGTCCTGCCAGAAAATCAAATATATGTTCCCGAAAGCGCATGCGGCTGCTTATGTTATGATGGCATGGCGCATTGCTTACTGCAAGGTATTTTACCCGCTTGCTTATTATGCGGCGTATTTTTCCATCCGCGCGACATCGTTCAATTATGAGCTGATGTGCCAGGGGCGGGAAAAGCTGGAGCATTTTATGCGTGACTATGAGCGGCGCAAAGATACACTGACCAAAAAAGAACAGGACACGGTCAAGGATATGAAAATCGTGCAGGAAATGTATGCCAGGGGATTTGATTTCTGCCCGATTGACTTATCGCTTGTCAAGGCACGCCATTTCCAGATACTGGACGGGAAACTGATGCCTGCATTAAGCGCCATTGACGGCATGGGGGAAAAGGCCGCGGACGGCGTTGTCGAGGCAGTCAAGGACGGGCCGTTTTTATCCAAGGATGATTTCCGCCAGCGTTCGAAGGTCAGCAAGTCGGTGGCGGATTTAATGGGAGAACTGGGGATTCTGGGGGAAATCCCGGAATCGAATCAGATGTCTATTTTTGATTTTGCATAGGGGCGGCGGCAGCGGAAGATGTCATCCGCACTTGAAATTTTTATGCAAAAGTACTATGATAGTAACAGTTCAGCCAGGTCTGCGCATTTACTGCGCTGACCGCATGAAAAAGCAGTGGCTGCAGGTATCCGGCCTATCGCGAAGCGATTTCTAATGGCTGGATACGCAACAGTTCAATGGGTTATCGAAAATAACAGATGCAGGTGGGAAACGTGAAAGACTTATTAGAAATCAGGAATCAGATTGACGAGACAGACAGTGAGATTACAGCTCTGTATCAGAAACGCATGGAGCTGGCAGCGGAGGTTGCCGAATACAAAATACAGACCGGGAAAAAGGTATTTGACAAAGTGCGGGAGCGGGAAAAGCTGGAAAAGGTATCTTCGCTTGTACAGGGCAGCTTTTTGAAAAACGGGGTACGCGAGCTGTTCGAGCATCTGATGTCTATCAGCCGCAAACGGCAGTACCAGCTTTTAACCGAGCATGGGATTGATGTGCCGAATGATTTTAAAGAGGTTCCAATAATAAACGCCGAAGGAAAACGGATTGTATTTCAGGGCGTCTGGGGCGCTTATGCGCATATTGCAATGCTTTCTTATTTTGGAAGTGATACGGACAGCTTTCATGTAGCAAGCTGGCGGGAAGCCATGGAAGCAATCCAGTCCGGGAACGCAGACTATGCCGTGCTCCCGATTGAAAACTCGACCGCGGGAGTCGTGGCAGAAAATTATGATTTGTTAATGGAATATGACAATTATATTGTGGGCGAGCAGATTATCCCTATCCGCCACTGCCTGCTCGGGCTTATGGATGCGCAGCTTGCGGATATTACAAGCGTATATTCGCATCCGCAGGCGCTTGCCCAGTGTGACCGCTACCTGCAGCAGCACGAGGACTGGGACTGTGCGACGGAGAGCAATACGGCTGCTGCCGCATGCAAGGTAAAGGAATCCGGCAGGAAGAACAAAGCGGCGATTGCCAGCGAGCTGACGGCACAGCTGTACGGAATGAAAATATTAGAGCGCGATATCCAGACCAGCTGCGAAAATTCGACCAGGTTTATTATTGTATCAAATCAGAAAATATTTTTAAAGCATGCACGCAAGATGAGTATCTGTCTGGAAGCAAAGCATAAAAGCGGTGCTTTATACCATGCGTTATCGCATATTATTTACAATGACCTGAATATGAATTTTATCCAGTCCAGGCCGTTAAAGGACCGGGAAGGGATGAACTGGCAGTACCGCTTTTTTATTGATTTTGAGGGAAATTTAAACGAAAGCGCTGTAAAAAACGCGCTGCGCGGACTGGCAGAAGAATGCGAACATATAAGGGTGCTCGGAAATTATTAAGAAAAGTGCGAAAGGAAGACAGGAGCATATGGCAATTACAACATTTGCAGCAATTTATATCGGTTCCTATGAAGTGAGCCTGAAAATTTTTGAATTATCGGGAAAAAAGAAAATCAGAGAGATTGACCATATCCGCACAAGGCTCGAGCTTGGCCGGGACACCTTTCATTCCGGCGTAATCGGCCCGGACCTGATAGACGAACTGTGTGCCATACTGGCGGATTTTGCAGGAATCATGCAGGGGTATAAGGCAAAGGAATACCGCGCATTTGCAGGAAATGTCGTGGGCGAAGCAAAAAACATGCTTTTTATTGTAGACCAGATTAAGACAAAAACCGGGCTGGATGTCGCGACACTCAGCAATTCCGAGCGCAGGTTTTTAACGTATAAAGGCGTGGCGGCAAGAAACGGATTTGAAAAAATGACAAAAGACAGCGCGGCAGTGATTGACGTGGGCGGCGGCAGCCTGCAGATTACGCTGTTTATCAATGGAAGGGTCGTAACGACACAGCATCTTGCCATCGGGACGATGCGGTTAATGGAAATGCTTTCCGGCATTGAGCACAATGTGCTGCATCTGGAAAACCAGCTGGAAGAACTGGTCGACAAAGAGCTGGCCGTCTTTTTGGCGCAGTACATGCATCCGGATGAAAAGATTAAAAACGTGATTTTAATGGGCGATTATATTTCCGAGATTATGCGCAAAATTACGAAAAACGGCGAGGATATGAATACGGTCGAGGCAGAGCGGTTTATCAGCTTTTTAAATAAGCTGGATAAAAAGAGTGTGGAGGAAATTTCCGAGGCGTTAAACCTTTCAAATGAAAAAGATATTCTGGTGCTGCCGTCTGTGATTTTATATGCAAAGCTGACGAAGGCCATGCATGCACAGACCATCTGGTTTCCGGATGTGGACACCAGCGACGGGATTGCATATGATTATGCGCAGTCTCACAAAATTGTCCATTGCACGCACGATTTTGACGAAGATATTTTATCCGCTGCCAAAAACATGTCGATGCGGTATATGAGCTATTCCCAGCATATTGATGCGCTGACGGATATGGCTTCCCTGCTGTTTGATGCGATGAAAAAAATACACGGCATGGGAAAAAGGGAACGCCTGCTGTTAAAGGTCGCAGCTATCCTGCATGACTGCGGAAAATACATAAGCATTGCAAACAGTGCAATCTGTGCCTATCAGATTATCCGGGCGACGGAAATTATCGGCCTGACGCATCTGGAACGCGAAATGGTGGCAAGCGTAGTGCTTTATAATTCCACGCCGTTAGACCCGTATGAGGAGCTGGCGGACCGGATGGACTGCCGCAGCTATATGGTCGTGGCAAAGCTGGCAGCGATTTTAAAGGTAGCAAACGCGATGGACCGCAGCCACAGGCAGAAATTTAAGAACGTAAAGGCCGTTATCAAAAACAAGCAGCTCGTGATTACGATTGAATCGATGAATGACATTGCACTGGAAAAAGGCCTGCTGGCTGCAAAAGCGGATTCGTTTGAGGGTATTTTCGGATTAAAGCCTGTTATCAAAGAGAAACGGGTATATCTATAGGGAGAGGGAGTATTTCATGGAAAAGACAATTGCATATGGAAAACCGGAATATTTTGAAAACCGGGAGTTAAGCTGGATTAAATTTAACCGCAGGGTATTAAACGAAGCGCGTGACAAGACGATTCCGCTGTTAGAGCGGCTGAAATTTGTCAGCATTGCGTCCTCGAACCTGGATGAATTTTTTATGGTCCGGGTTGCATCTTTAAAAGACATGCTGCATGCAGGCGTGAAAAAAGCTGACATTGCAGGCATGGATGCTTCAAAGCAGTTAGAGCTGGTCAATCAGGACACCAGGGAGCTGGTCAACCTGCAGTACTCGACCTATAACCGTTCGCTGCTGCCGCTGTTAAACCAGGAACAGATATACATTATTGATGCCTATGAAAAATTAACGGAGGAACAGGCAGCCTTTGTGGATGAATACTTTGAAAAAGAAGTCTATCCGGTGCTGACGCCGATGGCCGTGGACGCAGGAAGGCCGTTCCCGTTAATCCGCAATAAATCGCTGAACATTGCGGCCGTTATTGAACACAAGGGAAGCGGCGGCCTGTTCGGGGAACGGGCACCGGAAGACGACGGTGTGCTGGAAGAAGCTGCCGCGCAGGAAAACGGGAAAAAAGAAAAAGAGAAAAAAGAAGATAAAAAAGAAGGGAAAAAGGATAAAAAAGCAAAGCCGGAATTTGCCACCGTCCAGGTGCCAAGCGGCATGGCCAGGCTTGTTCCGGTGCCATCCAAAAACCCGGAAGAAAAAGTATTTATTCTGTTAGAACAGGTCATTGAGAAAAATATCGACAAGCTGTTTTCCAACTATAAAGTCGTATGCGCTTATCCGTACCGCATTATGCGCAATGCCGATTTTTCGATTGACGAGGATGAAGCGCCGGATTTGCTCAAAGAAATCCAAAAACAGCTTAAAAAGCGCAAATGGGGCGAGGTTATCCGTCTGGAGGTCGAAGAAGGGATTGACCAGAAGCTGCTTGGATTTTTAAAAGAAGAACTGCATATTGAATACAAGCAGGATATTTTTTATATCAATGGCCCGATAGATTTTACATTTTTAATGAAAATGTACGGGCTTGCCGGATGTGACCATCTGCGCTGCGAATCATACCAGCCGCAGCTTGTGCCGGAAGTTATGCCGGGAGAAAATATTTTTGAAGCGATACAAAAAGGAGATATCCTGCTGCACCATCCGTACCAGAGCTTTGTGCCGGTTATGGAATTAATCCGCCAGGCTGCCTGTGACGAACAGGTGCTGGCCATAAAAATGACGCTTTACCGTGTCAGCGGAAATTCCCCGATTATTGCATCGCTTGCACAGGCAGCCGAAAACGGCAAGCAGGTTACGGTACTGGTAGAATTAAAGGCCCGTTTTGATGAGGAAAATAACATTGTCTGGGCGAAAAAATTAGAGCAGGCCGGCTGCCATGTCTTGTACGGCATTGTCGGCTTGAAGACGCACAGCAAAATTGCGCTTGTCGTGCGCCGCGAAGAAGAAGGCATCCGCCGCTACGTGCACCTTGGAACCGGCAATTACAACGATTCGACGGCAAAGCTGTATACAGACTGCGGTATTTTAACCTGTTCCGAAGCCATTGGCGAAGATGCGACGGCTGTATTTAACATGCTTTCAGGATATTCCGAGCCGCTCAGCTGGAACTGCCTTGCCGTAGCGCCTATCTGGCTGCGCAAAAAGTTCTTAAAGCTGGTGCGCCGCGAGACAAGAAATGCCAGGGAAGGCAGGCAGGCGTATATCCGTGCCAAGATGAATTCGCTCTGCGACCAGGAAATGATAGAAGCGCTGTACGAAGCGTCCACGGCCGGTGTCAAAATAGAACTGCTCATACGCGGCATCTGCTGCCTGCGTGCCGGAATTAAGGATGTGAGTGAGAACATTGAGGTACGCTCCATTGTCGGAAATTTCTTAGAGCACAGCCGGATTTTTGATTTCTGCAACGACGGCCATGCAGAGGTCTATATGGGCAGCGCGGACTGGATGCCGCGAAACCTTGACCGCAGGGTGGAAATTGTATTCCCGGTACTCGACGAGGAGCTGAAAAAGAAGGTGCTGCATATTTTGGATGTGGAATTTGAGGACAATGTGAAGGCACATATCCTGCAAAAGGACGGTACCTATGAAAAAATTGACAAGCGCGGAAAAGTGCTGATTAACTCTCAGGAAATATTCTGCAGGGAAGCCGGGGAAGCGGTGCCGAAGGAAGATAAAGCCTACCAGGACCGCGTGTTTGTACCGGCAGAGCCGGTTGGCTGATGGAGAAAAATATGACGAAAAAACAAAAAATTCTGTTTTCGGATTTGGATGCGACGTTATTAAATGACAGCAAGGACATTGAGCCTGGCACGCGGGAAGCCATTGACGAGATGCTGGCACAGGGGCATATATTTACCGCCTGTACCGGACGGCCGCTGGCAAGTGCGCTCGGGGTTGTCAAAATGTTCGGACTGGATAAGGAAGGGTGCTATGTAGCGGCTTATAATGGCGGGGTGCTTTATGACCCCTTCCGCCAGAAGGTGATTGCATACCATTCGGTTCCGATTCCTGTCGTAAGGCGGATGTTTGCTGAAGCACACAAGGCCGGGCTTTATATCCATACATATGACCGCACCCGCGATGATGCGGTCATGGCGTGCAGGAGAACACCGGAGCTGGATGCTTATACAGGCCATACAAAACTCGTGCCGGTGATTGCAAAAGATGTGCTGGAGCATCTTAAGGATGCCCCGGCCAAAATGATTGTTATCAGCCTGACAGACCATGAAAGGCTGCGGCAGTTTGAAAAAGAGCAGGCCGGATGGGCCGGGGAATGCCTGAACAGCTTTTTTTCCTGCGAGCAGTATCTTGAATACTGTCCGGCCGGCATTTCGAAGGGGTCTGCGGTAAAGGCGCTCTGTGAATATCTGGACATTCCGGTGGAACATTCCGTAGCAGCCGGGGATGAAAGAAATGATATTTCCATGCTGCAGGAAGCCGGTACAGGCGCGGTTCCAAGGAATGCATATCTGGAAGTGAAGGCGTATGCGGATTACCAGTGTGAGAAAGACAACAATGAAGGTGCCGTAGGGGAAGTGATTCGCAGGTTTGTGCTTGCAGATGGGTGAGGATGGACATAGCAATGGATGATGCGGTAAAGGAAAAATTACCAGAAGATAAAATTTATACCATCGATGATATTTACAATCTTCCAGAAGGTGTCCGTGCGGAGCTTTTGAACGGTGAAATTTATTATATGGCACCGCCAGGCTGGACACATCAGAGAATCAGCATGGCGCTGTCGAGCGAAATTGCAGCTTATATCAAAAAACAGAATGGAGACTGCCAGGTACTGGCAGCCCCGTTTGCAGTATTTTTGAATGAAGGCAGTGAAAAAAATTATCTGGAACCAGACATCTCTGTTATCTGTGATATTTCCAGGCTGGATGAAAAAGGGTGTCATGGAGCGCCGGACTGGGTCATTGAAATCGTTTCTCCAAGCAGCAGGCCCAGGGATTATATTAAGAAGATGATTCAGTATTGTACAGCCGGAGTCAGGGAATACTGGATTGTTGACCCGGATAAAAAGAGTGTGTTTGTTTATGGATTTGAAGCAGACCGGGCAGAACAGTATGATTTTGGCGAAGATGTTCCGGCTGGAATATTTGAGGGATTTTCGATAAGAGTTGAATAGCAGGAATCAAAATGCCATTACAGCGGCTCTGGCCAGGGAAAGATGCCAGCGCCGCTGTGATGGTGTTTTTTGCGTGATGCCGGGTCATTTGTAATACACAGCGTTTTCCGGCAGGATGGACTGCCGGTATGCAGTCGGTGATTTGCCGGTATGTTTTTTGAAAAGCTGTGTAAATTCCAGCTGGTTCGCATACCCGACGCAAGCTGCAATCTGCTTGATGGATAAATCTGTCGCATGAAGCAGTTGGGCAGCCGATTCTATCCGCTTCTGGATAAGATATCCTTTGGGGGAAATCCGGTATTCTTTTCGGAATACGGCAGACAGATAGGCAGGGTGCATGGAGAACAGCCGTGCTATTTCACAAATCTGCACAGGCCTGCTGTAATTGTCATCCAGGTATTCCCGGATATGGCTGGCATTTGCAGAGGGAGCCGGCTCACACGGTTCCGGCAGCGGAAGCCGGGAAAAAATCTCGTATAAAACAGAGGACATGGAAAAAGAGCGGGAACGGTCATAATTAATCTCCAAATGATATTGGCCAGTGGAAAACGCTTTCTCGGAATAGTCGCGAAAGGAGGATTTCTGCTGGAAAAAATGGAGAATGATATTCCATATTTCCAAAGTGTCAAAGGCAGGATATACCATGCCCTGTGAATGGCCTGGCACAATATGCCTGATATCATCCGGACTGGCATAAAATCCTGTCCAGCAATAACTCCACGGAACATTTCTGTCAGCCTCGTAGCCTGCTTTTATGCCGGCGGGAATAAAGAAAGCCATATGCTTTTGGATTTTATAACAGGACTGGTTTATCTCAAGTGTACCCTGTCCTGATACAACGTAATGAATCAGATGATAGTCCCGGTAACGGGCTTGAAAAGAATGGCCCTTCTGACAGACCTCCATTCCCAGAGAGTGGGGCATAAACATCGAATGCCGGCTGTTACTGGACTGAAAAAAATCGGTAAACTGAAACATAGAAAATTCCTCCTGTGGAACATGTGCCTGAAAAACAGTATAACACGGGTATTTTGAATCTGCAATCATGTGCACTTTTTTGGCAGATTTGCAGAAAATTAAAAAATCATATAAGCGTGTTCGAAAATAATATAGAAAGCAGCGGAAACAGGCAGTATACTGAAAATAAAAAATCAGTTATACGGGGGAGAAATAACGGTGAAAAAAAGGGAGAATCGATATCAGATATGGGCTCTTGCCGTTCCGATTGCGTTGGAGTCTTTGTTTCAGACGCTGTTTGGGTTTGCTGATACTTATGTGCTTGGCCGGTATGCCGAACAGGCTGTAGCTGCGGCAGGATATGTCAGCCAGCTTCTGGGTATGGTACTGCTTTTATTCCGGGTGGTGTCAGCAGGAACTGCCATTGTGCTGGCACAGGCAGTAGGGGCAGGCGATTATGAAAAGCAAAGGTCTGTCTGCGGGGCAGCATTCTGGCTGATGGCGGCCTTTGGACTGGCTTCTTTTTTCGTGACACATTTGTTTTGCGAAGAAATCATATCTTTCCTGCAGATGGAACGCAGCCTGCAAAAAATGGCATCTGAATATCTGGAAGTCATGAGCTATGGACTGTTTTTCCAGGCGCTGTCTGTAATTACTGCTTCGATATACAGATGCTATGGAAAAGCTGTATTTACGTCTGCAGTTTCCATTGCTGCGAATATCTGGAATATCATTGGGGATATACTGGCAGTCAATGGGTATCTGCATGTGTGGGGAACGATGAAAGATGTGGCCCTGGTGACGGTGAGCGCAAATGCAGCTGCAGCTGTGGCAGTTTTTGTAATGTTTTTCATCACAGATAAGGATAAGCTGGCACGAAAACCAGGGCAATCGGATTTGAAAAGTATTTTAAGACTGGGCTTTCCGGCAGCAGGGGAGTCCTGCTCCTATAAATGCTCTCAGATGGCAGTGACGATGATTATCGGATTTTTGGGAACAAAAGCGCTGACGGCTAAAATATATGCGATGAATTTTTCTTTTATGCTGGTACTGCTTCCAAATTCGATAGCAGCGGCAGCGGGGATTATCGTCGGCGTGCATGCCGGGGCAGATGAACGAAAAGAAGCGAAGCGGGTTTCCCTGTCATGCATTCGGAAAGGAACGGTGGCAGCTGCAGCTTTCGGATTTCTGTTTGCCGTGTCCGGCAGAAGCCTGCTTGGTATATTTACAGATAATGAGGACATTCTGCGAATGGCGTATCTTGCATTGGTCATGGATGCGGTGTCTGTGTTCGCCAAAAATGTGAACCTGACTCTTGGAAATTCCCTGCGGGCTGTCGGAGATGTGCATTATCCAATAATAATTTCTGTGATATCTATGTGGGGAATTGGCACGGGCCTTGCCTGGGTGCTGGGGTGCGTGCTGGAATTTGGCCTGGCTGGAATCTTTGCGGCATTTCTGGCAGATGAAGTCCTGCGTTCCTTTTTTTTGTGGCACCGGTGGAACCGCGTCATACAGCTGTAATTGCAATGAAAAGTACTTGACATTACAGCACTGGCAGTATAAAATGAAAGTGTTCACTTGCATGCCGGATGGAGGAATTGAACATGGATGAAACCAGCCAGAAAATTATTGATGCAGCAATGACTCTTGTCAGGGACAAGGGGTATGCGGTCACGACTACGAAGGACATAGCCAAGCTCGCAGGCGTGAATGAATGCACGCTGTTTCGGAAATTTAAGAATAAAAAAGATATCGTGTTAAGCGGCATAGAACAGGAAAAATGGCGCGGGAATCTGACACCGGATATTTTTGCAAATGTCAGGTGGGAGCTTGGCCCGGACCTTGAAATGTTTATGACAGAATATATGAACCGGATTACGCCTGATTTTGTAAAATTATCGATTGGACTGCGGGCACCCCAGCTGTATGAGGAATCGGCCCCTCTTGTGATGAAGGTTCCGCAGGCCTTTTTATCCGCTTTGATGGATTATTTCAGGGAAATGAAAAAGCGGGGAAAGATGCCGGATATGGATTTGGAATGTCTGGCCATGACGGTATTTTCAAGCACATTCGGCTACACTTTTTTAAAGGCTTCCTTTGACGGCCGTCTTTCGCCAGTCAGTAAGGAGCAGTATATCCGCCAGTCAGTGGAAATATTTCTTTCTGGCATCGGACACAGGCAGTAAGGTTACGGCACGGTGACTGGGCAGTGCCGTATTTTTCAGCAGATAATGCAAGCAAGCACACGCAATCATTAGGGAGGATTTCTATATGCAGATTACAGGAGCAGAATTATTCGTAAAAGCATTGGCAGAAGAACAGGTTGATACGCTGTTTGCCTATCCCGGCGGGCAGGCAGTCGATTTATTTCATGCGCTTTATGACGCGCAGGGAATCCGCATGATTCTGCCAAGGCACGAGCAGGGGCTTATCCATGCAGCTGACGGGTATGCGCGTTCTACGGGAAAAACAGGGGTCTGCCTTGTTACAAGCGGGCCCGGTGCAACCAATCTGGTGACCGGGATTGCTACGGCCAATTATGACAGTGTGCCGCTGGTCTGCTTTACCGGACAGGTGCCATCCGCGCTGATAGGGCATGATGCTTTTCAGGAAGCAGACATTGCTGCAATTACAAAAAGCATCAGCAAATATGCCGTTACTGTCCGCAGAAGGGAAGATTTGGGAAGGATAATCAGGAAGGCATTTCAGGCTGCACGTTCGGGAAAGCCGGGTGTGGCTGTCGTTGATTTGCCCAAAGACATCCAGCAGTCACCCGGAAGCAGCTGCTACCCGCAGCAGGACGAATGGAACAGCTGCAGGCCGGACAGGAACATACAAATGAAGCAGCTGCAAAAATCAATGGAATGCCTCAGGCATGCCAGGCGTCCGGTATTTCTTGCTGGCGGGGGTGTCCGCATCGCTCATGCCAGCCAGGAAATGACCCTGCTTGCGGAAAAAACAGGAATACCTGTCGTTACGACAATGATGGGAAAAGGAGCAGTGCCATCTGCACATCCGTTATATGCCGGAAACCTGGGGATTCACGGAAGCTATGCTGCCAATATGGCAGTCAGCGGATGTGATGTGCTCTTTGCGATAGGGGTGCGTTTCAATGACCGGATTACCGGCAGAACCAGTGATTTTGCCCAAAATGCCGCAGTCATTCATATAGATATAGAACCGGCTTCCATTTCAAAAAACGTTACGGCTGACATACCGGTTATTATGGATGCCAGAAATGCGATTCAGGAATTGCTGCAAAAAATCCCGGAATACCATTTTGCAGAATGGCAGGAACAGGTGGATTTTTGGAAGAAAGAGCATCCTCTCATGCTTTCCCGGAATACCGAAACGCAGGTAACCCCGCTGCATATTATCCAGGAGATGAACCAAATTTTTGACAATGCCGTCATTACAGCGGATGTGGGGCAGAATCAGTTATGGGCGGCGCAGTTTTTAGAAGTGACAGCACAAAAGCAGCTGCTTATCCCGGGCGGCTTTGGAACCATGGGATATGGCCTTCCGGCGGCAATCGGTGCGAAGCTTGGAAACCCGGATAAGGCTGTCATTGCTATCTGCGGGGACGGCGGTATTCAGATGAGTTTTCAGGAACTGGCTGTGGCAGCTGTATATGAGCTGCCGGTTATTATCTGTATTCTGAATAACGGATATCTCGGAAATGTGCGCCAGTGGCAGGAGATGTTTTACCAGAAACGGTATTCCGGTACCTGCCTGAGACGCAGGAAAAGCTGCCGGGAGGACTGCAATGCACCCTCAGGCCGCTGCCCGGAATATATTCCTGATTTTATCCGGCTGGCTGAAAGCTATGGGGCAAAAGCAGTCCGTGTGAAACGAAAAGAAGAAATACGCCCGGCATTGCTGGAAGCAAAACATGCGTGCGGTGTGCCTTTTGTTATTGAATTTCTGATTGCTCCAGAGGAAAATGTATTTCCGATTGTGCCGCCGGGCAGTCCGTTAAGCAGAATGATTCTGGCATAAATCAGGGGACAGGAAAACGTTTGGCGCGGTTTGTTATTTTGCACAAAAATCAGGAGGAATATCCGATAGCAGCTGCTGCCAGCAGCAAGCCGAATGGAACAGGCAAAAATCAGATAGGAATACTAAAGATGGAGCAGCTGCGAAAATCAATGGGGGCTGTCGCATTAAGAAAAATGATACAGGATATAGCTGGTATAAATCATTCTTCTAACTATATCTTGTATATATTTTGCTTAGTGCGGCAGCCCCTTTGATTTGTAACAGCAGAAAGCCATTCCGTGTGCTATCTATTATTTATCTATTGTTTATCATTTTTCTATCAGTTCATGTTCAGCCAGCTTTAAACGCCCTGTTTTATAAGCCTCTGCTTTTTTTTCAAGATACTTTATATTGTTCTCATCGTAAAACGGGTCTGCCGCAACCTCAAAAGGGATTCTCCGTTCATTCCCAACCTTTACCGCAAAAATATTGAAAGCTGTGCTAAGGGACATTCCCATATCCTTACATGCAGATTCCATTTTTCGTTTGACATCTTCATCCATGCGGAAATTTACCATTGTCTGGGCCATACATGCATTACTCCTTTTTTATTTATTTTACCATCCAGCATATACGCTGTAAAGAAATTTCTTTACAAGATATCCATATTCTCCAAGCGGTCAGGCATGCACATAAATGCCAGTCACGGGATGCCGCCTGCCATGCTCCACTCCGTCTTGACCGGATATTTTGTATCTGCCAGGCAAAAGCCCAGCTGCTCTATTTTTTCCCACTGCTTTTTCTGGAACTGGAATTCATACAGGACATACCCTAAGACTGCCCTGCGCTTTTCATGACCCTTCAGCGTAAAAATCATCTGCGGGCTGCTGTTGGCGCAGCCGAATACTTCCGGTGCAATTCCCTGGCAGTATGCGCCTTTTTCCAGATAAATATCATACAGCACAATGTTCTGCTCCTGCCCGGATTTATTTTCCAGCCCGACTTCTGCTTCGACTATCCGGTAAATATCCCCTTCTTCCATCTGGCCCGCAAATTCCTGCCCGTAAGCAGCCCTGGCCTCGTCCATCGTGCGCCAGCGTACAGCTTCCACACGCATCGTCACGCCTTCCTGCAGTTCCCCGCTTTCGCCAAATGAAACCTGCCTGGCTGGAAGCTTTGGATATTCCCGGTTGACCGCCGCAATGCTTTGGCACAGCAGCCCGCAGGCAGCCAGCAGGCATATGCAAAACGTCCATTTTATAACCTTCATCCTGCCTCCTCTTTTCCCGGGCAGAAGCTTCGGATAATACGCCCGTTCTCAACTGCAAATATTTCATCCGCCAGTGCGGCCAGTTCTTCCTTATCATGCGATGCAAGAACAATCAGCGCCCCGTTCTCCCTGCGTTTTCTCAGCATGTCCCCAAGCTGGATGACACTCTGTTCATCCAGTGCATTGGCCGGTTCGTCCAGCAGAATCATTTCCGGCTCCTCCATAAGCGCTGCCGCGATTCCAAGCTTCTGCTTCATTCCAAGTGAAAAACGCCGGTATTTCTTTTTTCCGGTATCACCCAGGCCGCATTCCTGCAGCGTCTGGCGGATTTTATCATCGGAAATGCTGCGCCGGATATCCGCAAGCACTTTCAGGTTTTCGAATGCTGTATAGCTTCCGATAAAGCCGGGGTTTTCAATCAGCGCGCCCACGCTTTTGGGAAAATCCCTCTTTTGCCCGAGTATTTCCCCATCCACGGCAACCGTTCCCTGTGTCGGAAAAATCAGGCCGCAGGCCGCCTTTAAAATCATGGTCTTCCCGCTGCCGTTTTTCCCCTGCAAGCCGTAAATATGCCCCTTTTCCAGATGCAGCGTAATTTTATCCAGAATCAGGCTGCCTTTGATAATCTTCGTTACCTGGTCCATTTCCAAATACATATGCATTCTCCTAAAATTCCATTCTTTTTGCCACAAGCCGCCCTGCTGCATAAGCACCCCCTGCCAGTATCAGGCAAAGGCAGATGCCGCCTGATACAAGCTGCGTTTCAGAACCGGCCAGCCCTTCCAGGCGGCACAGCATGGCATAATTTCCCAAAAGAAACGGACGGTTCCAGTACAAAACAGCAAACTGATAACCGCAAATCCCGGCAAGGGCCGTCAGCGGGGAGCCGGCAATCTCTGCCAGCACCTGAAACAGCCCTGCACACAGGCCGGTAAGCGGCAGAAAAACAAAAACAGACAGGACAGCCACAAGATGTCCCGGACACGCAAAATCAGATACCCATATCCGGGATGCCGGTATCACAGACATGCTGCCGCCCGCACCAGTCACGCCGCTCAGATAAGACGCCGCAGCCACAATCCCATAAAACATCAGATAATAAACAGCTGTTCCCATGGCTGCCCATATGCATTTGGCATCCCACCATGCGGTTCTGCCTGCGGCCCTCAGCACCAGGCTGCGGCCATTTCTGTCCAAATCCGCACGGGCATATCCTGCCAGCACAAAAGCATGTCCAAGCTGAAGCGCAAGCCATTCTGCAGGCAGCTTTAAGTGCCTGATTTTAGCAATCCCCTGCGGCTCCCGCATTCCTTTCAGCCACACCGCCAGGTAATTTCCAAAAGAAGGGCCACTGTACAGGCCGGTTTTCACGCCTTCCCGCGCCTGCCGCATCTGTGCCATGCAAAGAAGCACCATCAGGATGCCAGACAAAAGATAGCGCGGCCAGGCACGCAGCACGCCGTTTTTCCAGTCATACATCACGAGCCTTCTCATTCTCTCCCCTCCTGAGCACCTGCTAAAATTCCTTTTCTTTTACAAGCTTCACCAAAACAGCCAAAAGAGCTGCCACCAGAAACACCGATGCCAGCAGGAACCGGATTTTATTTCTTTCAAAAACCCAGAATCCATAATCTGCCGATACATTTCTTAAAACAAGCCCAAACGCAGCCGTCCTGGATTCCACAAAACAGATTCCGGAAACGGCGGCGACGCCATACAGCACATTGGAAAAACCCCACCAGCATATCATGACAGCAAGCATAAAAATCATGTTCCGCAGAAACAGGACTGCCAGCTGTGCCAGAAATACCTGCGGCACAACCGCCTTCATAATAAGCGCAAAATAACTGCGCGGGCTTTCCCAGTTGATGTTCTCCTTCCCCCAGAACATTCCCATTCCATGCACGGCTGCAAGATAAACCGCTGTAATCATGCCATTCCAGGCCAGCATACTGGCAGACTGCCAGAAAAACAGCTTTCTCCTTGTTCCATACAGCAGCATTTCTGCCGCAGCAGGATGCCGGTGCAGCAAAACGATGCACCCAGCCGCAGCAGGAACCAGCAAAAACAGGCTGTAGCTGTATGGCACTGCCATATCCACCAGAAGGTCTGCTTTTGTATAAACGGACAGCGTAAACGGCGGGCCCTTCCGATACAAAGCCTGCAGATAAAGGATAAGCCCTGCTGCCTCATAAGCCAGAAGCAGAAACAGTCCCACACTACGCTTCATACCGCACCCCTTTGTGCCAGTATAAGGCCGTAACAGCCACGGCTGTGGCGACTGTCAGGAATATAGAATCCATTTTCCGGATTCCCATTCCCGGTATCAGAAAATAATTTGGCGAATATACAATCGTGTCCAGTATATTTCCGAGACTGAACAGCAGGTAATAAATTCCATATGGTATCAAAAGCGCAGCCGCCCGGTAATTCACCACATATCCAAGCAGTGCCGCACTCAGCGCAAGGATTCCGCCAGCTGCAAAATCAAACATCAGATAAATGCCTGTATAAATCAGCGGATGCGCATAATAAAAATCCGCTCCGACACAGTAAGATACCGGCCCGATGCCGATATAAGGAAACGGCCCTGCTGCCGGGCGCTGCGCCGCTGTCAGAAGAAAATTCAGCAGCAAAGGAACTGTAACAGAAAATCCGCCCGAAAAAAAGACCGCCATGCCCCTCGCCCGGAAATACGTTTTCCTGCTGCACCGCAAAAGCAGGCTTCTGGCATACCCGGAATGCAGGTCGTCATAAAACGCCCCGCCATACGGCATCACGGCAAGAAGCGGGAGAATCAGATAGTACCAGTATGACTGCATGGCATGGGAGCCTGCTCCTATCCAGCTGGCATACAGGCTCTCCGGCAGGCCATGCCCCATCATTTCCACCTGGTACACATTCTGCCAGAAATGCCAGAAAGCAATCCCGCATCCAAGGCACAGGGCCGCCCTGCATTCCATTGCGCGAAACATCCGCCTGCATTCATTGCCAAAAATCCTGTTCATGATGAAGGCCCTCCTTTTTCCGTTTAAAATCCCAGCCGTGAAGCTTTCCGGCTGATGAAGCATCTCCCTGGTTTCGACGCTCTTAAAATGATGATTCAAAAGCCTGTTTACGGTTCTCATATTCCAGGGATTCCAAAAATACCATGCTGTAATCCTCCGGTTCTACATGCTCTATATTTGCACCTGTTGGATTAAAACCCAGCAGAAAATGCCTTCCGGCTTCTTCCAGTTCGCTGTCTTCTGCTACAAACACCAGGGATGTCTCTATCGTTTCTCCCTCTGGCAGGCTGTACTGATACATATCTTTATTCTTTTCTGAATCAGGTGTCAGTATGCTGGCGGACACCAGTTCCCCTGGCCCAATCCGCAGTTCATCTTCCGTAAAATATGACAGCCTGAAAATATTCCACCAGAAATCAAATTCCCCTTCCTGCCTGACTGCGACATCCACTACTACATATGTCCGCCCGTCTGTTATCCTGCCGTTTTCATCCAGTTCCGGCTGCGGCCCTGACAAGTCTGTCCAGTCTCCCTGCTGCTTTGTCAGCCTGACCCGGTCTGCCCGGTATATAATTGTCCCTGTGTTAAAAATATTCTTTTGCCGGATATCTTCTCTTTCCTGACCCACCTTACAGCCGCCCGCTGCAATTTCAATATAATCTTCCAATGTCCCTGCCCGCCCGTCATCCGGGCTGTCTGTATTATCCGGCAAATCTGTTTCTGCCCTGTGCTCTGCTGGCTGTTCCTGTCCTGTTTTCTTTCCGGTTTCCACCTGCGTATCTTTTTGGCATGCTGCTATACCAAACAACAGACTGCATACAGCAAGCAATGGTTTCATTTTTTTCATAAACATGGCTGCCCTCCAGACTGTCCAAACATTTATCAGTTTCTGCAGGCAATAAATCTGCTGCCATACCTGCTTTCACAAACATTTATTCTCATCCAATAAACACTCTTATCCGTCTTTTTGCATGCTGAAAAGCCAGTTCTGTTAACCAGATTATATACTGTCAGGGCATCATAACAGCATCATCTGCCTTTTCCAATGCCGTTTGGGCATCCTGCATCCATTTGTTTTTCCTGCATGGTTTATTTCCCGCTTTCCAAAAGAATATCAATCTGTGCAAGAATGGACTTATCTTCAAAACGTTCTCCTTCAGATTTATTCATTTTCACTGCTGAAATGCTGGCCAAAAAAAAGCACACCCTGTCAGTCTCTCTCGTAACCTTCCTGCTCCAGCAGCTCTCTCATCTTTTTCTTTGCACGATACAGCCTCATTTCAACCGTTTTTTCAGAAAGCTCCAGCTGCTTTGCAATCTCACGGATGCTGAATTCCTGATAGTATTTCAGGACCAGTACCGTATACAGAGTTTCCGGCAGGCGGGACATCACCCTCTGCAGCAGCTCCTTTTGTTCCCTGCGCTGCATATGCGCTTCCGGCTGTATATCTGCATCCATGCTGCACAGCACCAGTTCTTCCGGGTCTTTCCCGTCAAAATGCTCCTGCCTTCTTATCTCGTCAATGCATTTATTTCTCACAATCGTAATGCACAAAGCCGTCAGCTTCCTTCCACAAATGCCGGAATAGGTTCTGTAATTTCTGGCAATGCTAAAAAAAGCCTCCTGGACAGCGTTTTCTGCTTCCGCGGGGCTTTTGAGGATTCCAAATGCCACATGGTACATCTGTTTGTAATTTTCTTCATAAATCTGCTGAAATGGGACACCCGGTTTCCCATCTCCTGCTTTTAGCCAGAATAACATCTCTCCCCATCTTTCCTGCAGCTGTCTGGGTAAAACACCCAGACAGCTGCCTGCGTCAGGATTTTCAGTCTCAATTATTTTTTTCTTAATCAGACAAAATCATACTTTGAAGGATAATCGGCCGACAAATTAAAAAAGACATTTTGATTTTTATAATTCGTATAATAAGATTTCAGCGTCTGTGCGGATGTAATATTAGTATCTACTCCAACCAGCATTACATTGCATAAGGACATGCCGCTATATTTGAAGCTTGTGCCTGACCCGCTAAACAAATTGCGACTCACCATCCCCACATGATTGCACTGTTTATCAAATCCTCTTGGCTTTGAAACAAGCGAACCGAGCCTGCTTCTGGAAGGCTCTGCACTTAAGGCACATGCATACCATGTTGCTGATTTCCATAAAGGACTATTTTTAGCAGGATTCCTTGCATGTATTGATACGTCTTCTCCAGAAACAATGCAGCTATATTGCGATTTCGCTGTTGCAATATTTTTTAATGTATTGGTTCTTCCAGAACCGTAAAATCCGGACCAGTTTGCTGCTTTCCGGTTCATCAGCTCCCAGGTAACAGCCTTTTGGTCTCCTTCTATCATGCACTCTGCATAAATCAGGCGGGATAACAGTTCCTTTTTGCTTAATGAAGAATACCATTCAGCACTATACTTAATTTCCTTTCCATGTGAAGAATCATTCATTAAACTGCTGACTTCTTTGTCAATATCTGACTTTGTAGTTCTGGCTGTGGCATCATCTGTAATATCAATTTGTGCAAGAATAGATTTATCTTCAAAACGTTCTCCTGTCTCCACATCCGAAAAGCCAATTCCGCTATCTAAATAATACCCTGTCAGAGAATCATAATATCCCCAGCACCAGCGGTATGGATTCTGAAATCCGATAAACGCCGGGTCTTTGATATCTTCTGTCCATTCCCCGTTTTCGTCCCTTCCAAAAACCCTGCAGTTTTTATTCTCATCGTACTCGTATTTTGCAACAAGCTCACGGGCATTATTTTCAATTCCCGCCACACTGCCGCATCCATCCGAAACCAGACGGTAATACTCCCCATTGTACCAGATTCCGTCACAAGCCTCATATTCACTAAACGTGAATGAAAGTTCAACACCGTTTCTTTCCTGCTTTATAACCTGTTTCCCCCAGCAAAAATCCTGTCCGAACTCACGTCTTATGTATTCATCCCCTCTGACAGACCGGACACAGTCCCCGATATCATCATATTCAAAATAGACGGTTTCACCGTTTATCTTCGACGGAATGGACGGAATCCGCGCTGCCTCGTCGTAAATTGGCCCGTAAGTTTCTACAAACTGCTGCGCATAATCCTCCTCCGTCTGCGGATATACCTCACCATCGTCCAAAATCACTTCCGGCTCGTCATCATCGTCCAAATACCAGTCCGGGCCTTCATCCCTGTTTTCCTGTTCAAGCTGCGGGAGCACGTTTTTTTCTGCATTACCCAGTCCCGGCCCTATTTCTGCTGCGGATGCACATGTGCTGCCAGCAAGCATAAAACAGAGCATCGCACTGACAATTTTCTTCTTCATAATTCGCTTCCTCCTTTTCCGATGCCATTGCGGCATACTGCATAATTACATTAATTTGTTTTCACTGTTGAAATGCTGACCTTTTCTTCCTTATTATCTGCATCGTACACACTGCCGGAAAATGAAAGCCTGTATCTGTGCCCTGATTTAACTGCTGCCGTTTTCATCACATTATATATGCTTCCTTCTTTACTGGCAGTCCATATATTTACAGTTCCTGCTTCTGTTTCATCATACAGCTTTAAAGTGCCAGTTATTTTCCTTGTTCCTGCTTTCCCAGCAATCATGACTGTGCATCTTGCCTGATTATCAGAAAAATCAAGAGAAAGCTTTTGGCTGGAAATATTATCTGACAAAAGAGACACTTCCAAAACCGGCTGTGCAAGTACAGTCTGCGCATTCCCTGACATAAGGATAAAAAAACCAGACAGAAGTCCTACGGCCGCCAAACGCATTTTCTGCATTTTCGTCTCCCTCCTTCCTTAAAAATTAAATGCCATTTACATGCATCTATTTAATAAACGCACGACATCGTTTTTTCACTACATAATTTTACAAAAAAAATTATTTTTTTATTTTTATTTTGAGTTCCTGCGTCATTTTTGTGCAACACCCTCCCGAATTTTCAGCATTTCT
Organism: uncultured Eubacterium sp.; assembly: GCA_910579075.1. Classification (GTDB taxonomy): domain Bacteria; phylum Bacillota; class Clostridia; order Lachnospirales; family Lachnospiraceae; genus Eubacterium_J. The sequence goes on from CAJTSV010000030.1 coordinate 33,023, forward strand.
TCCTTTGGCAGCATACTGGTAATCGTAAATACAATCTGCTCATCCTCTGACAGCCACATCATGCAGTTATCGGAAAATCCATCCGTTGCTTCAAAATAATATATCTCCCTGTTATCCCCTGTTTTTAAAATAGAAAAATCTACACCTTCATTATTAAGGCTTATTTCCGCATCCGCAAGAACATAATCAAAACACAGCCTGTTATTCTCATTAAAATATGCCAGTATTCCTGACGTTTCATAATATTCATCCACTTGCAGCTCAAATCCATCCGGTACATAAGACAACATATACTCAGGAACGCTGTTAAGACTGGTTTCTTCCTGAAACTTAAATTCCGCAAAATCCTCCAGCCACGTCATCACCCTCCTGCCAGCTTCTGTTATCCCGCGCGGATAAAAGATGGAAACAAAAAGCACGCCGGCAGCTGCCGCCCCAAGGGCACAGGAACGTGCTTTTGCATACAGCCTTTTGCGCCGCATCCGCTTTAAAAGCCCGTCCATCCTGTCCGAAAAGGAGTCTGACAGCGTATAGGACTCTTTCAGCACTTCCCTCTGCGGCAGGGCATCCAGCTGTGTTTCCTGCATCTGTGTCACCAGTTCTTTCCAGTCATCTTCTTTCATATCTTTCCTCATTCAGCCATTCTCCCGTCTTTTCATTCCGCAGCCGCCGCATGCTTTTTTCTTCTTTATTCTGTGTAAAAACCCACACCTGCCCTGCTGCTTCTGTTTAATAAACGCAGCAGCACCCTTTTTCACTACATCATTTTTGAAAAAAAATCAAGTCTCCATTGACTTTTCCATACCCATATTGTAGAATTGATAAAATTACAGCAAAATACTAGAAATCATACGAATCGGTACGCACCCGAAGAAAGAGAGGATACGAAACATGGCTGCAATTATTGGTGAAGGAATTACATTTGACGACGTGCTCTTAGTCCCGTCCTACTCAGAAGTAACCCCAAACATGATTGACCTGTCAACGAAGCTGACCCAGAAAATCTCACTGAATATCCCCATGATGAGTGCAAGCATGGACACTGTTACCGAACACCGCATGGCAATTGCAATGGCCCGCCAGGGCGGCATCGGCATTATTCATAAAAACATGTCTGTAGAAAAACAGGCCGAGGAAGTGGACAAGGTAAAACGCTCTGAGAACGGCGTTATCACAGACCCGTTTTCCCTTTCCGAAGACAACACGCTTGCAGACGCAGACGACCTGATGGCAAAATTCCGCATATCCGGTGTCCCGATTACCAAAAACGGCAAGCTGGTCGGCATTATCACAAACCGCGACCTGAAATTTGAAACCGATTACCGTAAAAAAATCAAAGACTGCATGACTTTTGAAGGCCTGATTACTGCCCCGGAAGGAATCACGCTCGAAGAAGCAAAGCAGATTCTTGCAAAAGCAAGGAAAGAAAAACTCCCGATTGTAGATAAAAACAACAATTTAAAAGGCCTGATTACGATAAAGGATATCGAAAAGCAGATTAAATACCCGCAGTCTGCCAAGGACGAACAGGGCCGCCTGCTCTGCGGAGCCGGTGTCGGCATTACAGCCGATATGATGGAGCGCGTGGACGCCCTGGTCAATGCGCATGTCGATGTCATTGTCGTAGACTCTGCCCATGGCCATTCCAAAAACATTCTGGAAGCAGTGCGCCGCATCAAGCTGGCATACCCGGATTTACAGGTAATTGCCGGAAACATTGCCACCCGGGAAGCAGCCGAAGCGCTGATTGAAGCAGGGGCAGACTGTGTCAAGGTCGGCATCGGGCCTGGCTCTATCTGTACGACAAGGGTCGTTTCCGGTATCGGCGTCCCGCAGATTACTGCAATCATGGACTGCTACCAGGCTGCAAAAGAACATAACATTCCGGTTATTGCAGACGGCGGCATCAAATATTCCGGCGACATGACAAAAGCGCTCGCTGCCGGAGCAAATGTCTGCATGATGGGCTCTATATTTGCCGGCTGTGACGAAGCCCCTGGCACCTTCGAGCTGTTCCAGGGCCGCAAATACAAAGTTTACCGCGGCATGGGTTCGCTCGCTGCCATGGAAAACGGCAGCAAAGACCGCTATTTCCAGGAAATGTCCTAATGGCCGCC
>CAJTSV010000031.1:0-7042 GCA_910579075.1 uncultured Eubacterium sp.
AGGATGACCTTCTCAATATGGATTATTTCTTAAATGAAGATGACCCATTCGATGACGGCTTTGGAGAAGAAGGCTTTTATATCTTCTAAAACCTTTACCCGTCTGTTTTGTATACCTAAAACACATATCTTTCTAACGTATGTTCGATGAATATACGCTTTTCTTTGTGCCACAAAAAGTCGGAATTTCCTATAAAGTGAAAAAGCAGGGTTTTAACGCCCTGCCAATCCGGTAAATAAGATAGGTACATTTTGTTCACTGTGATTCTGCAAAATGTATACATAACATATATTTTTCTTTATTTTTCTTTATTTTTATTTCCAATCAGCGCATGCAGTTTTTGCAGGGCTTCTTTCATTCCGCCTACCTCGCGTATAATCCCTTCCTTTACCGCATCCTCCCCGACCAGGATTGTGCCGAGGTCTTTGGTCAGCATGGTTGTATTCATCATCAGCTTTTCCAGCCGGTCTTCCTTCGCGTCGCAGTGCGAAGCGATAAACCCGATAATGCGGTTCTGCATCTGCTTGAAATAATCGTAGGTCGGCGGCGCGCCAATCACCATGCCGTTCATGCGCACCGGATGAATCACCATGGTTCCCGTTGGAACGATAAAGGAATAATCTGTGGAAACCGCTAACGGCACCCCGATGGAATGGCTGCCGCCCAGCACGAGCGAAACGGTCGGCTTGCTCAGGGAAGCGACCATTTCTGCAATGGCAAGTCCCGATTCGATATCGCCGCCAACGGTATTAAGCAGCAGCATCACGCCGTCGATATTGTCCGCATCCTCAATTTCAGCCAGCTTTGGCAGCACATGCTCGTATTTCGTCGTCTTCGTATTGGAAGACAGGCATTCATGCCCTTCAATTTCCCCAATTACGGAGAGCAGATAAATCCGGTGGTTATGGTCATTTTCTTCCAGCGTCACTTCGCCGTTATTTTTAATATTTTCATTATCGGACAGTTCCTTGTCCAGTTCTTCTTTTCTGCCTTTTGCGTCACTCATAGACATGCCCTCTTTTCCGTTTTTACGGAAAGTATGTGCAGTCCGGCTGTAAATATGCAGCGCCGTCATTTCATTTTTTGAGACATCCGGCTATATCCTGCAAAAAGAAAGCGGGATATTAAGTTTTCCGCCCAGTCTCCTGAAACAGACTCCTTAAACTCCCGCTTTTTCAAACTGTTTTATTTTTCCCCAATCAGGTAATTGTACAGCCCTTCATACTTAAACTTCGATGCATTCCAGGAGAAATCCTTTGCCATGCCCCGGTCTATCATATGGTTCCAGTCTTTTTTCATATCATAGTAAACCTTCTTCGCATAGTTAATGACCTTGAGCATTTCCTCGCCGTTGTAATTGGAGAAGGAGAACCCGTCGCCGGTGTCTTCGTACTCATTAAACGGCTGCACGGTATCTTTCAGCCCGCCTGTCTCGCGTACAATCGGTGCTGTCCCGTAACGGAACGAAATCAGCTGTGTCAGGCCGCACGGCTCGAACTGGGACGGCATTAAAAATGCATCTGCTGCTGCATACAGCTTATGTGCCAGGTCATCGGAATAGCAGATATTTGCAGATACGCGGTCACCGTATTTCCATGCATAGTGGCGGAACATATTTTCATATGCAGGGTCACCGGTTCCGATTACCACAAGCTGCGTATAATCATCTACAATGCGGTCAATCACATAATTAATCAAATCCAGGCCCTTCTGGTCTGTCAGGCGTGAAATCAGGCCAATCATAAATTTCTTCTTATCTACGGCAAGGCCGAGTTCTTCCTGGATTTTTACTTTGTTATTGACTTTCTTTTTGCGCCAGTTGCCGGCATCGTAATTGCAGTAAATCTTCGGGTCTGTGGCCGGGTCATAAATCGAATAGTCAATGCCGTTTACGATTCCCTGCATATCCAGGTGCCTTGCCGAAAGCAGTCCGTCTAAGCCTTCGCCATAAGCAGAGGTCTGGATTTCCTGTGCATAGGTATCGCTGACAGTTGTAATATAGTCTGCATATACAAGGCCGCCCTTTAACATGCTGGCATCTTTGTTGAATTCCAGCTTATCCGGTACAAACAGCGCGTTTGGCAGGCCGCTTAATCCCTGGAATACTTTTTTGTCCCAGATACCCTGGAATTTCAGGTTATGTATTGTCATAATAGACTTCATGCCCCAGTAGAACATATCCCCCTGGAACTCATTCCTCAGGTAAACCGGAATAAGTCCTGTCTGCCAGTCGTGGCAGTGTACAAGGTCTGGCTGGAAGTCAATGGCTTTTAACATAGACAGCACAGCCTTATCAAAGAAGATGAATTTTTCAATGTCATAACGGATATCGCCGTAAGGAACTGCGCAGTTAAAATATTCCTGATTATCAATAAAATAATAGGTAACGCCGTCCCTCTGACAGGTCAGGATGCCGACATATTTATCCGGAAGCATCGGGCCTGTTCCCATATAAAAATGCGTCACATACTGGAATTCATTGCGGAAATGCTCCGGAATACAGGTGTAATTCGGGATAACTACCCGCACATCCCAGTGCTCCTTGTCAAACTCCTTTGGCAGTGCCCCGCACACATCTGCAAGCCCCCCTGTTTTGATGAATGGCACGCACTCTGATGCAGCAAAAAGTATTTTTTTCATAGTAAACTCCTCCATTAAATTTTTCATATCGTTATCCTGCCGCAGCTGTTTTTCCAGTCCGGCGCAGCCGTTCTGAGATGATACCCTGCCGGCTGCGTTCCTTAAGATGCTCCCTGACAGGAAAAGCAGTCCGCCGCTTTATTCATCCCAGTTATGGTACACCGTCTGCACATCATCATCTTCATCCAGCAAATCCAGAATCTTTTGGATGTTTGCGATATCCGATTCCTGTTCGAGCGTCACATAAGTCTGCGGAATCATCGTAATTTCTGCCTGGGTCATCACGATTCCCTGTTCCTTTAAGGCATCGTGCACAGCCGAAAATTCTGCCGGGTCTGTCGTAATCTCAAAGCTGTCTTCTTCCTCTGCGAAATCCTCGGCTCCGGCATCAAGCGCTGCCATCATCAAATCATCTGCTTCCATGTCGCATTCTTCTTTGTCAATCAGAATCTGGCCCTTTTTATCAAACATATAAGAAACGCATCCCTGCGTGCCGATGCTTCCATATCCTTTGGTAAAACAGTTGCGCACATTGGCTGCCGTCCGGTTTTTATTGTCGGTCAGGGCATCCACGATAATGGCTGTGCCGCCCGGCCCGTAGCCTTCGTATGTAACTGCCTCGTAATTGACATTCGAAGCATCCCCGGCCGCTTTTTTAATCCCGCGGTCAATCGTATCATTCGGCATATTGTTTGCCTTTGCCTTTGCGATTACATCCCTCAGCTTTGAATTATTCGCCGGATCCGGCCCGCCTTCTTTTACGGCAATGGCAATTTCCCGTCCTATCATCGTAAATGTTTTCCCTTTTGCAGCATCATTTTTTTCTTTTTTATGTTTGATATTTGCAAACTTGGAATGTCCTGACATATATCATCCTCTTTTCTATGAAGTATCTGAAATCAGTAACGGCCCTGCTATGCTCCTGTTACCAAAATCACCCTGTATCTATTTTATCATTTATTCCGGCAAATGACAAGACTTACCAGCGCCTTACCTGCACGGTCTGTATCATTTTATTTTCCACCCTGGTTACGTCAAACCGGTACCCGCCGTAATCAATCGAAAAGGTTTCCCCGTCGGATGGAATCTTATCAATCTTGGAAATCAGAAAGCCGTTTAAGGTATCGAATTCTTCTTCAAATTCAATTCCAAGCGCATCTGCCGCTTCATCCAGCGCCGCCATGCCATGCATCGTAAAGCACCCCTCTGCGGTCTTTACAATCAGCTGCTTTTCCTTGTCATGCTCATCGAAAATATTTCCGACGATTTCTTCTAAAATATCTTCCATTGCAACCAGCCCGGAGGTCTGTCCGTACTCATCCACAACAATGACCATATGCGCCTTTTTCAACTGCATTTTCTGAAAAAGGTCACTGATTTTGCGTGTTTCCGGAATAAATTCGCCCGGAGAAAACAATCCTTCAATATCCTTAATCTGCCAGTCCATATATTCCTGGCTGCGGCTGAAAGCCATGACTTCCTTGATATGTAATATCCCGATGATATTGTCAATACCATCCAGATATACCGGAAATCTGGAATACGGCTCTGCCAGCACCAGGTCTAATACCTGTGCCAGTGTCTTTGTCCCGTCCAGCGCACAGATATGTTTCCGGTGTGTCATAATGTCTTTTGCTTCCTTGTCCGTGAATTCAAAAATGTTCTGTATCATTTCGACTTCACTGTCCTGCAAAACGCCTGTCTCATGTCCTTCATTCACAATGGAAATGATTTCCTGCTCTGTAATTTTGTCCGGATTCCTCCGGTTTAATTTTTTTAAGAAATCACTAAACCAGTTATTCCGTTCTGCATAATGTAACTTGGGACTCGCGCCATCGTCCATAAAATCCTCTCTCCTTTTTGTAATTCCTGATTATAATCGGTCCTGTGTACCACTACTAAAATATCATTTCTCACGCATTCCGTCAAGCTATGTAGCAGATAATTGCAGACTGATGCACAATGCTTTCTCAATTTTTGTCATAATATCCCCGTCCAGATGGCATACCTTATCTTTGAGTCTTTTTTTATCGATGGTGCGCAGCTGTTCCAGTAAAATCACCGAATCCTTTACCAGTGCATAGCGCCCGCATGATAATTCCACATGGGTCGGCAGCTTTGCTTTATTCATCTGCGACGTAATGGCTGCGCAGATAACCGTCGGGCTGTGCAGGTTTCCTACATCATTCTGGATAATCAGGACCGGCCGCACGCCTCCCTGCTCTGAGCCCACTACCGGCCTTAAATCTGCGTAATAAATATCTCCTCGTCTAATTAACATCTCTCTCACTCCACAAAATAGGTTATACGGTGAGTATTACCAGTTTTATCGAGTGTATTCACCGGACCGGATATTTTCTTTTAATCCGGGAAACCGCCCCTTTCACTGACCGCGGTGCCGTTTTCATAAAAGACCCTGGGAATCCGTTTTCCAAGGGCACAGGCAAATTCATAATTGAACCTGCCAGACATCTCCCCGAGCTGTTCCAGAGAAAGAAATTCCGCTCCGTCCCGTCCGGCCAGCGTGACCGTATCACCGGCTTTTACGCCCTCGATGCCCGTTACGTCTGCCATAAACTGGTCCATGCAGACCCGGCCCAGAATCGGCGCCCGGCATCCGTGAATCAGCACATACCCTTTGTTTGACAGGCTCCTTGGATATCCGTCGCCATATCCGGCCGGAATCGTTGCGACCGTTCCCGGCTCACGCAGCGTATAGGTTCCGCCATAGGAAATGCTCCTTCCGGCAGGAAGTGTTTTGACATGCGCTACATGGCTTTTTAATTCCAGCACCGGCTTTAAATCGATGCTGCTTTTGTCCATTTCATCCGAAGGCCACAGCCCATAGAGGATAATTCCGGCCCGTACCATGTCCATGTCCGCATCCCGCAGGCTGATAATTCCGGCGCTGTTGGAACAGTGTCGGTACGGGATTTTTATCCCGGCTTCTTCGGTCAGGCGCAGCACGTTTTTAAACAGGTGCAGCTGTTCTTCTGCTGAGGCTTTGTCTGCCTCGTCAGCCCTTGCAAAGTGTGTAAAAATTCCTTCTATTATGATATGCTCCAGTGCATGAATCTGTGCAATGTCCCGGATGCTTTCTTCACAGGCCTGCAGGCCGATGCGGCTCATGCCGGTATCAATTTTAATATGGATATACAAATCTTTACCTGCTTTTTTTGCAGCCTGGGATAACTGCCTGGCCATATCCAGCGTAAATACCGCCGGACGGATTTCGTATTCGGCAAGCATCTGGTAATGCTCCGGGAATACATAGCCCAGAATCAGGATGGGCTTTTGGATGCCGTGGCGGCGCAGGGATAATGCTTCCTCTGCTGTGGCAACGGCAAAGCCGTACAGGAATTCATATGGTTCTGCGGTTTTTGCAATTTCGGCTGCACCGTGGCCGTAGGCGTCGGTTTTTATGACGGCCATGATTTGCGTGTGCGGGGTTAAGAGTGACTGAATGGCTTTTAGGTTGTGCCGGACTGCGTCGAGATTGATGGCGGCGCAGATGCGGCTGTGCGGGGTTATATGATTCATTGTGTTCATCGAATTCATCCTTTTTATATTTTGATATATTTGATGCGGATGGAAATCAGGGGGGAAGGAATTGGCTGCACGGACGCCGGATAAACGAACGGTTTCCTGCGGCGTCCTCCCTGCAATTTCTCCCTTTATTCTCCACACATCCCCACCCCAATACACTCCAGAATATCCTCCGCCAGCACACTATACATCCCCTTCCTGCATGCCGCCTGCTCCCCGGCCGCTCCATGCGCAAAAACTCCCAGCGGCGCAGCCGTCTCCAGCGGCATCCCCTGTGCGGCAAGCGCCGCAATCATGCCGGCCAGAATATCCCCGCTGCCTGCCTTTGCCATGGCACTGCATCCGGACGTATTTAAATAAGCAGCATCCTGTGATGCCGTAACCGTCACTGCATCTTTCAGCACTAAGATGACACCATGCTCCCTGGCAAACCCGGCTGCGGTTTCCAGCAGATGTTCCCGGATTTCTGGTACCGGCCTGCCGCAGAGCCTTGACATTTCACCAGGATGCGGCGTCAGCACAGCCCGGCCGGAAACCTTCTGCATCAGCTGCGGCCGTGCAGCTATGATATTTAACGCATCCGCATCCAGAACCAGCGGCACCCCTGCATGCTCCAAAACAAATTCTGTCATCTGCACCGCGAAATCATCCGTTCCGATTCCGGGCCCGAGCACAGTTACATCTGCCCAGTCCAGGTTTTTTTGAAACTGCTCCCTGTCCAGAGGAAGCGCCGTATCGAATGTGTCCAGAACCGCCTGCGGCACTGCACACTGCATAATGACACGGTTTTCCTGCGGCGTGCAGATTTTTACAAGGCCACATCCGGTACGGTAAGCCGCCTGTGAACTAAACAACG
>CAJTSV010000031.1:7156-8126 GCA_910579075.1 uncultured Eubacterium sp.
AAGGCATAACAGGAAGGACGGCGTTTCAGCCAGCTTTCATCCGTTATGCCGATTTCCGCCACAAGGACTGTCCCGCATTTTTCACAGCCCGGATAGAATACCTGCCCTGCCTTTTTGTAAGCAAAGGTCACGGTCAGGTCTGCCTGAAAAGACGGTTCATATGCCATGCCAGTATCACTCGATACCCCGCTTGGCATATCGGCTGCAATTTTAAAGCCGTCCAGGCGGTTCATTGCCGCAATCCAGCCAGCCGCTTCCCCCTGCGGCGCCCGCGAGAGGCCAATGCCAAACAGCGCATCAATCACACAGTCATATGCGGTATCTTCCGGAATGGAATCGTGTATTTTTATGCCATAGCGCTCTAAAATATCCCGCTGCTGCAGGTTTTCCGGCGTGCGTTTTCCATGCCCCGGCATCTGTACCACTGTCACGTCAAATCCGCGCTGAAAAAGCAGCCTTGCTGCTGCAAGCCCGTCTGCACCGTTATTGCCGTTTCCGCATGCAAGCAGTACCCGCCTGCAGCTTTGCGGCACCTGCTGTATGATGCTTAATGCTGCCCGTTCCATCAGTACAAGGGACGGGACTCCAAAATGAGAGATTGTATTGCTGTCACAGTATTTCATTTCTTCGCTGTTTACTATAATTTTCATAAAACCCCTGCCTTCCCGCAGCTTTTTTTCATACCGCTACTCGCCCTGGCTGCGCAGCATATTGTAAGACAGCTGCATCAGGCTGTCGGATAAATGGACATTTTCCACAACAACATTTTTATCCATCAAATCCAGGTCCACATGCGCAAAATTCCAGATGGCACGGATTCCAAGCCCGGCCAGCCGGTTTGCAATGGAATCCGCACTGGATTTTGGCATGGTAAGCGCGGCAATATCAATCTGGTTGTGCGCTGCAAATGCTTCCAGTTCTTCCAGCATCATAATCGGAACGCCGCCTGCAGACCGGCCTTTCAGCTCCC
>CAJTSV010000031.1:8150-25252 GCA_910579075.1 uncultured Eubacterium sp.
AAAAAAGCCGATAATGACAAAGCCCAGCTTTTCAAATTTCCGGTAATTTGCAAGCGCCTGTCCGAGATTTCCGGCACCGATAATAATAATATTATGCCGCTGCTCCAGTCCCAGAATCCTTCCGATTTCGTCATACAGATACTGCACATTGTAGCCATACCCCTGCTGCCCGAAACCGCCAAAATTGTTCAGATCCTGGCGTATCTGGGAAGCCGTTACTTTCATTTTTTCGCTCAGTTCATTGGAAGATATCCGCTCGACCCCCTCATCCAGCAAATCTCCCAGATAGCGGTAATAACGCGGCATCCTGCGAATAACCGCCTGCGAAATTTCTTTTCCCAAAATTCTTCTCCTTATAAGTTCTGTTCGTTTCTATCCTGCTTGTGTCTGTTACTATCCTGCTTCTGTGTTCTTATATTTATGTGGCTGTTTTTCTGCATGTTTCCAGCTTATTTCTGTCTGTTTGTGCATGCTCCAGTCTGTTTTATCCATATTTCTTTTTTTTCGAACGAAATATAACACTGCAAAATAAATTATATAAATTTATGCCAGATTTGTCAATTCTTCCCAGCGCTCATACAGCCCCTCAAGTTCTTCCTGCCTGTGCTTTAAGTCCGTATGCAGCTCCATGACCCTTGCCGAAATAACAGCCACCTCCGGTTTTGCCATTTCTGCTTCCAGCTCCCCGATTTCCGTTTCCAGCTGTTCGATACGGGCCTCGGTTTTCTGCAGTTCATGTTCAAGCCTGCGCTTTGCGGCCTGCTCCTTTTTCTGCTGTTCCCAGTCCTTCCTGCCGCCGGATTCTTTTTTCTGCCCTGGCATATCCGGTGCAGCCTGGACTTCCTGCAGGCTGCTGTCTGTGCCAGATGCTGCGGCTTGCAGCTCTTTTTTCAGCGCGGCGCGCTGCACGTCCTTCTTTTCGAGATAATAATCATAATCGCCGATATAATTTAAAATCTGCTGTTCATGCAGGTCTAAAATTCTGGTCGCCGTCTTGTTTATAAAATAGCGGTCGTGGGAAACAAACAGCACCGTGCCTTCATAATGCACCAGCGCATTTTCCAGGATTTCCTTGGATGTAATGTCCAGATGATTGGTCGGCTCGTCCAGTATCAGGAAATTTGCTTCTGACAGCATCAGCTTTGCAAGCGACACGCGCCCGCGCTCCCCGCCGCTTAAATCCCCGATGCGCTTGAATACATCATCATTGGTAAACAAAAAGGCTGCCAGGACATTGCGTATCTGGGTATTGGTCAGGTTCGGATAATCATCCGAAATTTCGTCAAACAGCGTTTTTTCGGCATGCAGCACCTGATGCTCCTGGTCATAATAGCCGATATGCACATTTGTCCCTGTCGTAATCTCCCCGGCATCCGCAGAAACCATGCCGTTGATGATTTTCAGTATGGTTGTTTTTCCAGTTCCGTTATTTCCAATCAGCGCCACACGCTCCCCGCGGAAAATGGAAAATCCCGCGTTTTCAAACAAAACAGTCCCGTCGTAGGTCTTTTTCAGCCCTTTTACATCCAGCACATCATTTCCGCTCGTAATGCAGGGCTCCAGCTGCAGGTGGATGTCCGTCATATCGTCCACCGGCTTTTCCAGCCGTTCTATTTTATCCAGCATTTTCTCACGGCTTTCCGCACGTTTTACGGACTTTTCGCGGTTAAAGGATTTCAGCTTTGCAATGACTTCTTCCTGATGCCGGATTTCCTGCTGCTGGTTATAATAGGCATGCAGCTGCGCCGCACGCACCTGTGCTTTTTTCTGCGCATATGCCGTATAATTGCCCGGATAGCAGTATACCTTATGCTGGAAGACTTCCACAATTTTTGTAACCGTCTTATCCAGAAAATACCGGTCATGGGAAACAATCAGCACTGCCCCCTTATAATTCAGCCACTGAATCGACTCCATATCCAGGTGGTTGGTCGGCTCGTCCAGTATCAGGATGTCCGGCTTTGTTACAAGCAGGCGGCATAAGGCGGCGCGGGTTTTCTGCCCGCCCGATAATTCATCCGGTTTTTTGGAAAATTCATCCTCGCAAAAGCCAAGCCCGGTTAAAACACCCGTCACCTCACTGCGGTAAGCATAGCCGTCTGCCAGCTCAAACTGGTGCACAAGCCGCTCGTATTTTTCCATAAACGCTTCCAGCTTTTCGGGAGCAACCGTTTCCATTTCTGCTTCCATGCGCCGGATTTCCTGCTCCATGTCAATCACAGGCTGTTTGGCAGACAGGACTTCTTCATAAATCGTCCGGCTGCTGTCAACCACTTCATTCTGTGCAAGATAGCCGGCTGTTTTGTCTTTTGCAATTGTAACCGTGCCCTCGTCCGGCTCCAGTTCTTTCATAATAATTTTAAGCAGCGTGGACTTTCCGGCACCGTTGATTCCTGTAATCGCTGCTTTTTCATAATCCTCAATGTGAAACGATGCCTGTTTGATAATTTCATCGGTGCCAAATGATTTGGATATATTCTGACAGGAAAGTATCATGGTAACCTCCGTATTTTTCTTGCTGTAATCTTAGTTTCTTTTCCTGAAATCTGCCGCAGCACGTTTCAAAATGCTGCACCCGGTAATTATAATCAAAAATACAGCTTCCGTCAAATAGAACTGGCAGGAGTTTCCAAAAAGCCAGCGGATGTCCCGCACATAAAAGGGAGCAGAACCGCCCTTATCCGGCAGGTTCTGCTCCCTTTTTCAGCATTGTGTTATTCGAACCGCACAATCTCCCTGCGCAGCCGTTTCATAATCTTTTTTTCCAGCCGGGAAATATAGGACTGGGAGATGCCGAGCAGGTCTGCGACTTCCTTCTGCGTCATCTCGCTGCCTTCGGGCGTATTATACCCGAAGCGCAGCTCCACAATCATGCGCTCCCTGCCGGAAAGCCGGTCTACGGCGTTGCGCAGCAGTTTTTTCTCGACTTCGGATTCCATGTCCCTGGAAATAATGTCGTCCTCCGTTCCGAGGATATCAGACAGCAGCAGTTCGTTGCCGTCCCAGTCCACATTCAGCGGCTCGTCAATCGAAACCTCCAGCTTGGTCTTGCTCGTTCTGCGCAGGTGCATGAGTATTTCATTTTCAATGCAGCGCGATGCATACGTCGCAAGCTTGATATTTTTCGACGGGTTAAACGTATTGATGGCTTTGATTAATCCAATCGTGCCAATGGAAATCAAATCCTCCACGCCCACGCCGGTATTGTCAAATTTTTTTGCTATGTACACAACCAGCCGCAGGTTATGCTCGATTAAAAGGCTTTTTGCTTCTTCGGTTTCCTTCCCTTCCCCGGCCAGCTTTTCGATGCAGGCATTTTCCTGTTCCGGATTTAACGGGGACGGCAGGACATCTGCGCCGCCGATATACCATATCTCCTGCTCCGGCTCTTTCAGGTTCAGCATATAATGAAATGTCCCTATCATCTTTAGTACCAAATTATCCGTCCTTTTCATACTTGCCTCCTGTTGGATTTTCCTGTGGATTTATAATCATCTGATAAGGTTTTTTTTCAAACAATGCATGGTCTGCAAGGCCGAGCACGGCCCTTTTTATGGTTTTCGTGCCGTTTCCATATGCATAGCTTAATTCTTCAATTGTAACTGCTTCCAAAAGCCCGTGACGGCAGCCAAGCGATTCGTAAGGAATCAGGCGCACGGCCTGTGCCGCTCCATACGCCGTTTCATAAACACTGCGGTCAATCATGCTGACGGCTTTTCCCGTATACGGGTCGCGCAGCAGGTTTCCGCTGTCCGAAAGGGCTGTCAGGCACAGCCGCTTTCCCTGCTGGCAAAGCTGTGCCTCCAGATACCGGACGCGGTTTTGAAGCTGCCTGCGAATCCACAGCACAGCTGCAGGCAGCAGGAGAAACGCCGCAGACACGGTCATTTTGTAAGATAAAAATCCGTTTTCCCCTTCATACAGCCATTCCGTAATCCCGCCCAAAAGCAGGAATGCAAAATACCCGCCGCAGAGGTCTGACAGAAACTCCTGCTTCGTTTTTTCGCGGAAACAGAATAACAGGACAAGCGGATTTACGAGAAAGTGTACGGCAAGCAGATATACCGCCATATGCCGGCAGCATAGAAACGCCGCGCAGCTGCCAAGCGTGCCGAGCACGGCTCCGGCCAGAATCCGGCGTGCCGGCGTTTTTCTTTTAAAAAAAACGCTGACCGCAAAAAGCGCCGCTAAGTCTGCCAGAAAATTGTTTATGGCAAGCACATCTATGTAAACTTCATATATTTGCATCCACCTCCGCCTCTTGAAGCTGCATTCTGCCAGCTCTTTTCTTATTGTATTTCATGCAGATGCAAAAAAATGTCAAACTTTTACCGTTACACCGCAAAAAGCAGGGCGGGCTGTCAGGACGGCACCCGGAATCATAAAAAAACTGCCCAGACCCGGGAATCGCATCCCCAGCCAGGCAGCCTTTGCTCTTTTACCAACATATTTATTCCATTTTATCCGTGCAGCCCCTGGCGCACAGACTTCCTTTCCAGCCAATACCCCACTGCAGATATGTATGTTTTCGTAAACATGCATCCTTCTTCTATGCATATTTCCATGTTCCTATTTCTTAGGACCCTGTAAAAACCCTGGAATCTTAATATCCCTTACCGGAACCGTGCTTTCCGGCTTCTTCGGCTTATTGATGCCGTATACCGGCTGCGACGCCGGCTGCTGTGTATTCATGCCGCCAAATCCCCCCTGCGCTGCGGCTCCCCCCGGCACAGATGTGCGCGCTGGAAACGGGCTGGCCGACGGACGGGCAGCGCCTGTTCCTGCGGCCCCGTATTTTAGCGAAGACATGCCAGGCATCAGGGCCGGCTGCGGCTGTGGCTGCACGGCATCCTCAATGCCGGTTGCAATCACCGTAATGGTCGCTTCGTCTGACCTGGATTCATCGTATTTTGCCCCGAAAATAATATTTGCATTTTCCCCTACCAAATCACGCACATAGCCGACCGCATCGTTGGCATCCAGCAGGGAAATGGCACCCGAAATATTAATAATGACATGTGTTGCACCGCAGATATCGGTATCTAACAGCGGGGACGACACAGCCAGCTTGACCGCTTCAATCGCTTTTTCATCGCCCTTGGACATGCCGATGCCAATGTGTGCAAGACCCTTGTCCTTCATGACTGTCTGCACGTCCGCAAAATCGAGATTGATAAGGGCCGGCAGGTTAATCAGGTCGGTAATGCCCTGCACGCCCTGCTGGAGCACTTCGTCCGCTTTCTTTAATGCATCCGGCATGGTTGTCCTGCGGTCGACAATTTCCAGAAGCTTGTCATTCGGGATGACAATCAGCGTATCGACGCCCTGCTTGAGCCGCTCAATGCCGGATATGGCATTGACCATGCGGGCTTTTGCTTCAAAGGTAAACGGCTTTGTCACGACACCGACCGTTAAAATGCCCTTTTCCTTGGCGATTTTTGCCACAACCGGAGCTGCGCCTGTCCCGGTGCCGCCGCCCATCCCGCAGGTAACAAATATCATATCTGCCCCTTCCACGGCTGCGGAAAGCTCGTCCGCACTTTCTTCTGCCGCTTTCATGCCGACTTCCGGGTCTGCTCCCGCCCCAAGCCCCTTGGTCAGTTTTTCGCCTATCTGGATAAGCGTTGGTGCCTTGCAGAGCATCAGGGCCTGTTTATCTGTATTGACGCCGACGAATTCCACGCCGCCGATATTTTCATCAATCATTCTATTTACTGCATTGTTACCCGCGCCACCGACTCCGATAACAATGATTTTTGCACTGGAATCTGATTCCGTTGTTGTAATTTCAAGCAAAGGTAATACCTCCTTAAATTTATGCGTTATTCTGTGCCAGAGCGACTGGGCACAAAACATTACTCTGTATTCTATCATATTATTTTTTCCGGCTGAAATCAACCAGTTTTTTCAAAAATTTTCATATTCTTTCTTACGCAGGCCGCCACGGTTAATCCGGTGCAAAAACAGCATCCGTTGTCAGGGGAGTCCAGTTTTCCAGATGCAGCACGCCCTTCTTTCCCTTGAGCTGGGGCATGATGGCATCTAAGCGCATGACCTTTTCTATCAGGTACTGCGCATCCCCGATTTCGGCCCGGATGCTGCCAAAATCAGCAGAAAGGCCGTTATTTTCGCCAAAAGCGATTGTCTGCGGAATCCGTTCGTATTTCTGCAGCTGGTGGGAGAATGTCAGCAGAAGGCTGAGTGCGTTCTCGTCCTTTAAGCTTAATTTTTCGTAAACAACGACCTCGCGGCACTCAATGCCTTCCACCTTCGGGACATTCTCAATCCTGCGTTTTGAAATTTCAACAACAAATCCGTCTTTATCAAAATATACATTCTGGTCATTTGCTTCTATGTACCCGATAATCGCCTTTTCATATACTTTAATCTGGATTTTATTCGGCGAGCGCAGCTGTATTTCCATTTCGTCAATAAACGGGATTTCCTTCATTTTAAACAGCTTGTATTTGAGTACCACATACAGCGTATTCCAGGAATATTCATCATTCAGTACACTTTCTTTAATCTGTCTGTCCGTATACAGCTCATTTCCGGTTACCTGCACCTTGGTCAGCTTAAATCCGGTTATGCCAATCAGTACCGCAATTGCAGCAATTCCTGCAAAAATAAGCAGTGCCAGCAGCCTGCGCTTTCTCCGTGCCCTCTTTCTCCGCTTCTTTTTAATCATGCTCAGTACCTTCCAGACGGATTCCCCTTGATACGCTCAGCGCAAGCCCCATTTCTGCTAACAGGAAGCTGGTCGACGTGCCCCCGTAGCTGATAAACGGCAGCGTAATGCCGGTATTTGGAATCGTATTTGTTACAACGGCAATGTTCAGGATTACCTGAATCGCGATATGCGCCATAATGCCGGAAACAATCAGCGCGCCATATAAATCCGACGCATTGTTCGCAATGACCATCAGCCGCCATATCATCAGCAGAAACAGAAGAATCACGCACATGGCTCCAAACAGTCCCAGTTCTTCGCAGATAATCGAAAAAATCATGTCGTTTTGCGCTTCCGGCACGAATCCGAGCTTTTGCATGCTCTGCCCGAGCCCCTTGCCAAACAGCCCGCCGGAACCGATGGCATACAGCCCCTGCAGCGTCTGGAACGCCGTGTCCGAGGTATAATTTTCCGGATGCAGCCATGCGTCAATGCGGTCCATGCGGTAGGTTGCCGCCATAATAAACAGCACGCCGCCGCCGACTATGCCGACACCGCCCATTGCGAAAAACTGCCAGTATTTCGGGCTTGCCACAAATGTAATGACAATGGCAATGCCCATAATAATAATCGCCGTGCTTAAGTTTGCATACGCCACAATCACAAATATCGGTACAATCATAATCATGACCTTAATCAGGTTTGCAAACTTTCCAATCTGTTTCGGAATCCGGCACACAATGCCTGACAAAAACAGGATGGTTGCCATCTTTGCCAGCTCGGATGGCTGGAAGTTCAAAGGCCCGAGCTGCATCCACCTGGTAGAACCGTTGCGCGCATCTGTCATAAATAATACCGCCACACACAAAACGAGTGCCAGGAAATATGCGAAATTTCCAAAATAAATCCATATATGATAGTCAATTTTTGAAATCGCAATCATGGCTGTAATTCCAAGCACTGCCGCAAATCCCTGTCTCCTCAGATAATGAAGCGTGTCGCCGTCATACTTTAAGTTTGCATTATACGCGCTGACACTGTAAAGCATGACCAGCCCGAACCCTAATAAAAAAATCACCAGAAAAAACAGGCTGTAATCACAATATTTGGTTTTCTTTTGCCTGGTCTTGTTCCTTCTGCCCACTCCTGCAACTCCTGATTTTTCTTTTCCATAATTCCGGATGCCTGGCTGCCCATGCTCCGGCTTCTTTTGTCCCCAAAAGGCAGGACCTCTTATGCCTGCAGCCCTCTTACGGTTTCTTTAAATTTTCTCCCCCGTTCCTCATAATTCTGAAACATATCCCAGCTGGCACATGCAGGCGAAAGCAGCACGGCTTCCCCTTCCTGCGCCTGTCTGTAGCAGTGAATCACTGCTTCTTCCAGTGTTTCACACATGACAATATTCAAAAATCCTTTTTCCTTTGCTGTCTTCGCAATTTTTTCCTTCGTTTCCCCAATTAAAACCAGCTGCTTTACTTTTGTGCCGAAGGCATCAATCCAGCTGCCATATTCTGCCTGTTTGTCATAGCCGCCGCCAATCAGGTAAGCCGGCCGGTTCATCGCCAGGATTCCCTGTATGGCAGCATCCGTATTGGTTGCCTTCGAATCGTTGTAATAACGGACGCCCTTTATTTCACCCGCATATTCTATTCTATGCTCGACTGCCTGAAAAGTTTTCAAAACACCTGCAATTTTTTCAAAAGGAACGCCCAGTGCATGCGAAACTGCCGCTGCCGCCATGGCATTCTCATAATTGTGGACGCCTAAAAGGTTCATCTCCCCTGTATGGACAATCCTGTGCGCGCCGTCTTCAAAGGCTGCCCAGATGCTGCCGTCTTCCAGGTAAAATCCCCGCTCCAGCTTTCGCTTGCTGCTAAAATAAATCACGTTTAAACTATGCGGGCTTTCTGCCATCCTGCGTCCGAATTCCCGCAGGCGTTCATCCTCATAATTCAGCACGCATGCCTGGCCGGGCTTTTGGTTTTTTGTAACAGACTCCTTGACGGCTGCATAGCAGTCCATCGTATGATGCCTGTTTAAATGGTCCGGCGTAATATTTAAAATGGCAGACACATCCGGCGTGAACTGTTCTATGGTTTCCAGCTGGAAGCTGCTGATTTCTGCGGCTGTAACAGTATTTCCTGTCATCTGTGCAGCCAGTGACGCATACGGAATGCCGATGTTTCCGGCCACCTTTACATCTGCAAAATGGCTTTTTAAAATTTCCCCGGTTAACGCCGTCGTCGTTGTCTTTCCATTCGTTCCGGTAATGGCAGCCAGGTGTCCTTTTGCATACCGGTATGCCAGCTCGATTTCTCCCCAGATGCGCACGCCGTGTTCCCGGAGCTTTTGTGCCGCTCCGGTATCGGATGGCATGCCAGGGGATAAAACGGCAATCGAAACCTGTTCGATTACGGCTTCTGCAAGCTCCCCGAGCACCACCGGCACGTCTGTACCCGGCCCTTTGGCTGCTTCCTGCCCAAAGGGCTGTGCAAGCTTTGCGCGGATATCCGCTGCGCACGCTTTTTCATTTCCGTCATATACTATAATGTCCGCACCGTCTGCAAGCAGCAGCCGTGCTGCCGCAATGCCGCTTGCGCCGGTTCCTGCGACCAGGATTTTTTTCCCGCCGGCCAGCTGGCTGATAACACTGTTCATGTTCATTCCTCCTGTCACGCTTACAGGCCCATATATGCAATCAGGCACAGAAGCGTCGTAATAATCGAAAAGACGGCCACTACCTTTGTCTCTGACCAGCCGCCAAGCTCAAAGTGATGGTGAATCGGAGCCATGCGGAAAATCCGCTTTCCATGGGTCAGCTTGAAATACCCGACCTGCAGCATGACCGATAAAATTTCTATCCAGTAAATCAGTGCCACAATCAGGATAAACATCGGCATCTGCATCATATATGCGGTCGACGCCACAAATCCCCCAAGCGCCAGCGAACCGGTATCGCCCATAAACACACTTGCCGGATAGACATTAAACAGCAAAAATCCAAGCAGTGCCCCCACAACCGCACACGTAATCGGCTCAATGCCGCTCTGCGTCCCGATTGCAACTACCGTAAAAAAGGTTGCTATCAGCACCGTCACGCTGGATGCCAGGCCGTCTAAGCCGTCCGTAAAGTTTGCCCCGTTTACGGTTCCAATCACTGCCAGAAAAAGAATCGGCAGTGCCAGCCATCCGAAATCTGCATAAACTCCGTGTGAAAACGGCACCAGCATCGTCAGCGGAATATCCGAAAACCGTGCCAGGTATATTGCAAATACAGCAGTCACTACAATTTCCAGAATCATCTTCTGCCATGCAAAAAGCCCGTCAGAGCGTTTCAGCACAACCTTCAGATAATCGTCAAAAAAACCGATGACCCCGAATCCGGCTGTTACAAACAGAATCGGTATGATTTTCGGATAAGAGGAGATGAAAAAGAGCGATGTGATAATAATCGCAAGCAGTATCATCAGTCCCCCCATCGTCGGTGTCCCTGTTTTTTTCTGGTGTGATTTTAATTCTTCACGTTCTGTATTTCCCACTTTCAGCCTTCGCAGAACCGGTATCAGAACCGGCCCTGAGAGCGCAGTAACTGCAAATGCAAGAATTACTGCAAAAATATAGCGGGAATCAATCAGCTGCTGTGTCATTCTCTTTATCCTTCCTTCATTTGTCATGCTATTGCTTTAAATATCAAGTATAACGGATTTTCCCCAAGGTTGCAAGGGCTCAATTTATGCTTTGTCCGGATTCCCCGTCCTGAGCGTCCTGAACCGCTTCTAAATCCCGTTCCAGCCCGAGATATGGCAGGATATTTAAAAACAGCTCTTTTGCAACCGGGGCTGCAATCGTGCCGCCATAATAGACACCCGTCGGATTATTGATAATAACCAGACAGAGCACCTGCGGGTCGCTGGCCGGGGCAAAGCACATAAACGAAGAAATATAGCGGTGGGCGCTTCTTGGCAGTGTCTGCGAGGTCGCTGTCTTGCCGCCAATCTGGTACCCTTCGATATAAGCATTTTTGCCTCCCCCTTCGGATACGACCTTTTCCAGAAGAAAGCGCATCGTTTCGGATGTCTTTTCACTGACAATCTGTGTCTTTGGCTCATAGTCGAATACTTCCACGGCGTTTCCTTCCTGGTCTTCGACCTGCACGCCAAAATGCGGCGTAACGCGCCTGCCGCCATTGATAAGCGAGGATATCGTGGCAGCAAGCTGCACCGGCGTAATCTGGAACGACTGGCCGAACGATACCGTGGCAAGCTCCACCTGGCCGATATTCTTTTTTTCATGCATAATCGTCCTTGCCTCGCCCGGCAGGTCAATGCCGGTTTTGGCCAGCAGCCCGAACTGCTTGAAATATTTATAATACTGGTCGGCCCCAAGCCGCATTCCAAGCTCGATAAAAACCGGATTGCACGAATTTTCCAGCCCCTGCACAAAGCTCTGTGCCCCGTGCCCGCTCGTTCTTGCACAGCGGATTCTGCGGTCTTCGACAATTTTATAGCCTGGGCAGAAAAAATTATCATTTAAAGAAACAACGCCTGCTTCCAGCGCCGCAGATGCGGTAATAACCTTAAACGTGGAGCCCGGCTCATATGTGTCATTGATGCAGCCGTTGCGCCACATCTGGTTTAACAGATTCTGCTTTTCTTCCTGGCTGGCAGCAGATACCCCTTCCGGCAGCGTATAGGGGTCATTTAAGTTAAATTCCGGCAGGTTTGTCATGGCCAGTATTTCGCCGTTAGACGGCTTCATAATGATGATGCTGACACTGTCCGCTTCCTTTGCCTGCATGGCCTTTTCGGCTGCCTGCTGCGCGTACATCTGGATATTGTAATCCAGGCTGATGCGCAGGTTATTGCCGTCGACAGGATTAAGCCTGCTCTCCCCGGCATCTGCAATTTCCACGCCCCTGGCATCGGTCAGCGTCAGGATTTTGCCGTTTTTGCCCATCAGCTTGTCGTCATATACGACTTCCAGCCCGATAATGCCCTGGTTGTCTCCGCCCGTAAATCCAAGCACCTTGGAAGCCAGGCTGTCATACACGTAATAGCGCTTGTAATCTTCATCCACCTTGACGCCGTCCAGCTTGTAATCCCGGATTTTATCGCCGGTTTCCTTGGAAACATTGGACTTTATCCGCTCAATGGAACTGTATTTTTCCACCCGCTTGCGGACGGTTTCTTCTTCCATTTCCAGCTCCCTGCAAAGCACTTCTATCACGCGCTCCGCATCCTTAATCTGGCTGCGGATAACGGAAATCGTGCAGACGCTGCGGTTTGATGCCAGCACCTTGCCATTGATGTCCAGAATTTTCCCGCGTGCCGCCTTGATATCGCGTTCCCGCTCGTGCAGGTCCTGGGCCTTGGCGCTGTAATAAACAGACTGGAATACCATTAAATAAACAAGCCTTCCAGCTAAAAACAGCATAACCAGAAATACACAGAAAAAAACGGTCACGACCTTTTTGCGGTGATGCGTTTTCATCCCATTCATAAAGCAAACCTCATAATAGCAGTTATTATAGCTTATTCTGCAATTATGAGGTTATGTATTTTTTACCGGAATCAATTGTATTTTACAGACTCACCCAATGCTGCTTTTGCTTCATAGCCGGAAATTGCAGTATACATATTGGTATCTTTTTTCTTTGGGGCATTTTCGCCCGGTTCTTCATCTTTGTATATATTCATGTAAGGAAGGATTTCTTCCAGTATCTCCCGCGCGAGGTTCTGCGCAAACGTGCTGTGTGCCTGCTCCTCATTTTCAGTCGGCTGGTTTGGCGTATCGATAACCGTGTAAATGACAAGCTGCGGATTGTCCTTCGGCAGAAAGCCGATAAAGGAAACGACATAATTTCCCTTTCCGCGCGGCAGCTTTTCTGCCGTTCCTGTCTTGCCGCCCATTGAATAGCCCGGAACCTTCGCCGTATTTGCAGTTCCCTCACTGACCGTTGCAAATAAATATTCCCTGAGCCTGTCACTCGTCTCCCTCGAAACCGTCTGTTTTAACAGCACCGGCTTGACTTCTTCCACCAGGCTGCCGTTTTCATCCGTAATCTTTGATACCATATGCGGCTTATAATAATTGCCGCCGTTTACAAGGGAGCTGAATGCACTGACCATCTGAATCATTGTGCAGTTGTAATTCTGCCCAAACGATGCACTTGCAAGGTCTACCGAAGACATCTGGTCTGCTGTCCGCACAAGCGTATCTGTCCTTGCCTCGCCCGGCAGGTCAATGTTTGTCCGAACCCCCATGCCAAAAATACTCTGATATTCCGAAAAAATATCCCGGCCCATCCTCCTTCCAATCTGCATCATCGTATCGTTGCAGGAATCCATCAGCGCTTTCTGCAGCGTTTCCGTACCGTGCCCGCTGCGGGCAACGCACCGGATTCTCCTGTCTGCCACCATTTCAAACCCGTCGCATTCAAACGTTTCCCGGCCGGTTAATTTGCCGCTGTCTAATCCGGCCGCAACGGTAAGCGGCTTTTGCGTGGAACCCGGCTCAAAGGTATCGCTGATACAGAAATTACGCCAGATCTGGTTTAACGCATCCGCCGTTTCCTTTTCACTCATTTTTTCAATATCTTCTTTGCTGTAAAAGCCTTCGAGCGAACGCGGATTGGAGAGGTCGTAATCGGGCGACTGTGCCATGGACAGTATTTCGCCGGTATTCGGATTTTCGATAATGACGCCGATTTTTTCCGCCCCGTCACCCGGCCTTGCTTCGTCCTTATAAGCCCTGTTAAATTCCTTGATTTTGGCTTCCACGACAGACTGGATGTTCATATCAATCGTGGTAACGATATTGTTCCCGTCCACTGCATTTTTAATCGTCTTTTCCATGGAATTGTCCGAATTCAGGTAGCCGTACTGCCTGCCGTCCATGCCGTTTAACGTGCTGTTATAATAGTTTTCCAGGCCGGCCATCCCGACATTGCCGGATGTCGTAAATCCGATAACGGAGCTTGCCAGCGATTTGTATGGATAATTGCGCTGGTATTCTTTTTCAAACCAGACGCCCTTGATATTTTTTGCTGTCTTGGAATCCTTATCATTTTGTTTTTCCAGAAATACCTGGATATCATCATAAGGAAGACGCTTGGCCAGCACCTTGTAACGGTTATCCGGGTTTTCACTGATAAATGTGCGGATTTCCGTCTCAGAAAGCAGCTGGGGAAAGCTTGTTAAAAGCGCCTTCATGGTCGGTTCCAGGTATTCTTCCTTAGACGTTATGACGGAGCAGTCTAAAATCACGTTATAGACATCCAGGCTGGTTGCAAGCTCAATGCCGTTACGGTCTAAAATATCACCCCTGCGGTAAGGGATTGTCCTGCTGCCGTAATTCGCCTGTGCCAGCACGATTTTCTGGTATTTCGGCCCGCTTGTATGCTCAATGTACATCAGGCGGCCCATCATCCCGGCCAGAGCCAGCACAATACAAAAAAACACAACCATCATTTTCAGGTGATTCCTGCGGCTTAACCGGACCCATTTGTGCGGGCCTGCTTTCTTTCTGCGCCGTCTTGCGGATTTACGTTCAGATGCCATATTCCACCTTTATCCTGTATTTCGCATGCTTATTCCGTATACTGCGTCATATAATCAGCATTTTCAATTGAATAATAAACAATCTGATTTTCAGACGGGTATTTCATTCCAAGCTTTTTCGCCTTTTTTTTCACTTCCTTTAAATCTATGGAAGACGTGATGCGCTTATAGGCCGCATCATTTTCTAGTTTCAGGGAAGAAATCTCTGCTTCGAGTGATTCGACCGCCCTCTGGCGTATAATAAGGTCAGACTGCAGGCTGACATAAGCAACGGATGTGATGACTACGGATAAAACACAGGCTGATAAAAAAGCGACATAACCGGCATTCATTTTGAGTGCGCGTTCCCGGTTTCTGCGCGCTGCACGCCTGCGCCTTCGTTTCTGCTCGGATATCCGTCTTTCTTCTTTCCGTTTTTTACGTTCGTCGTGGTAATCTGGTACAGCTTCCAGCCGGCGGACGGTATTGCCATCCTCGTAGGTATCAATCTGATATAGTCTCTGCTTGCTGCGTCTGCTCATTCTTTACTGCTCCTTCCGCTCAAATACTCTCAGCTTTGCGCTCTTTGAACGTTTATTTCTGTTTAATTCTTCCTCCGACGGTACTATCGGCTTTCTGCATGCTTTTCCCTTCGAAACCCTGCCGCATGTGCAGACTGGAAAATCAGGCGGACAGATGCATGGACGCTCGTTCCTGCAAAAAGCCTTCTTTACAATCCGGTCTTCCAGCGAATGGAACGTAATTACGCACAGCCTTCCGCCGTCCGCTAACAGGCTTATCATGTCATCCAGGCTGTTTTCCAGCACTTCCAGCTCGCGGTTTAACGCGATGCGGATTGCCTGAAACGTCCGTTTGGCCGGATGAGAGCCGTTCTTTCGCACCTTCATTGGAACTGCCCGGCAAATTATAGCACATAAATCCCCGGCAGTCAGAATTTCCTGTTCTTTTCTGGTATTTACGATATGCTTTGCAATATTTTTCGCAAATTTTTCTTCCCCAAAATCGCGAATGAGCCGGTATAGCTCCCCCTCGCTGTACCCGTTTACAATGTCTTTCGCAGTCAGCTGCTGCCTGTCATCCATGCGCATGTCAAGCGGTGCATCTGCCTCGCGGTAAGTAAACCCGCGCTGCGGTGCATCCAGCTGGAAAGACGATACTCCAAGGTCTAGCAGGATTCCGTCTGCTTTTTCAATGCCGAGTCCTGCAAGCTGCTCACGCATGTACGCATAATTGCTGCGTATAATTACGGCACGCTCCCCAAAACCTTCCAGGCGCTTTGAAGCGGCCTGTATCGCGTCCGCATCCTGGTCCAGGCCGATAAGCCTTCCATGGCCCGACAGGCGGCTTAATACTTCATAAGCATGTCCCCCGCCGCCCAGCGTGCCATCTGCATAAATGCCGTCAGGCTTAATATTCAGCTGTTCCATCGTCTCGTGCAGCAGCACCGGAGTATGATTAAATTCCATTTGCCCCATATGAGGATTCTAAATGCTGACACCAAGGCCGGCCATGTAATCTGCAATGCCGTCCATATCGCTGATGTCATTACTCCTCTCCCATTTCTCCTTGTCCCAGATTTCCACGCGGTTTAAAACACCCGCAGATACGATTTCTTTTTCAAGGCCCGCATAAGCCCTGAGTGCGGGAGGCAGCAGGATTCTGCCCTGCCTGTCTGCTTCTAAGTCCGCTGCCCCGGCAAAAAAGAACCGTACAAAATTCCTTGCCTTCTTATTGGTCAGCGGTACCCTGCGGAATGCTTCTTCGATATGTGCCCACTCATCTAACGGATATACAAACAGGCATTCATCCAGTCCCTTCGTCACAATAAACTCCGCTCCAAGCTTCTCCCGGAACCTGGAAGGAACGATAAGCCTGCCTTTTGCATCGATTGTATGATTGTATTCACCCATGAACATCGCACATACCCTCTGTCAGCTGGGAGGCAGATCTGGATGCCCTCCGCCACATGGCAGGTATTTCCCACCACTTTCAGCCACTTTCCTCCACATCTATAACACATAATACCCTTCTTTTTGCTGTTTGACAAGTACTTTTCACAAAAAAAGGGATGAGCGCGCAGTTTCAGGGGATGAAGCCGAAAGCCTGCACCGCCCGGAAAACACAAAAAAAGCCGCCAGACGCAAAAAAAGAACGGCTAAACACCGTTCTTTTTCTGCCAGGCCCATACATCTGGCCGGGCATAAAACGCCTTTTGTGGCTTATCGCAGCTGTTTCCCGTCCGCTTCCAAATATCTTTCCAGCACTTTATCCAGTTTCAGGCTAAGGCGAAAGCATTCTTCTGAACTCAAGTCGCGGGCTGCTGCCTCATTCAGTTTTTTTCGAAGACCTTCAATCTCCATCATAATTGTACTTTCCTGATTCATCCCCGTCACCACTCCGTTTTATGTATAAGCCAGTTTCTATTGTGGCAACCTTATTGTACTATTATTCTACAAAAAAAGTCAATTATTTCACATCGACAACATTCGACAGCATCTGCCACACAGGGCCCGAAAGCCCTTATGCACGCTTCCTGAAATGCGTGATGCTCTTTAATACCTGGCTGCTTACCGGCACAATATGGGCAATGTCATCTTCCACCGTGTTCTGTCTGGCGAGATAATCCTGATGTGTTTTTTTGACAAAATCCAGCAGTTCCCCCGGTGCGGAAAATTCGATATATTTTTTCTTCCGGCTTGCCGCCCTGCCGCTTGTAATATGCTGCCGTAATTTCTTTTTCAAATCTTCTTCATACGAACAGTGCTCGCGGAATCCGCCTGTAAATTTGCCGTTATGAGGAAATGTAAAATAATCTGCCAGGTAATGCGATATTTCACCCAGATGCCTGTAATATTTGGAACTGTTTTTTTCAA
>CAJTSV010000031.1:25333-32541 GCA_910579075.1 uncultured Eubacterium sp.
AAATAAATGAAGGCTTGATATCCGGCAGCACGCTCCCAAGATAAAATGCATACTTATGCTTTTTCAGTTCTTTATCCCTGGATTCCTTTACCAGGTATCTTGCCAGCGTGATATGTGATTTCTTCCTCAACTTTCCAAATACCCCCTTTTTCTTTCCGTATGGGGCTGCCGCACCGAAACGGCAATTTCCTGTGCGGCAGTCCCTTCCCTGCATCCCTGCCGTATCTGTACGGCAGAAGCCAGTATTTGTTACAGTTTTCCCTGAATCCTTCTGTTTTTTATCCCTTGCAGAAGGTCCCGCAGACGGTCTGTTCACATCTGCAGGCGTTCGCGCCGCCTACGTCAATGCCGTCTGCATGGCAGCTGCATTCTTCATTGTGCACGCAGTTTTTCGCTTCACAGCGGATATTTACCTTCACTGACGGCTCACGAAAGCTGTTTGTAAAAGAATCGCTGCTTTTTTCTTCAAAGCTGTCACAGCAGGTCTCGCTGCTGCTTTTAGCCTTTGCCCCTCCTACGCTGATGTTGTCCCTGACACATCCATGGTCCTGGTTGTACCGGCAGTTCATAACGCTGCAGTCTAATCTCGGCATGATTTTCCTCCTTCTACTGTGCGGTGCCTTACGGCATCCGGTATTTAAATGCACATATAGTATCTGTAAAAATCCATGCCTTATGCAGGAAAAAGATGGCAGCCATGCCGTTATTTCGCCTTTTCATCCTCCGGCAGCTCTTTGCGGATTTCCTTTGTGCGGATTTCCCGGCTCACCTGCGCGATAAATTCTGCCAGCGGCTTAACACCCTCGTTTCCTGCAAAACGGCTGCGTACCGATACCGTGCCGTCTGCTTCCTCCTGCTGGCCCACAACAAGCATGTACGGCAGCTTGTCAAGCCTTGCAGCGCGGATTTTAAAGCCAATTTTTTCCGAACGGCCGTCTACGGTTACATCCATGCCGTTTTTCTTTAATTCCGCTGCCACCGTTTCTGCGTATGCATTGTATTTATCTGAAATCGGCAGCACGCGTACCTGCTCCGGACACAGCCAGGTCGGGAATTTGCCCGCATATTTTTCAATCAGCCATGCCAGCGTGCGCTCATAGCAGCCCATCGATGTCCGGTGGATAATATACGGACGGATTTTTTCTCCGTTTTCATCAATATAATACATGTCGAACTTGTCGGCAATCGCACAGTCCAGCTGTACGGTCACCATCGTGTCCTCTTTTCCGTAGACATTTTTTGCCTGGATATCGATTTTCGGCCCGTAAAATGCTGCTTCGCCTTCTGCTTCCACAAATGGAATATTCTTCTCTGCCAGGACTTTGCGCAGGGCATCCTGCGATGACTCCCAGTACTGCTCGTCGCCAAGGTATTTTTCCCGGTTTGCCGGGTCCCACTTGGACAGGCGGTAGGTAACGTCATCCTGCAGGCCGAGTGTCGTCAGCACATAAATCGCCAGCTCCAGGCACCCTTTCAGCTCTGCTTCTGTCTGGTCCGGACGGATAACGAGGTGTCCTTCCGTAATCGTAAACTGCCTTACACGGGTAAGCCCGTGCATCTCCCCGGAATCTTCCGCACGGAATACCGTGGAAGTCTCACTCATGCGGTATGGCAGGTCACGGTAAGATTTCTGCGTATTTTTATATACATAATACTGGAACGGGCAGGTCATCGGACGCAGCGAAAATACTTCTTTATCTGTTTCTTCATCCCCTAATACAAACATGCCGTCCTTGTAATGGTCCCAGTGTCCGGAAATCTTATACAAATCGCTTTTGGCCATCAGCGGCGTCCTTGTACGCACATAACCCCATTCGTTGTCTTCCAGGTCTTCCATCCAGCGCTGGAGCTTCATAATCATTTTTGTGCCCTTTGGCGCAAACAGCGGCAGTCCCTGGCCAATCACGTCTACCGTAGTAAACAGCTCCATTTCGCGGCCAAGTTTATTGTGGTCCCGTTTTTTGATGTCTTCTAAATGCTCCAGGTAAGCTGCCAGGTCTTCTTTTTTCTGGAATGCCGTTGCGTAAATGCGCTGCAGCTGTGCCTTATTCTCATCCCCGCGCCAGTATGCCATGGAAGAAGAAATCAGCTTGTAAGCCTTTATGCCCTTTACCGACATCAGGTGCGGGCCTGCGCACAAATCCACAAAGCCGCCCTGGTCATAAAATGAAATTTCCGCGCCCTGCGGCAGGTCCTCTATCAGTTCGATTTTATACGGCTCGTTTTTTTCCTTCATGAAAGCAATGGCTTCATCCTTTGGCAGCGTAAACCGGGTGATGGCATGGCCTTCTTTGATAATCTTTTTCATCTCTTTTTCGATGCTGTCTAAGTCTTCCCTGGAAAACGGCGCATGGTCAAAGTCGTAATAAAATCCGTCTTCAATCGCCGGGCCGATAGCCACTTTCGCATCCGGAAACAGCCGCTTGACTGCTTCGGCCATTACATGCGATGCCGTATGCCTTATCACCTTTAACCCTTTTGGGTCATCCGGCGTGATAATATTCAGCCTGCAGTCTTTGGAAATCATGGTACGCAAATCTGAAATTTCTCCGTCAATTTCCCCTGCACAGGCTGCACGTGCAAGCCCTTCGCTGATATCCTTTGCGATATCATATATGGACATGGGCTGCCCGTATTCTTTTATGGTTCCGTCTTTTAATTTAATCTGCATTGGTTTATTCATCTCCTGTCTTTTTACCGTGTGCCTTTTCTTTTAATCGTCACACAGCCTGCTGCCGTCTTCATCCTGACAGCCGTTTTTGCAGCCATTATGGCTTCCGATTATTACGTTCTTTTTCGGGCCGAAAAATACGCCGAATACAATGCCTGCAAGGGCGCAGCACAAAAGCCCTGAAAACAGCTCCCGTTTTGACACGGTCGTGATATCATCTAAGGATTCCCAAAATACTTTTATTTTTTTCATAATTTTTCCTTCTTTCTGATATTTCCTGAATTTACCTGGATTTTTCCAGATTCTGTCCTCTCATCCGCCAGTGCCTGCAAATGAAATTTTATGCCACGGATATTATACATCAGAGGTTTTCAGTTCAAACCTCTGCACCAGCTCATTAAGCACCACTGCCTGCGAAGCCAGCTCCTCGGATGTCGCAGAGGTCTCCTGGGCTGCCGCTGACGTGTCCTGCACGCCCTGTGCGATATTTTCGATGCCGCTTCGTATCTGCTGCATGTTATCTGCCTGTACGACCGCATTTTCCGCAGCTTTTAAAATCATCCCGCTTACCTTGTCTACCGCACTTACCGAATCGTTCAGGGAAGCAACCACATCGTTGGCAATGGAGCTCCCTTTGTTGATTTCATCCATGGAAATGCCAATCAGGTCTCTTGTCATATTTGCTGCCTTGGAACTTTCCATGGCAAGCTTGCCGATTTCGTCTGCCACAACTGCAAATCCCTTGCCTGCCTCGCCGGCTCGGGCTGCTTCAATCGATGCATTTAAGGAAAGCAGGTTTGTCTGGTCTGCGATTTCCTCGATGGTCTGTATAATGCCGACTACCTGCTGGGATGTTTCATGAATCTTGCTGACAGCCTGCATCATATTTGCCATTTTTTCCTGATTCTGCTGCATCATCTCCGTTACACGCATGGTCGCTTTTGCAGATACATCCGCAGCGCGCTTCGTCTCCTGCACCTGTTCTTCGATTTCTGCCGTCGTTACCGCAAGCTCGTCTACCGCTGCCGCCTGTGTCCCGGCTCCCTCTGCAAGCACCTGGGAAGCATTTGCCAGGTCAGATGCGCCGGATGATACCTGTTCTGCGCTGTTATGTATGTTCAGCATGACATCGCTCATGGAATCCGAAATATTCAAAAGCGCCTCTTTCAGCTTCTGGAACTCCCCGAGATAATCATTTTTCAGCTCTACTTCCAGCTTGCCGTCTGCAAGCTGTGTCAGCACGTCAGCCATTTCATCAATATATACAATATACTCTTTGAGCCGTTTTACGGTTTCCCCGACCGATTCTCCCAGCTCACCGATTTCGTCATTGGTCGTAATGTTAAGCTCTACATTTAAATCCCCCGCTGCCAGCTGCTGTGCGGTATGGTTCAGCTCATGAATCGGCTTTGTGATTTTGGATGCACTGCGGCGGATGCTGACAACAATCAAAACAACGCCGAGCAGGAATATAATTCCAAGTGTAATTATAATTTTTACAAGGTGGTCATAAAATTCCCAGAACGGCAGGTTGCTGACAACTGTATATCCCGTACTCTGGCTGTAAACAACAACACCGTATTTTGTTTCGCCGCCCGTTTTATATTTCAAAAAGGTATCTTCCGTGCTCTGGACTGCTTTTTCCAGGTTTTCAGAAACATTCAGGTCGGAAAGCTCTTTTTCAATCATTTCTGTTTCCGGATGGTATACAAGCCTGCCGCTTCCTGCCAGCAGGAATACATAGCCGCCCGTTCCAACTTTATACCCGCTTAATACCTGCGTCAGGCGCTCAATGGTAATATCTGTTCCGGCCGCGCCTATCAGCTGCCCGCCGCCGTCATAAATCGGTGATACGGCGCTTACAATCATATCTCCCGTGCTCGGGTCTGTATAGGGCTCTGTCAGCACCGTATGGCCGGATGCAATGCCATTGTACCAGATACGCTCTGTAAACACCCAGTCCTCGCCGGATGTAAAGCCGTCAGACTGTGTGATAACGCTGGAATCTGCATCTGCAATCCATGCAGCCAGAAAATTTTCCGGATCTGTATTTACGACATTTGCAAGGTATTCCCGAACCGGCTCCATATCCGGTTTATCAAGAATATTTTCATCCGCCTTTGTATCTGCCAGCAGTGTCCGTATCTGCGGGCTGACCGCTAACTGCTCTGATACCTTGACATACTGTTCAAAAAAACCATTCAATTCATGTACTGCCGATTCCGATTCCAGTCTCAGCTCCGTTTTCTTTGTAGAAAAAATTTCATTCCGAATCATCAGAATCGTAACAACTGCAACAGCCAGAAACACAATCAGAACGCTGTAGCCTATCTGTACCATAATTTCGTGTGCAATCTTTTTTTTCGGCCGCATCTCTCCATTCTTGTCCGCACGCATAACTGCTCCTCCTCTTTCTTTGCGGGCAGCCCGCATAACGGCTGCCCTGTACTGATTAATTTTATTGTATTACTTTTCCATTGTTAATGCAAGGAGTAAATCAAAGCCCCGGCAATATTTCCAGCCAGTACCCGTCCGGGTCTTTGATAAAATAAATGCCCATCTGCGGATTTTCATAACAGATGCAGCCCATTTCTTCATGCAGCCTGTGTGCAGCCTCATAATCGTCTGTCCGGAATGCCAGATGAAACTCGCAGTCCCCCAGCTCATACGGCCGTTTCATATCCCGCATCCAGGTCAGCTCCAGCTCAAAATCCGACTGCGTGCTGCCCAGGTAAACGATAATAAAAGAACCGTCCGGCGCCTCTTTTCTGCGCTTTTCCGTCAGGCCGAGTGCCTTTTCATAAAAAGCAATTGATTTTTGCAGGTCAAACACATTGTAGTTTTCGTGAATCATTTTAAAATTCATAAGCGGTATCTCCATTTCCTTTCAGTTTTTCACTGCTTTCAGTATAAAGGATTTGCCGCAGGAATACAAGGAAGGATTCCAAAACAAAGGCTGCCCGGAAACAGAATCTTTCCGGACAGCCTTCCAGGCGCCGTTTACGCCTGGCCAGATTTTACTGGAAAGCGCTGAACGCGCTTTTCACATTATAATTGTAAATACCGCTGCTGCTGTACATTCCGCCTTTGTTGATTTCATGGTTCGCATGGCTTGAAATGGCTGAAGCCCTGTCGTTAACCGTTTTGCCATACCCGCCGGTAAACAGCTCCTTTACCTTTTCTACGCCTGCCTCTTTGAGTTTTTCTTTATCAAGCGTAAGTGTTTTGCTGCCCGAATCAATCGTAATGCCGATTGCAGCCAGTTTGCTGCGGTTTGCCTTTGTACTGTCAGTCATGGATGCAAGCGACGCATATTTGATAGCAGCTACATTGGATTTGCCTGCACTTTCCACGGTTGCATTGTATTGTTTTACAAAGCTGCTGACAGCGTCATAAACAGCATCTGTGTCATAGTTACCCTCATCATCCGTCTTATAAAGCGCGCCGGAGCCAGAAGCCAGCCTGCCTGCGGTTTCAGCCAGCCTGCTGGAATCGCTGCGGATTACGGACAGCTGTCCGCCGGAAGCAGAAGGCGTCTGTGTGGTGCTGCCTGCTGAAGTGCTGCCTGTTGAGGAGCTGCTGCCTGTTGAGGAGCTTCCTGCCGAAGCGGTATCGGTAATGCCATATTTTCCTGCCTGATACTTCGCGGTTGACAAAATGGCTGCCGCACGGCTGCCTACCTTTGCGCCATAAGAATTGCTGCCCTTGAATAAGGCGTCTACGCTCTCAGAGCTTGCAGACTGAAAGGTGTTTTTATCAATTTTTAAACCACCTTTGCCGTCCATGGTAATGCCGATTGCAGCCAGTGCCTTTTCATTGGACTTTGTATAGTCCGAAATAGAGCGCATAGAACTGTTAATCGCTGCATTACTGGAATTTTTTGCAGCCTGAACCAGTTCGTTATACTTGTTCACATAACCGGAAACTGCTTCATAAGTAATTTCGCCGGCTTTTTCCATGGCATCTGCAGAACTCTTTACACTGGATGCGGCGTTTGCAATGTCTGCAAACTTTTTGCCCGGCGAAGATTCTCCCTTAATCTTCTCATTGTAATTCCAGTAGTTATACTCCTTTTTCGGAGCATTTTTGATTTTTTCATTGTAATCCCAGTAATTTTTCTCGCCAGCTTTTCTGGTGCCTGCAGATGAACTGCCCGAGCTGCCTGAGCTGTCATTTTTTGCATAATAAGCTTTCATCAGCTTATTATAAGAGCCATTGCGGATGCTCGCATAATCTGCAAAATTCAGGCCGCTGAAAAAACTGTTCTGGCTGTTTCCAGCTGAATTGAAAAAATTAAACATACAATCTCCTCCTTTTCTGAATTTTATGCTGCTATATTTATAAAATAACATAATTTACCGGCTGATTCAACGTGTTTTTTCAAATTGTTTATGGATGTTATAGATTTTTCGGGCTAAAAACAAAAAAAGACCTGCACAGCCATATTTTACCAGTCTATGGCCGTAACAGGTCTGTGCAGGATTATTTATTCATGCAGCAGTATTTGTATTTTTTGCCGCTGCCGCACGGGCACGGC
>CAJTSV010000031.1:32568-34835 GCA_910579075.1 uncultured Eubacterium sp.
ACAATCACGGTTCCGGATTTTTTCTGTTCCAGATACAGTGCTTTTTTTGTGTCCGGGTCAAAAATATCGTCCCACACAGGCAGCTCGTAAAGCCATTCCGCTTTGGAGTCCACCATGTTTTTATATAACTTTTCCTTATCAAATGCAAGGCTTACAACCGTATCTTCATCCATGGTTTCAATTGGATTCGGCTCTTTCAAGCTGTCATTGATGCCGTCTAAAAATCCGGTCATTTCCAGCACGGTCAGGTCATATTTTGCAGCCAGCTCTTTTACGGTGCCTTTGACTTCTTCATCCGGATTCACCAGCAGCTTTTCATACACCCCTTTTTCCAGCATAAAATACCTCTGCCAGATTTTCTGCAGCTCGCCTTTATTTGTTTTTTCATTATAAACTATTTTTTTCCATTCATCTAATAATGCCATGCTTCTATCCCATCCTTTTTCTTGTTTTCCTATGGAAGTAACGAACCAAAGCACATTATACCCTATTTCAATCGGTTTTCCAAGTCTTTTCTTTGTTTTTCTTTATTCCGTCCGTAACAGTTCAGGCAAGCTGACCTGTTACATGCAAAAATCCATTGAAAATCGCTTCGCGATGGGATTTTTGCACTCCTGAATCATGTTCTTACGGTCTTTGCATCAGAGTGCAAAGACCTGCCTGAACTGTTACTTCCGTCCTTCCCATCGCTGTTACTGTTCACTCCGTGACCAGCAGCCTTCGCAGTGAACATTAACCAAACGCTTCCATAATATGCCTGCTTTTCCACTCCCGGCATATGTTCAGGGAAAGCACGGCGCAGACGGCCAGCACCACTGCGGCTGCAGCCCCAAACGCGGCATAGTGGTAAGAAAACGCATGCCCCTGTGCTTTCATGCCGGATATCCGGTACAGATATTTAAGGGCCGGGTGTGTCAGGAAAAAAGCCAGGATAACGGCAGCCGTGCCAAGCATCATATTTTCCATCAAAAGCATCCTTCTGGCCATGGACACGCTCAGCCCGGCAGCGCGCAGCATGCAGATTTCGCGTGTCCTTGCATACATACGGTAGTTCAGGTTGTTGCTCATATTTAAAAATACAAGCACAAAGCCTATGGCCGCTATGCCGTATACATAAATCATCTGCTTGCGGTAATACATTTCATTCTTTTTGATTTCGGAAATCAGGCTGCGCGTGGTGACATGGCATTTGCTGCCAGCGCCAATCTGTATCAGCCTTCGCTCCATCCTGTCCTGCGCGGCCGCATCCGGCTCTTTTTGTGCCGTATCGATATACATGCACTGAAAACAGCCGTCCGGCACGATGCTTTGCATGGCGGCATCGCTTGTAATCAGAAGCGGGTAAACCGTCCGCCTGCTGTCAGCTATATACTGAAAAGATACCCCAGCCGCTATTTTATATTCCCTGTAACAGTACTGTGCGCCAGCGTCCTGCAGCGTTTCGTAATTTTTATCTCCGGTCTTGAAATCGGCACGGTATTTTATCCGGATACGCTCTCCTGCCTGGTAATCCATCAAAAGCTTCCCGTCCTTATAAGAGCCCGGCACTTCTTCTGTTCCGTACATGCTTAACACACTGACAATCACCTCGTCCTCTTTTAAATGCTGCGGGTCAAAATCCCCGGAAATAATATATTTTTTTAATTCTTTTAATGCAGGTTCATTATAGCCATACAGCACGGATTTGTAAATCTGGTCTGTCCCGTCGTGCCCGCGCAGCTCATAGCCGCGGTTTTCCAGGTTTCCTGCATTGATTTTATCATAATAGGCATCGTTTCGTTTCCTGCCGTCATCAATAACGCGCACCGGCAGTCCGGCCGCTGTCTTTACCTGTGCTGTTTCATCCAGGCTTTCCACGTCTTTTGCGTCTTCCCTGGATATGCCCTGAAACGGGTTATCAAATGACAGCACGCTCATTTCATACTGCCCGTTTAAATACCAGGTTTCTTTCGTATCTTCCCGGTCTGTCTTTAAAATCTGCGCCTGATAGGCCAGCCCGGTAAACAGTACGGCTCCGGTGCATGCCGTCAGCAGCATAAACGCGCTTGTGCGGATGTCCCGGAAAATATAACTGCCGCTCAGGGAAAACAGCGTGCGCAGCTTTCCGCCTGTTTTTTTCACCCGAAACAGGCTGCACAGGCGCTTTTTTCCATATCCTGTGCCAGATACTGCCTGTACCGGCGGCTCCGCTGCGATTTTCCTGCCTTCCAGATATGCAGTCAGTCCTGCAAATACAGCCATGGCCGCTGCACAGGCCGCAATCACTC
>CAJTSV010000032.1 GCA_910579075.1 uncultured Eubacterium sp.
TAATATTCTTCCACAGTCACATCCAAAACAGGACAGGCATCCCACGCCAGCGTCCGGGAATCCATCTCTCTGCCCCTGCTTCAATGCTTCCTTCAGCAGCTTTGCAAACGATTCCGCGTCCGGGAATCCATCTCTCTGCTTCCTGCTCCAGTTCTGTAAACGATTCCGCGTCCGGGAATCCATCTCTCACGCCTATTTCAATCCCGCCACAGCAAGCTCCCTGCACCGGTTCAGGCATGCATAAATCTCCTGCACCCGCGGCACAGCCATGCTGCACGGCAGGTACCTTCCGCCGCAGACCGCCTGGAATCCCTTTTCTTCCAGCAGCTGTTCCAGCATGCCTGCAACCTGGCGCATATCCTTCTTCCCGTCAAACAGCTTCTGCCTTGCATATTTCACCAGATACCCAAGCGCCATCGTCTGTTCGCTGTCCACAAGCTGCTCGACATAACGCAGCTCAATCAGGTCATGGTCTAACACCACGCCGTCCCTGCCCATGCCCTTTATTTTCATCCGGTCATTGCGGGCTGCCTTGCAGTCTGGCGCAAAAACCCTGTGAAACACTGGCTTTTGTGCCGATGGAATCTGCGGCCTGTCCGGGGATGCGGCAAAAAAACGCTCTGCCTCCTGCCTGGCCAGCTGCGTAATTTCCGACGGCTCATACTGCATCATCTGGATAACATGGTCTGCCTTGCGAAAATACGAGCCGCAGCTTCCGGCTACCAGAATGGTCGAAATACCGTAATCTGCAAATAATTCTTCCACCCGGTCAATAAACGGGGTAATCGGCTCCATATCCTGATGCACAACACGGGCCATCAGCTCGTCGCGAATCATAAAATTCGTTGCGCTCGTATCTTCGTCAATTAAAAATAACCGTGTCCCTGCTTCCATGGCTTCGATGACATTGGCAGCCTGCGACGTGCTGCCGCTGGCATCCTCGGTCTGGAAGGCTTTTGTGTCCTTTCCGTTTGGAAGGCCGTTGATAAACATCGAAATATCCGTCTGCTGAATGCTCCTGCCATCCTCAGCACGGATTTTGACAGCCGTATCGTCTGTAATCACATATTCCCGCCCGTCTCCGGCAATATGATTATATACGCCGCGTTCCAGCGCCTTTAACAGCGTAGACTTGCCATGATAGCCGCCGCCCGCAATCAGCGTCACGCCGCGCGGAATTCCCATGCCCCTGACCGGGCCTTTATTCGGCAGCGTTAAAACAACTGCCATGGATTCCGGCGAATAAAACGGCACAGCCTGCTTCATCGGGCGGTCTGAAACACCGGATTCCCGTGGCAGGATTGCCCCGTCTGCCACAAATGCAGCCAGGCCGCGCTTCTCCAGCTGGTGCCGGATATGCTGCTGGTCCTGTGCCAGCTCCATCACATCTTTCAGATGCTTTTTATCCGAATTGTGATAAAACAGCGACCGCTGCACGCATTCCGGCAGAAACTGGAACAGGATTTTCTTAAGCTCCCCGGCATTAATCGTGCGCCCGTTTGCCGGAAACCCGATTTCCAGCCGTACCGTCACATCCCCGTTATCCGGGTTAATTTCGCAGGCACTGCGCCTTAATACTTCCTGGCCCGGACGGCTGACGGACAAAATCCCGCTCTTGCCGGAGCCCTTTGCCTTATGCGAATACTGCAGGATTTCCCGGCCAAAGCGGCGTATCAGCGCATCCTCAAGCGCCGTCCTCGTATGCTTTTCCCGAATCATTTCTGCCGGAAACCCGGCCTTATTCCCGCCAACGTGCACGCTGGCTTTGGAAGGCGCTGCAAACGGGTCTCCCTGCACATGGTCAATGCCCAGCACATAATTCCCGAACTGGTAAGACCCAGCTGTATCTTTATAAGCCGGATATCCCCTGTGGTCAATCCGGCGCAGTATTTCCTGTAAATCCTCTGAACGCTTTATCATCCGTTTTAACTCCTTATCCCATCCTGTTCTGCAAAGTCACAGTAATCCTGCCCGCTCTCCGACCGGAACTGGTAAGACTTTTTCTCCCCGTGAAAGCTCCACGAAAAACTGCCTTCCATATCCAGAAACGAATGTGCCGCTGCAATGGCGTCCAGAAATTCTGCCATATCCAGCACAAACGCATCTGCATCATCCGGGGAGCTGCACGTTTCTTCCCGGATATCCTGTTCCACATAAAAACGGAGCATAAACGCATCCATGTCGCTTTCATCATCGTAAGCAGCATTTTTAAAGTACACGCTGCGGCAGCTCTCCATGCGGTTTTTGACAAACGCAATGCTGGAATGAATGCGCGACTGTGAAATGTCGTCTGCTTCCAGATAAATTTTATAACTGATTTCTAACTGTGCCATCTTCATGTTCTCCTTTGCTTCTTTCTTCTCCCGGCATGCATCCGGCAGATATCTTCAGTCCCTCTTATGCATCTTAAGAAATCTGCGTCATTCCGCCTGTCAGGATTCCAAGATTGTCTTCATAAATTTTTGCAAACTGATTCATCTTAAGCGGATTAACGCCGCTTCCTGCCTCAATCGTATATCCCGGCCGGTTATACTGCTGGATAAACCAGTCCTTGTACCCGGCGTAGCCCGAAGCTCCCGGCGTGACTTCCACCGCATAGCCGCTCACGTCCCCAAAATAGCGCGCAATCCGGTAAGAACCCTGCGGCTCATAATCGGAGTATTTCCAGTAAATAACCTCTCCCTGGGTATGATACGCCAGAATCAGCGCAAAGTCATGGCTTACGGTAAACGCATAGACAGCCCTGCTCTCCGGCGCAGTCAGGGGCGCGCTGCCGACAAAATCCCTGGGTGCCGGCGAACGGAAGCCCTGGGCATATTTAATCTCCCTTGCCTTTTCCCATCCAGCCGGAAACTGGAGATTCAAATCCACGCCGTCAATATTTGCCTTCCATCCCTGCGGGAACGGAATCGCCGGATAATCGGACGCTATGCGTTCTGCCTGCCGGTAATAGCCCCCTTCATCCAGTACCCCGTTCACCAGATCCACGCCATCCGGGTTTACCAGCGGCATCAGGTAAAGCGTAAAGCCA
Source organism: uncultured Eubacterium sp. (assembly GCA_910579075.1). GTDB lineage: Bacteria > Bacillota > Clostridia > Lachnospirales > Lachnospiraceae > Eubacterium_J. The sequence goes on from CAJTSV010000032.1 coordinate 3,032, forward strand.
TAGTACAGCCAGGAAGCACGTACCCCGCCAATCTGGCGTCCCCCGGCAAAAGCCTGTGCATAATCTTCTGCAAATTTCAGCAGAACCGGCGTGGTAATCCACTCATTTGCATGAAAAGAAGCATTGTAAAATACCTCTTTTGCGCCCTCGCCAATCCGCAGCACAGGCATCCTGTGCCCGGTTACGCTGCTGCCTGCCGGCTCCTCGTGCAGAAACGGATAGCGCACAAGCAGCCCTTCCAGAATCCAGTCTGTCAGAAGCGATGTATACACAACCTCCCCGGATACGAGCGGAAAATCAAATGGCACAAGCAGAACCGTGCCTGGCTGCAGGTTCATCGGGTTCACGGCCGGATTTGCATCCGCAATCAGCCGCACGGTGGAATGCAGCCGCTGCGCAATCAGCCAGAATGTATCGTTCTGCTGCACGCGGTATGGAAGGTAGCCTTTCAGGTAAGGCACCAGCAGGTCCCACTGCAGCTTTCCGACCTGGCAGGGATGCCCCGTCCCCAGAAAATCCTGCAGGCTGGCACAGGTCTTTTCCCCAAAGCTGCCGTCAATCCCGACCGGATATCCCGCCCTTGTCAGCGCCAGCTGCACATACTGTACAAGCGTTCCTTTGTCTCCCGGATGTAATTCTTTCATAAACTGCTCCCGCTTCCGGCATATTCCAAATCCAGCTGCCAGAACCGTTTTTCTCATTTTTGTTAGTATATGCCAAAACAGGCCGTCTGTTTCCCAGCGCTATTCCCTTGCATGGTTACAGGATTTCTGAAACAAAAACAGTCCGAGCACAAACAGCACAATCAGCGACCCGATGCCGTAATTCATGCTCCCGGTCACCTGGCTTGTCACGCTGACAAGCAGCGTCCCGAGAAAAGACGCCCCTTTGCCGCAGATATCAAAAATGCCGAAATACTCCCCGGACTTTTCCGGCGGAATGATTTTTGCAAAATACGACCGGGACAGTGCCTGTACCCCGCCCTGGAACAGGCCGACACAGACCGCCAGAATCCAGAATTTCGGCTGGGAATCCAGCGTCATCCCAAACAGCGTAATCAGCGTATACGCCACAATGCACACAGAAATCAGCACCCGCGCCGGGTAGCGGCCAGAAAGCTTTCCAAACAGGAGCGTAGCCGGAAATGCCACAATCTGCGTCAGCAGCAAGGCAAGCAGCAGCCCTGTCGTGTCCAGCCCGAGCGCCGTGCCATACGCAGTCGCCATCTCAATAATCGTATAAACACCGTCAATATAGCAGAAAAAGGCAAGCAGGAACCAGAATACTTCCTTATCTTTCCGCAGATGCCGCAAGGTGCCTGCAAGCCGCCGGAAGCTGTCGGCCACAGCCCTGCGCTGCGGCTGTATATAATGCTTCTGCCTGTAGGAAATACACAAAGGAAGCGAAGCCGCCAGCCACCAGAGTGCCGAGAGGACAAACGCCGCCGTCATTGCAGCCAGCTGCCCGATTCCGAAGCGCTCTGCATTCAGCACCAGAATCAGCCCTATGACAAACGGCACGCAGCTTCCGATATAGCCCCATGCAAACCCTTTCGACGATACCTCGTCCATCCGTTCCGGCGAAGTCACATCCGAGAGCATGGCGTCATAAAAGATAAGGCTGGCAGAAAAACCGCACTTTGCAATGACAAAAATAACAAGAAACAAAAGCCAGTGCCTGGTAAAACCCAAAAGGCAGCAGCCGGCCGAGCCCAGCAGCATGCTGGCAGTAAAAACCGGTTTCTTAAACCCTTTAAAATCCGTCATCGCTCCAAGCACCGGCCCGGAAACCGCCACGATAATCGTTACGGCAGAGACGGCATAGCCCCAGTACGCCAGGTAATCAATATCGGAAATTCCGGCCTGCTGTGCAATGGCATTAAAATAAATCGGGAACAGCGTGGACACAAGCAGGATAAACGCAGAATTTCCCACATCGTACAGCACCCATGCTTTTTCTATTTTTGTTAATTTCATTCCAGGCGGCATATATTCCTCTCCTTTCACTGCTGTAAAAACGCAAACAGCTCCTGATAAAACTGCATCCGCATCTGTTCTTTTCCGTTAAATATCTCATGCCTGGCATCCAGCATCCAGACAAGCCTTGCGTTTTTCAGCTTTCCGGCAAACCTGCAGATTTCATCTGTATTGACCATATGCTCCCTTCCTGCCGCAAACACCAGTACCGGAATATGAATCCTTGCGATATTTCCGTTATCCTGCACATAGCGGGAAGCTTCCCTTGCCGCACAGACCCAGCCGTAAGACGCGCCGCTTGTCTGGCAGCGCCAGTTTTTGAGCCGTTTTTCATGTGCATACAGATACCGTTCCAGAGACAGGCAGGAGCTGCGCTCAAACCGCGGCTTTGCGCGGAACCCGTGCTGCCCTGCGGCATAAGCCCTGCCAAAGCCCAGCGCACGGCAGATATACGCGGTCAGCATGGCTGCATCATATGGCATCCCTTTTACGTTCATCTGAATCATCGGGGAAGAAAGCACTGCTTTCTTAAAATCATCCGGATAACGCTGCAGGTACAGCGCCCCGATTGCACCGCCCATCGAATGGGCAAACAGCATGATTTCATTCTGATACGGCTTTACGATTTTATGCACAAAAATATGCAGGTCCCGCACATAGTGCGCAAAGCTTTTGACATAAACCTTATCCATATTCCGCAGCACGCGCTGGGAACGCCCGTGTCCCCTGTGCTCCGGAAGAAATACCGCATACCCGGCCTGCAGGAAATAAAACACCATTTCATTGTATTTTTCTGCGAATTCCGTAAACCCGTGCGAAATGACAATGCTGGCCTTCGGATGCTCGGGCACATACGCACAGTAAAAAATCCACGTCCCGTCAAAGCTTGTAAAGCTGCCGCTGCGGCAGCATCTGCGCAGATACGGCTCTGCCTGGCGGTGCATCTGCTGGCGGAATCCTTCTTCCTGCAGATATGTGATAACTGTTTTCTCTCTCATTCCTGTACTTCCATTTTCCTAAAATTTTTCTGCTGCCGGGATTTCTATAATACCTTCTCCATCTTTTTTACAATGCCGGGCACCAGCTTCCCGTCCTCATATTCATCGGCAACCCTTCTTGCAAGCTTCGGATCATTTGTAATCATGGCATCCGTTTCACGCTCGCACAAAAGGCGCATGTACTTTTCTTCATTGACGGTCCAGACATGGATTTTCAGCCCGTATTTGCGGCATTCCTCAAAAAATTCCGGGTACTGGACATTATAAACAGCCGGGTGCAGGGCATCTGCCTGCACAATGGTACGCGCATAATCCACCGGGCGGATAAGCCCGTCCTGATAAAGCATCCCGGTTACAGCATCCGGGCAGAGCCTTCGTATTTTGCGTACCGTATAATGATTAAACGAAGAATAAATAACCCGCTGCTGCATCTGCATTTTTTCTGTCAGCTCCAGCACCTTTTCTTCTATCTCGGGATAAAAAACAACGCCGGTTTTTAACTCCACATTGACGGTCAGGTTCGTCGGCTTTATCAGCTCATAGACTTCTTCCAGAGACGGAACCGTCTGCGTGCCAAATTCCGGAAAATGCCGGTTGACATTGATTTTCCTCAGTTCTTCGTATGTATAATCCTTCACCCAGCCTTTTTCCTCACTCACACGGCCAAGCGTTTCGTCATGAATCACGACCAGCCTGCCGTCCTTTGTCATCTGCACATCCAGCTCAATGCCGTCTGCCTTAAAATCTGCTGCCAGGCGGAATGCCGCCAGTGTATTTTCCGGTGCATACCCGCTGGCTCCCCTGTGCGCCCATACAAATGTTTTTTTCATTTCAAATTCCCTTCAATCCTGTTACATTTCTTACACTTGCTACATTTTAAGATATCTGTTCCAGATACCAGTTATTCCTTTTCAATAATAATTTTTCTGATTTTTTAATTTTTTCCAAACTTCACGCTTCCAGCTGCTAAAAAAGCTCCAGCAGCCCCCGGATTCCTTCCTGCTCATAAATATCCCGGTAATATTCCACCTCGCTGCGAATCAGTTCGTCAATCACCTGCATGCCCAAAAGCTCTACCGGGGCCCTGTCATCCGTCATCAGATACCCGCCCGGTTCGTAAGCCGTAAGGCCGGCCGCAACATGGTCCATCATGTCTGCCAGCGTACTGTCCGGCGCAAGCGCGGTATTATCCTGCAGAACCTCCAGAATATCCGGCGAAGCAGACGCAAACAGCTCCCGGTTCGTAGAGCCCTGGACATCTGCCGTATAGACCGTATCAAAAACACGCGCAATCGTATCGGAAAGATACGCATTGATATTTCCTTCCTTCGTGCCCCGCATATTCATATTTACGACCATCACGCCGTCATCCTTCAGATGTTCTTTTACCATTGCAAAAAATTCCACGGACGACATCTGAAACGGAATCGTAATATCCTGATAGGCGTCTACCATAATGACATCATATTTTTTATCCACCGCGTTCAGGTATGCACGGCCGTCATAGCCGGCAACCGGAATATCCTCCGGCAGCTCGAAATAATCCCTGGCAAGCTGTGTAATCTTTTCGTCGATTTCCACGCCTTCGATATCCGAATGGTAAAAATACCGCTCACACTGCGACGCAAACGTTCCTGTCCCCATGCCGAGAATCAGCATGTCCATGCGGTCTTTTTCATACGCGCCCGCCATCAATGGCGCGGCAAGTGCATAATCATAATACATCCCGGTCATGCTGTGGTCTTTTTTCAAAATCGACTGCACGCCGAACAGCACATTCGTAGACAGAACCACGCTGTTTTCATCTTCCCGTACCTGCAGGTAATTGTATACCGATTCCCCTTCATAGGCGAGGTCATCTTCCCAGAATGCAAAGCTGTCTGAGGTCCCGAAAAGACAGCATATCAGAAAAAGAAACAGTCCCGCAGCCATTTTCTTCCCGCTCCCCTTTTTGCGCTCCTTTTTCGGAGACACAAAATAAAGCACAGCCAGCAGCATCAGGATTCCCGCAAAAATCAAAAATGTTGCAGCTGTCCCGACAGCCGGAATCGTGACAAAGGTCGGCAGGAATGTGCCCAGAATGCTGCCGATGGTATTCGACGCATTCAGCATCCCGACCGTCCTTCCATTATCCTCCAGGCTGTCTACCGTATATTTCACCAGAGACGGCGTAACCGTTCCGAGCAGAAACAGGGGAAACACAAATATCACCAGGCAGGAGCAAAACGCCGCCAGAACCAGAAAATTACTGCTGACCGTAAAAACCAGCACAGCCGAAATTCCAAGAACCACATATTTCCCGACAGCCGGAATTGCTGCAATCCAGACAGCAGCAATCACAATCCGCTCATACAGGCGGTCCGGGTCGGGGTGCTTATCCGCCATTCTTCCGCCGTAAATATTGCCAAGCGCCATCGCTATCATTATTGTCCCGATAATAATCGTCCAGACTATCTGCGACGAGCTGAAATAAGGTGCCAGCAGGCGGCTCGCCCCTAATTCCACTGCCATGACAGACATTCCTGCAAAAAACTCTGTCACATACAGATATGCCTTATTCTGTAAAATGCGTGCCTCATTCATACATCCGCCTTTCCTTTGTGCTGCATCTTTTTTAACATCATATCAAATTATGCACATTCTGGCAATGATTCTTTTTTTATCCAGACAGCATCCCTGCATCTTCTAAAACTGGAAATAAATAAACTGCGCCGCATCATATCCCGGCCCGTATATCCCAAACAGGAAAATACAAAAAAACAGCACCGCCACCGCGCCCCAGCGGAACCACGCACACTGCTTTGCCAGAAATGCATCCACGGTTTCGTGGTTTTTGTATTTCACAACGCCTGCCAGAAACAGAATGCCCATCGAAAAAACGAGGATATTCATTTCCCTGCGTGCCAGGCCGAGCCGGTAAATGGTGCCGTCCGTCAAGGCCCACCAGTCCGGCTTGGTAAAAATACGGCCGATATAGCCAAACGCCTGTGACAGCGAGCCTGCGCGGAAAAATATCCATGCAAAAGCTGCCATTACAAACACAGCTGCGCTCTGGCCGAAACGGAAGCTGAACGAATGGCGCTTTGTATGTGTCTTTTCATATATCCGCTCACGCAGCGGCCTTGTTTCCGCTCCGATAATCTGATACAGGCCATGCACCGCTCCCCATGCGGCAAAATGCCAGCTGGCCCCATGCCACAGCCCGCTGGCCAGAAACGTAATCATAAGGTTCAAATGGCGCCGCAGCCTGCCACAGCGGTTCCCGCCCAGCGGGATATACAGATAATCCTTAAACCATGTGCTCAGGGAAATATGCCACCGCCGCCAGAATTCCTGTATGCTTCTGGCAAAATACGGCGTGTCAAAATTTTCCATCAAATCAAAGCCCATGATTTTTGCCGCGCCGACTGCTATCGTAGAATATCCGGCAAAATCACAGTAAATCTGGATAGAAAATGCCGCGGCAGCAAACACCAGCACAACGGTTCCATAAAAATACCAGGAATCAAACACCGTATCGGCAATCACTGCAATCCGGTCGGCAATTACCATTTTCAGGAAATAGCCCCACAGCATAATCCGAAGCCCGCTGGCTATCCGGTCATAATCATACAGCTGGCGGAAGCCTGCCTGTTCCATCTGCTCTATCTGAACCAGAAGGTTTTTCGAGCGCTCAATCGGCCCGGCAACAAGCTGCGGAAAAAAAGAGACAAACAGTGCATATTTAAACAGGTTTTTCTGCGGACAGATATCCTGCCGGTATACATCCACCGTATAGCCCAGCGCCTGAAACGTATAAAAAGAAATGCCGACCGGCAGCACGATATCAAACGGCCGCTCCAGCACCTGCAGCCCAAGCCTTTCCAAAAGCGCATTCACATTGCCAAGCGCAAAATCAAAATATTTAAAAAATCCCAGAATGCCCAGGTTGCATGCAAAGCTTAAAGCCACAATCCATTTTTTCCAGAAGGACCCGGCATTTTTTTCCTGGCACAGTCCAAGCAGCAGCCCGCCAAACCAGGTTACCAGCGTAGACCCGGCCAGCAGCAGCGCATATTTTGCATTCCAGTTCATATAAAAAAAATAGCTTGCAGCAAGCAGCCAGATATAGCGAAGCCTTTTGGGAATCAAAAAATAAATAAATACGGCTGCCGGAAAAAATACGAGAAAGCGGAACGAATTAAACAGCATTTTCTTCTCCTTTATCCAGAACATCATGCATTTACCACAATTTTTGCCATACAGGCAGAAATTATGCAGGAAAAAGCTGTTTTTTACATAAAAGAAAGAGCTGACGGCAGCGCGCCTGCTGTTCCAGCTGCACTGCCATTAGCCCTTTTGCCATATCTGCTTATCTTATACCGTTTCCGGCTGTTATGCTTCGTCCAGCACAAACTGTCCGACAAGCTCGTCTAACGTTGCCGCCTGGGCAGAAAGCTCCTCGCTTGTTGCCGACGTCTGCTCTGCTGTCGCAGAGTTGTTCTGTACGACCTCGGATATCTGGGAAACGCCCTGTTCTGCCTGGCGCATTGTTTCTGCCTGTGTAATAACCATCACGCTCAGGCTCTTGGAAGATTCCGCAATGTGATTAATGCCGTTTACTACATTATCAATCGAACTGGACGCACGCTCCACGGCGCGGCTTCCTTCTGCAATCTCTTTCATCGAGCTTTCAATCAGCTCCCTGGTATCGACCGCAGCCTGCGCGCTCTGCTCTGCCAGCTGGCGGATTTCTTCTGCAACAACCGAAAATCCCCTTCCGGCTTCTCCTGCCCTTGCCGCTTCAATGGAAGCATTTAAAGACAGAAGGTTTGTCTGCGATGCAATGGACTCAATTTCAGAAATAATATTGCCAATTCTTGCGGAAGAATCGCTGATTTTTTCCATGGCCGTAACCATTGCATGCATCTCGTCACGGCTGCGGTCAGCTTCTTCTGCATAATCTTTTGCCTGCTTGTAAGATTCCTCTGCGCTCTTTGCACTCTTTTCCATTGTTTCCGTAATATCAATAATCGTAGCCTGAAGCTCCTGGACAGCCCCTGCCTGCTCCGTCGCGCCCTCTGCAAGGTTCTGTGCGGCATCCGCCATATTCTGCGAACCGCTCGATACCTGATTGGATGCGTCCCCGATGGAACGCATAGTATCTGACATCTGCTCGCGCAGCCCGGCCATGGATTTTACTAATTTTTGGAAATCATTGGTATATTTATCAACTGCTTTGGAGTGGACAGCATAATTCTTATGTTCCATCTCTCCAAGCACTTCCCCGATATCATTGATAATCAGGTTCAGCATGTCTGACATCTCGGCTGCATGGTCAATCATTTCAGCCACTTCGTCCCTGGATTCCGTCTGCGGGAACGGAGACGTAAGGTCGCCTGCCGCAAACATTTTCAGGCGGCTGCCAAGTTCATTTAACGGCCCTGCAATCCCCCTTGCAATCCGGCGTCCTATCCGCATCGAGACCAGTATGGAAATTACAATCACGCCTGTGATAACAATTCCCAGAATAACGCACATAATCATCAGTGTCCTGGAAAGCTTCTGTCCTTCGGTTACCTTTACTTCCAAAAGCTCTGTCAGCTGGGAATAAATGCTCTCATAAATGCCTGCCAGCTGGCTCAGTCCCATCTGCTGTGCCTGTGCGGAACGTTCCCGGTCCGTGGTTGCTCCCATCTCCATAATCTGCGTGTCCAGCTTCCAGTATTCTTCCAGCTCCGCTTCAATCTGGTCATAGGTTTCCCTGCCGTCTTCTGACACAATTGTATTTTCAATCAATGCAAAATTTTCCTTAAAAGCTGCAATCGATTCTTCATGCTGCTTTACCACAGAATTAATCGTTTCTTCATCATCATAGCCAATAGATGCACGCATGGATGAGCGCACATCTGCAAATTCAAACATGGCTTTTCCAATATCCCCCTGCGCAAACCCGTAATTCGTCAGCGCATAAGAATACCTGTTAGCGGCAACAATCAAAGCAATCAGTCCAAGAAGCGCTGATACTGCAGTAATTAATGACACCAGAAGAAACGACCTGGTCAGCTTTTTTTCTATCTTCTCGTCTTTGAACCTAAACATGAATCCCTCTCCTCCTCATTCGCTATTGTTCATGTTCTTGCAGCCTCGATAAATATGTACCAGTTTCCTCTATCATAAACTGCCGATATTTTCATTATATCGTTTTTTTTTCAGCTTTTCAATATTTTTTCCTGAAAATATTAAAATTCTATAAACGATGCGGCAATACCTTTTCGCCAGGCAGCCACTGCCGCAGTACCCTGGACACATCCGCAACATCAATCGGCTTTGAAACAAAATCATTCATGCCTGCCTGAAACAGTTCTTCCCGGACGCCCTGCACGGCATCGGCAGTCAGCGCTATCACCGGCAGTGACTGAAAAGCCTCTCCTTCCATGCCACGGATAATTTCCGTTGCCTTCCGGCCGTCCATCACCGGCATGAAATGATCCATAAATACGATATCGTACTGCTTTTTTAACACCATTTCCACTGCCTGCTTTCCATTGGATGCCACATCAATCTGCATCGCAAAAGGCTCCATCAGCGCTTTGGCAACTTCCTGGTTAATCTCGTTGTCGTCCACAAGAAGTATCTGTGCATCCGGTGCCTGAAAGGTAAAGATATCCTCATCCGCCTGTTCCGGCTGCGCCTGCGTCCTGGTATAATCGCCAATGGCTTCCGTGCTGCGCACGCCTTCCCGCAGGGTAAAATAAAACCGGCTGCCTTTTCCATACTCGCTTTCCACACGCAGCTGCCCGCCCATCAGCTCGACCAGCTGGCGTGAAATGGCAAGCCCCAGCCCGGTGCCTTCCTTGCCCTGGTTTTTCTTGATATCTACCTGGGTAAACGCATCGAACAGGCCGTCCAGGTCTTCCTGACGGATTCCCTGTCCGGTATCGGCGACCGAAACCTGCAGCTGCACATTTTCCCCGTCACACGCTTCCTGCCTGACACTGAGCGTTACGGTGCCTTCTTCCGTATATTTCACCGCATTATTCATAATATTGAGAATTACCTGGCGGATGCGCAGGCCGTCTCCGTATAAAAGCTTTGGAATCTGCCGGTCAATATCCATCACCAGCGTTACGTTTTTATCTCCTATCCGCGTCTTACCGATAACCTCGATATCCCGCATCATCTGCGCCACGTCATAGGCATCTTTTACAATTTCAAATTTCCCTGCCTCGATTTTGGAAAAATCAAGCAGGTCGTTGATAATATCCAGCAAAGCCTCTCCCGAGCTTTTGATATTCATCAGGTACTGCTTATCCTCCGCATCCCGGTCCCTGCGCAGCAGCACCTCTGTCAGCCCGACGATTGCGTTCATCGGCGTGCGGATTTCGTGGGACATATTTGATACAAAGACAGATTTTGCGCGGTTTGCCGATTCTGCCTGGTCTTTCAGCTCTTTCATGATTCCGGCCTGTTCCCGGACCTGCTGCGTATAATGGTAGCTGTCTGTAATGTCGCTTAACACATACATCCTGCCATAATACACATTGTCCCGTTCAATCAGCCAGCTGCCGGCAGCATAAATATTCCGGCCCCGCACCAGATTCCTATGTTCCAGGATGCAGTCATCCATATCGTCCAGGATAGCTTCCGCCTTTCCAAGCGTGATTCCCTCATAAATCTGTTCTGTCTTGTGATTAAAATAAATCACATTTTCCTCATTATCCACCACGACAAGCCCTTCGCAAAGCTCATCAACCGCCAGCTCCTTGGCCAGCGTCAGCGTATCTAAAATGCCGCCCTTAAATATCAGCACCGATAACAGCAGCGAGTCAATCAGGTATGCCAGAAGCATCGTATCATACCCCCTCGTTACCCCGCTTAAATATATGAAATACCCTGCAGCCCCCACAAGGTTAATCAGAACCAGGCATCCGAAGCGCCGCTTCTCCGCCGTTTTTTTCGCCTTCCTGCAGCGGGACAGGCAGAAGCATATCATCAGGACCACATAAACCATCATCCAGATACTGTTGATATTGTAAAGGACGCCATGCCCTGTTTCCAGATGCGGAAAATATCTGTCCCCGGTAAATTCAATGCTGCTGTAATACAGCGTATGCCTGTCACAGAAAAACACCAGAAATACAATCAGCGTATGCCATCCTGCCAGAACGGTCACCACGCGCCTTGGAATCTGTATTTTACAGACCTGCATGACAAACAAAAACTGGCACAGCGCAATATACGGCTTTCCAAGATACGAAAACTTCACCGCTATCAGGGCTTCCTGCATCGTCGAGGCATCCAGCTCCAGCAAAAAGCCCATAAAATTAATGCACAGCGCAACAACCAGCATGAGCAGTGTCTGCTGCTGCCTGGACGATTTCTGTCCGGCTATATAAAATGCTTCCAGCATCAGAATCACAATTCCAAGATACTGGATCATCAAAAAAACTGCATGCATCCTTTTCTCCTTTTAAAAATCATGCTCTGCCATCTGTTCAAATTCGCTGACCGGCATCGGCTTTGCATAATAATATCCCTGAATCATGTCGCAGCCCTGCTGTTTTAAAAATTCCACCTGTTCTTTGTGCTCAATGCCCTCTGCCACTACTTTCATATCCAGATTTTTTGCCAGCCGGATAGTTTCCCTGACAACGATTTCGCCCCGTTTTCCGCTGCCGCTGCCCCGGAAAAAATCCATATCCAGCTTGAGCACGTCTATCGGCAGGTCCTTAAGCGAATTCAGCGACGAATACCCGGCACCGAAATCATCCATTGAAATACGGAATCCGTGCATTTTCAGCTCGCCCAGAATCTTGCGCAGCCTCTGCTTATCCCCGAAAAACGCGCTTTCCGTAAGCTCCAGCTCAATCATGCCGTGGTCTGCCCCATAACTGTCCACCAGATGGCAGATATGTCCTGCAAGGTCTGCCCTTGTAAAATTTGCCCTGGATATATTGACTGACACCGGCACCTGCTTTTTGCCCTGGATTTTCCAGCTGGACTGCAGCTTTGCCACCGCAGATACCATATAATCATCCAGTCTTGTAATAAACCCGTTTTCTTCAAACACCGGGATAAACCGGTACGGCGCAATCATCCCTTCGGACGGGGACACCCAGCGCACCAGCGCTTCCGCGCCCGCCATTTTTCCATCCGCCGGATTGTATTTGGGCTGCAGGTACAGCTGGAATTCCTGGTTAAGCAGCGCTTCCTCCATCCGTTCTTCCACTTTCATCTTCCACAGCTGTTCATCTAAAATCTGCTGGTCATACACCTGGACATGCCTGCCTTTTTCGTCCTGAATCGTTCTTCTGGCTGCACTGGCAAAGTGGTATGCCTGGTCAATATCCAGCATCCGCCTTCTGTGCGCTTCGTGCATTTTCTTTTCTTCCTGCGGTTCTATCATATAAATCCCTGCCAGAAACGAAAGCGCCCGTTCCTTCTGGATTCCGGTCAGCTCCGCCAGAATCTTTTTCAGGCGGTTTTCGCACTGTCCCCCTGCATCCGGGCGCATTAAGATTCCAAAATCCGCATTTGCAAACCGGGCAAACGTCTCCCCGCTTTCCATATTGACATTCAGGTAGCCGTATATTTTTTTCAGCAGTTCTTCCCCTTCCCCGCTCCCATAGCAGGCACAGTAATCCTGATACCGTTCCATGTGCAGGTTGACAACCGCATATGTAATTCCCAGATTCCGGTGCTGGCACAGGATTTTTTTGCTTCTCTGCTGGAAATGCGCCCAGTTTTTCCCGCCTGTATCGTTATCCAGATACAGAAGGTTGACCATTTTTTTCTGCATGGCAATCGAAGAAAGGACATTAAACAGCAGCAGGATAATCGGGATTGTCAGAAACGCCGCTTCCATCACGACTCCGACCGTCAGAAAATAAACATGCTTCTGGGCCAGCAGCACATCATCCCGGTAATACAGGCGGTAGCTTTCATCCTGAACCGGAATTTCCACCCAGTAATATTCATGAAAAATCGTATTTTTCAGCCACTGCCTGCCTTTATCATATTTTTTCGGCAGTGTCTCGATGCACCGCAGCAGAAACTGCCAGGGCGGCATCGTAAGGGCGCTCTGCGCCTTTTTTCCTGTTTCATCTTTATCTGGCATAAACTCGTACTCATCAATCAGCCTGACGCGCTCCCTGCGCGAAAAATCCGGCGGCGTTTCCCGAAACTGCCATAAAATACGCCCGTCCGCATCGGTTGCGCAGATATCATTTTCCTCTCCCAGATACATTTTCAAAAACGAAAACGCTTCCGAAAAATCTCCTTCTTCTATGCGCGGCAAAAAAAGCTGTCCCAGCTTTTCTGCATCCTCAGATATGCCCGCCATCTGCGAGTCCAGCAGATACTCTTTAAAAATATTCGCAAATGTCAGGGGCATAACCGTACAGCTTCCTAAAAAAATAAGAAAAAGCACAATGGAAGGCCAGATGCTTTTTTTATAGAACTGTTCTGCTTTCTGCTGCTTTTTCTGCTTCATGCCCATCCTCCTTTACTTCCTTTTGCCAGGAAACCGCAGTCTGTTTCAAATTTCAGTTCTATTATACTGAAAAGGGGGCATCTCGTAAAGAGTAAAAATAAATGCGTCGCGATTTTGCGGGCTGCCGGAACCGGGCCTGGGGCATGGTGTGCTGTATGATAAAGATGTGAAAAAAGGCCGACCGGGCAGCAGGCTTGCTGTCCCAGGCGGCCTTTTTGGGGTCTGCATAGCTGGCGTACCGTCACAGCCATGCACTGTTTTTTATGACTTACAACAATCATTTATTTATGTAAATATTCTTTTAAAATATGTTTGAAATGCCTGCTCACTTTTACACCGCCATTTTGGTTCAGATGCTTTCCGTCCAGAAGATCTGCATCAAAATCAAGCTGAATTTCATCATAAAGCATTGTATAATCGATATATGGAATATGATTCTTGTATGCCAGTTCTTCAAGTGTATTCAAAATAGCCTTGCTCTCATTCCAGATTGGCATAGGTGCTTTTACAAACACAGGCAGCAGCCAGAACCAGCAGGCTGACAGCTGGCATAGCCTGCATATAAAACAAATAACTGGCTGCAAGCAGAAATGCATTTCTATATCTGCTTTTTGTATGATAATACAAAAAAAGACACAGCAGAAAAAATGCAATAAAATTTATCGTATTAATATCCATTCAAATCCTGCTCCATATCCTTTCTCTGTTCTATATAAGCAATTACACGTTTCATGCTGTTCATCTCTGCCTTTGCACGAAATAAAAATTTATCATTTTCATCCTTGGAAAATTTCAGAAGTACTGTATGCTGCGCATGAAAAATATGTATATCCGGTTCATACATCATAAGCATCTGATTTTCCCTGCATCTGTGAAACAAAAGCCATTCTTCATTATAAAGAAACGTAATTTCTTCAAGTCCGTCAAATCTTGATACATAAGCCGGTGAAAAAACAAGCCAGCATCCGTGCAGTCCTGTTTCCAGCACAACGCCTTTACATGTTTCTGTTATTGGTTTCCCATCCGCTGATTTCCGGCACATATTTTTCTGAAAATTCCTGATTTTTAAATAAGTATTTCTCATATGCAAAGATGCCATAAGAATATGCAGGCCAAGATGCCTTCTCTGTCGTTTTAATATCAGGCGCATTTCTTCTGGATTTTTTTCTATCGCACGATATGGGTTCCGGTTCACACTGTCCTGTTCCGTATTTTCTATCTGCGGCCCCAAAACAGCATATCCATACTTCTCGTAATCACGCGAGCATATTTTGCAATAGCTGTCAGATAAAAGCAGTGTATCATTGTTTATCAGGGAAATATAATTGCATTTCATTTTCAATTTCGCATAACGATACCCTGCATTTAATCCTCTGGAAAATCCCAGATTTTTTTTGCTCAGTAACACATGTATATTGAGATTCCCAGAAAACTGTTTTTTCAGCTTTTTTCCAGAACCATCCTGTGAACCATTGTCAACAATTATCATAATGCAGTCAGGCCTGTCAAGCTTTTTCATCAGGCTCTGTACACATTGAACGGTCGCCTCAAAACAATTATAATTCAGCATAACAAAAGCAAATTTATCCATTTTGTGTCTGCCCCGCCTTTCTGTTTCCATGTTAACATCCCTATCCATTTCCTTATGCAGAGAATTATCCCTGTTTTCCTTTGGCTTTAAATGCCCTGACAATGCCTGTCCTGAAATATGGATATTTCATTCGTTCATACATTCCATTTTCTAATGTCATATGTCCGTGCATAAACAGCATATATCCTTTTCCTGCTTCTGTTTCATATCCGTTTCTTTTAAAAAATGTCATTAATTCATCTTTCATGGTATTTGTATGATAAGATGCACACGCAAAAAAACAGTCATTTCTTTTCATTGTTTTCAGGCAGCCATGCAAAGCCTGCAGCTCCATTCCTTCTATATCCATTTTTATAAAAATCCGTTTACCTGTATAACCTGTAAGCACTTTATCTAATGTAACTTCTGGTGAAACATTGTTTAACCCGGCATAAGCACGGATAATGTGTATTTTATCATGATATTTTTGAAATGTAGCCTTTAACGCCAGATTCCATGATTCAGACCTTTCGATTAAATATACTTCACCTGCTTTCTCAGCAGCATCCAGCGAAATCATTCCCTCTGCACTTCCCACATCAACAAAAATATCACCATCTTCAAGCATAAAATTTTCATGAAAATAAACATGCGGTGACAATGGGTCCTGTTCCATAACCAGCTGTGTATACTGATATCTGATATCTTCATCTGGCTGTTCTGGAAAAAACAGCTTTTTTCCAAAATGTTTCACATATTTAAGCCTGCTCCTGCCTTTTTTCCAGGTATATACACGAATAGAATCTTGTTTTTTCAGGTATTTTTCCGTAAACGGATAAGGGTACAGCATCAATTCGCCCCGATTCCTGATATATGCAGTTTCCTTTTCATATTCTTTCGAAAACCGTTTCTTATCATGAATAATTGCCTCCTCAAGCATTTCTTTTTCCTTTTGTTTTTCTGCAGTCCATGATGCTGTTGTCACTAACTGTCCATATTTTCTTATGACATCCCTGCCGTCTTTTTGTTCTTTTTTATAAATTCCAGCCGTTTTGTCCAAATGCCCGTCACCATAAGCTTCATACCTGTATTTTACACGAAAATACTGTTCCATCGTGCCAGCCCCTCCCCTGCATAACAAACGCTTCGGGAACAATCTGACATCCCTGCACACCTGTAAACCATAATTTTTAATCTTCCAGAATATATCTTTACTCCATTTTTCTATCATCCTGATATTCTCCTTATTTTCCTTCTTCCGGCCTCATTGATGATTTCTGCACAGCAACGCCGCGTATACCTCACGCAGATTTTTCCATTCTCCGGACACAGCGAATAGCATGCCGTACAAAATAGCAGCAATCAGAAGCTTTGTGATAAGCGATAAAAATATGCCGCATTCCGGTATATCCAGAAAATGAAGGATTGCCAGAATCAAAACGTAAATGCTGTAAGGCTTTATTGTTATTTTCAAAAATTCCAGATAGCCAGTTTCAAATCCTTCTTTCATCAAATAGTAAAATGCCAGCCAGAAATTTAATATATGCCCTGCAGACACAAATGCTGCCACACTCTCCAGACTGCCTCCTAAAATGCCGGCAAACGTAAAAAATACAATCATAATTGTTGAAAGCACTCCTGTTTTGAACAGTACCTGGGTTTTGCCAAGTGTTTGAAAAAAAGAACCGGCAATCGAATTGCACATCTTTGTAACGATTGACAGACTCAATATTTGAAACGGCCTGACAGCTGCTTCCCAATTGCTGCCATACAATATTCCAATGATTTCTTCTGGCGCGAAATAACACACACAGGAAACAAAAATAGAAAAATATAACAGAATACGCAAAATTTTTATAAAATAACAATACAGCAGATTCCTGTCTGTCTGATAATTAGATAATACCGGATGAAGAACAGGCGTAATAATACCCGCAAACATCGTCATTGGATATGTCATCAGCTGGTAGGCTTTATCATACAGTCCTGTCTTTTCTTCTCCCATTGTTTTTCCAACCAGCAGAGTATCTGTATTTGAAGCAAAATAACTGACAGAACTAAACAGCATCTGAAAAGAACAAAAACGGAAAATCTTTTTAATCGGAGCCACCTGAAAACAAAAGTGAAATGCTATAGGCCTGCGAATACAATTCCATATACAGGTAAATACAGCAGTCAAAACCGAATTTAAAACAACTGCATAATATCGGAAATGAAAAAACGCCAGGCATATTGTTATGCTTCCACACACCAGCGCCGATACAAATGTACGGACACCATTTTCAAGAAACTGCTGCTCTTTCATCATAATTGCATTTGGAACCACGTTTATGGAATTCAAAAATACTGCTATGGACAAAATAGCGCATAATGGTATATAAACACGATTACCATATAAGGCATTAAGCACAAATCCCATCAAACTAAAGAAAAATGCAAGAATCAGCCCAATATAAAAAGTAACGGTATATAAACTTTCATAATCTTTGTTTTCTAAATCCTTATATTGAATAACTGCCGGACTGATACCCATATCAGAAAACAAAGCAATAAATCCGGTAAATACAGTTATAATTGTAACAACCCCGAATTCCTTTGGTGAAATCAGCCTTGCCAGAATAAAATTCATAAACATCTGTACAGCTGCTGCCGAATAACGTGAAATAAAATTTATGACTGCTGCCCTGCGCATAATATCATCCTTATATCTTACATCCAAATTCTTGCAGGAACTGCAATCCTGCTACGTTAAAAGCCGGGCATATAGATTTTCAAAAGCCCTGATATTGTTTTCAATTCCATATGTTTTCAATTCTGCCCTGATATTTGAAAACATGCCTGTAATATGTTTCCTGTCTGAGAAATACTGCATGCCCCGTATAATATCCTGTCTGCTGTCTGGCCGGATAAGAAGTCCTGTCTGTTTATGAATTACAATATCCTGCATTCCACCGACACGTGTTGCAATAACTGGCATGGCATGCTTATATGCATCCAAAATAATTCTTCCAAAAGCCTCTGGAAACGCACTGGTAGTTGGGGCAATTAAAACATCACATTTTTGCAGTTCCCTGGATAAATCTTCTTCATAAAGAAAACCATAATCCATAATATTATGATTTCTCAAAGCATGTTCTTTTACATATTCAGACAATTCACCCCTGCCAAAAAACTTTAAAACCGCATGGCTTTGATTCCATTCCAGAAAAGCTTCCATTAAATATCTCACACCCTTATCTTCTGTATATCTTCCTGCAAATGCAAATGTAATTTTTGTATCACGGATTTTACTTTTTTCTTCTGCAAGTTCATCATACAGCTTCATATCATAATTAATTGCATTTGGTATTACGATTTTTATTTTACTATTCTGGAAAAGCTTCCGGCCCAGATGTGCATGCAGTGTATATTCTGAAGCTGCCGCCACTGCATCTGGAATCTGCGACATAAGCCTGTAATACCAGTTTTTCAGCCGGAACCGGCTGCTGAACAGATAATAATCTCGTGCAAAATGCACGACTGGTATTCCCAGCTTTTTTCCAAGCTGCCAGACCGCCAGCGAAAAGGGAATCAGGTTATTTGTATTTAAAACATCCGGTTTTATTTCAGCCAGCAGGTCTTTGATTTTCTTCAAAAAAAGAATATTACAAAATTCCTCATAATTCCGTACAGCCTTTCCCTTATCCATATGCCGGAAACGATGTACAGACACACCGTTTATGCATTTTGTTTCTTCTGTATCAGAAGTACAGATTATATGAATTTTATGGCGTTTTTCAGCCAGCCCTTCAGCCAGTTTCTGGACACTTACTTCTGTACCACCTACAATATCAGGATAATAAAAAGTATTAACGATAACAATTGTCATGCTTGCACACCACCATTCTGGTTTGACTGTTTTTCATTTCTTCTATATAAAGCTGATTATACTTTTCAGTTATCCTTTCCGGTGAAAAACGTTCCGCATTTTTTCTTCCGTTTCGAATCAGCATTTTCTGTATATCTGTATCTTCCATCAGCTGGATAACTGCTTTTCGAATATCGTTAATCGAGTCAGGATTCACTAACAACGCGGCATTCTGCGCTACTTCCCGCATCACATCAATATCCCCTGCAATTACCGGCTTTCTCATAACATTCGCTTCTATAACTGGCAGCCCAAAACCTTCATAGCGTGTTGGGAAGCTTACTATATCACAGTTATTATACGCATGCACGATTTCTTCAAATGAAACATCATAAGCATTTTCATAAGCAATTTTATTTATTTTAAGCAAATCTTCCTGTATCTTCGTCAGCTTCCCAATAATATGCAGCTTCACATTCAGCCCTTTCACAGCCTTAATTGTACCGCTGAGATTTTTTCTCTCATCTGTACCAATCACAAGAATTGTAAAAACATTGTTTTCCACTTTTGCTTCGGGTACCAGTCTTTTGTCATATGCATTATAAATAATTTTTATTTTTCGTGGAGAAATATACCTGATTCGCCTGATGTATTCATTTTTCGTCTGTCTGGAAACAAAAATAATTTTATCAGCAAAAAAACCGGGAATCACGGCAAGCAGAAGCATTCTCAGAAAACTATATAACCAATTTCTGCCCTGATACAGCGTGCCAAGGTCATGATATGTTAAAATCTTTCTCCCCTTTCGGCAAAATGGCAGCAGATAAGCTTCGCTTGGTGCTAAAACATGATATACCGGTGCCCTGATTGTTCTTATAAACCTTATATTAGCAAGCATTCCCTTTACAGACACAGAATGCTGCGGACAGCATACGACTTTTACATCACAGTCACTTTTTATGCGCCATGCAAGCTCCTCAATGGAATTGACTCCCTCTGCTTTTTTTCTGAGTATTATGACTGGCCTGTTATATTTTTTCTGTATCATAACCACGAATTTTATCTCCTAATAATAATTAATTCCCAATAAACCGCCATCAGCAAAAAAATTATTTCTAAAATATAAATACATGCTGATAAAAAGAATAAGTCCTATAACCGCTGCCCTGGACCATTTATTTTTCTGCCCTTCTGCAAATCTGGAAGCTGCAAAAATAATAACTGAACAAAAAAGACTGTTTACCCTGCCCATTTCTTCAATAGACTGAAAAGCAGCCATGCATCCATACGCAGCCGCATAATACGAAAAAACCACGAGCATGATTTTATCATTATTATTCTGTCTTTTTCTATATTCATTTGACAGCTCCCATATGGAAAGGACCAAAAACGGGAAATATAATACCATCCGCCGGTAACCTGCAGCATCTGCCATCTGGCTATACGCAGCCAGCTTTGCAATCTTATTATCCAATGCCGGAAATATAATGCTGACAGTTCCCTGCAATAACTCCACAATTCTGGCAGGTGTTACAATAGCCACAAAAAAAGCAAGAATCATGCCCGCCACAAAAATCAGATACGCCAGTTTTTTTCTTTTTCCCTCTGCAAAAACAATGATAACTGGAATAAATCCAGCCAATGCAATTGTATGGAACATGGAACCTGCCACTACGGTAAGTACCGATTTCATTTTTTTCCCTTCGGCAAGATTCCTGCAATTATATATGAGAAATGCTGCTGCAATGCCATGCCTGATAATAATCATTTCATTTAAAAAATAATAACAGGCTATATAAACATGCAGGCATAAAAATATGTATTTTGCATATTTCAAAATCATTGTCCGGTAAATCAAAACCGGAATCAGTGCACAGACAAAAAATAATATATGGTAAGAAAACCCCATCATTTTTATCACAAAATTAAGCACAACATAACCAGGCTCGAAATAATAGCTGCCAAGATTTTTCCACGAATCAATCCACACATGTTCGAAATACGCAATATAATTCTTTGTATCATAATTTGTCTGTTCCGTCTTGGAAACGGCAGCTATGACTACCAGAACAAGGCACATGAGATTAAATATTCTTCTTTTCGTCTTATCCGGTATGCCTGCCGAAAAATCGAGTATTACAAGAAAAAGGCTCAAAAAATACATTCCCAGTGCCAGAAAAATGCTCATAATTCCTCCAAATTTAAATTCATCCTTTTTCCAAAGATTTCAGCAGACTGTACGATAATCTCTGGAAGTGCTGGAAAGCACCTGACTGTATGTCTGCACTAATTTCTGCATATATTCTGGAATATTATCAAATAACTGGCTCCTTTTTTCTGCTTCAAATGATTTCTGGCTGTAATATTCCTGACTAGTTAAAAGGCGAAAAATTTCATCTGTATAATCTTTTTCGGACTGACAGACAAGTCCGCATTTTTTTGTCACAATATCTTTCAATCCTCCCTGTGCACTGCATACAACAGGTTTTCCGACAGACAGCGCTTCAATAGCCGCAAGCCCAAATCCTTCGCAGCTCGATGGCATACATAATACTTTTGCCTGTTTTAAAACCGGATATGGATTTTTTAGGAAACCAGTCATTTGAATTGTCTCTTTCATATCCCGTCTGCATATTTCATTTTCTATTGCGCGTCTCATCTCCCCATCCCCAATCATAACTGCCCGGATATCCGGTTTCATTTTTTTTAATTTATGTATGATTTTTAAAAACAAATGCGGATTTTTCTCTGGAACTAAACGTCCCAGAAAAGCAACATCAAATTCCTGTTTTCTGTACATGCCCGCTGGTTCTTTATCTGCCAGTCTGCGAATCTTAGCCGTATCTGCAGGATTTCCTGTTATGATAACTTTATTCTCAAGCTGTTTACCAAAACAATACTCCTGCATAACCGATGCAGACACCGTAAGAATCTTTTGAAACCGAAAAGAAAGCATAAAATAAGCCACGGAACAGGGACAGATTCTCCGAATCCACAAAGGGTTGCTATGCAGATGGCTGAGGATTGGTGATTCTGTCATCAGCATAGCAGTTAAGCAGCTTGCCCGGAAATCATGTGCATGTATTATGTCCGGCTTAATTTCTTTTACAGCTATTTTCAAATTCTTCAGATTCAATTTACTGACTGGATAATATTTTATTTTTGCTGCTTCTAAAAATTTTCCAATTTCACCTTTTAACCCCACGTAAATCCCCTGCACGTTTTTACCATAATTTTCTATAATCGTAATTACAACGCTTTCCGCACCTGAATAATCCCCTGAATTTAAAACATGCATAATTTTTAATTTCTTTCCCATCTGCTCCTATCCCTTCATTTTGAAACAGGACTATACTTTATATTTCTTTCATGATGTTATGTTCCTATTCCTAGAAACATCTTATACTTTTCTCTATCAGCTCAACAGTACCCGGTTTTCCATCATAACATAAAACGGTTCCATATCCTGCTTATCATAATAATAGGTAACATCTGCATTTTTAAATTCTGACAGCCACTGCGCACAGGTAATCATCCCTGTTTCTACCCTCTTTCCATAATCAATCGGTTCAACCATTCCAGTAAAATTTTCCGGCAGCTTCTGATAGATGTCCCCGATTGCATCCTGCAGCATGGATTCACCCCAAAGTACCGGAAGATTCATTCCAGCTATCGTAGATGCCCAGCTCCATGTTGAATTCCGGAAATTTATTTCACTAAAATACAATGTATCATCCTGCCCAATCAGAAATTCTATTTCAAAAATACCTTCAAAACCTGTTTCCTTCAAAACATCTCCCAATGCCTGCTTTAAAAATTCATCATCCATATTTTTCACAGTCATACACGGACTGTAATAACCTTTCAGCAGATAATTATATGTCGATGCAATTGAAATAAAAATATCCTGGCCTTTATGTATGCTAAACCCTTCCAGACAATACTCATTTTTTTTATCTATATATTTTTGTATCAGCACAGTCTCAGCCTGTATGCTGAGATAAGCTTTTTCCAATTCTTCCTTTGATTCACAAATATGAACATCCGATTTCCACCCTCCTGTATTTGGCGTGATAGCTTTCGTAATTACAGGATAAGAAAGATGTTCTGGAATTTCCCCTTTTCTGCACACACACGCATCCAGTGTATTCAGCCCATATTTCCTGGCACATTCCAAAATATTATACTTGTCCATATATTTATGTATGCGTCCCTGGCATCCTGCCTGAAAAAAGATAAATTTATCTTTTATTTCATCATAATGCAAATCCAGATACCCTATCGTTTTATCATCTGAACAATATACAACCGGCTTTTTCTGCGAATCGCACTCCTTTACATATTCCTTCAAAAGAATCTGATACCCTTCTGCGACTGTTTCTGCATAAAAATATTTCTGAACATATCTGCTGGAAGTCACTACAGGAGCCTTTCCTTTCACTGCTATGACATCTGGAAAAATACCTTCCCTTCCTAAACTTCTTACAATGCCCAGGGGATTATAGTGTTCTATTGCAAATACAATACATTTATGATCTTTCAGCATTTTGAAATCTCTCCATTCTAAACTTGTTTTCCATATCCCTTATTGTCAGTCAGTTTATGTTTCATAAAAGCTGCAAATTTCCTCAGCTGCTGTACTGCTTTTTTACATCTGACAGAAAGCTTTCTGTTTCTGCTCCATGATTCATAATTCATGCGTACTGCATTATCAAAAATTTCCAGCATTTCCTCTGAATAATGTTCCCTGACTGCTTTTCGATATTCCTTTAACTGCTTCATATCAGGAAGATAGCTCCATGTAATAATCAGGGAAAGAAACAAATTCCCTGCATTCCTGCGTGTTTCATCTGAAACCCGAAACGCCCCTATATTCGGATATCTGCCCTTCTGCCGCTTATCATAATTCAAGTACTTTTCCGCAGTTACCGCAGAAAATAATACACTTGTTGCATAACCCTGCGTCAAATCTGAAATCAAGCCATAGGAAATATCATGCAGTACAACAATGCAGCCATCTTTTAAATACGGCAGCAAGGTAATAAAATCCAGAATTTCTCCCGGAAGAATATGCATTGTATCGATAATGAGAAAATCTATATTACAGCCATACTGCTTCATATAATTGCATGCAATGTTTCCCAGGCAGACATGATGCCTGAACGGAATTCCTGCCAGCTGTTTTGCCTGTTCTCCCATAAAGCCAGTCTTCAGATTCTTATCCCGATAAAATTTCTCAGAATAATCAATCGAATACAGGTCACATTCATGCATGCCAAGTTCCAAAAGGCATTGCAGAATAACCGCTGTAGTACCCCCCCCTGCCTCAACAATCGTGTCCGGCCTGAATTCTTTTATCAGACCGCAGAGAAAACCAGATTCAAACTCTGACATTTCCGGTCCATATCCCTTTGAATCAAGCTTTGGCAAAATTTTTTTCCTTGGCTCCTCATATATTTCCACTACATTGAAATTAAAACCCTTCATAAAATTTTCCTCTCATTTTTACTGAATAAATCCAAATACATTCAGCAGAACAATAACCATAAACAGCGGAACTACTGCCATTACCAGAACTTTTTCATACACAGTCAGCCTGCCATCCCTTCCATTCGCTGTAAGTTCTGCCTCATAACCCTTCCATCCCCATTTTTTCCAAACAAAAATGCAGGTAAATATACATCCCAAAGGCAGCAGCACATACCCGCTGAAACAGTCAAGCCAGTCATAAAAACCATAATATTCGATTCCTGTCATGTACGGCCATGGAAGCTTTATATCCTGCAGAATTCCGAAACCAAGGGAAACCAGAATATTCCCGGCTCCTATCAGTGCAGATGAAACCAGAATTGCTTTTCTGCGTCCCATCCTGCATTTGATTTCAAAGGTCCTGACACTGATTTCAATAAAGGTGAACAGAGAGCTGAAAGAAGCAATCAAAAGAGCTGTAAAAAACAAACATCCTATCCACCTGCCACCTGGCAGGCTTCCAAAAATTCCCGCCATAACATCGAAAAGCAGAGCTGGTCCTTTCTGAACATCAACTCCTGCGCCAAAAGCTGCTGGTATGATAACAAATCCCGCCAAAACTGCTGCAGATGTGTCCATAATGCTGATAAACAAAGAGTCTCTGGCTATCTGATTTGTTTTCGGAACATTAGCCCCGAGAGTCGTGAAAATACCCCATCCGATTCCTACAGAAAATAAAACCTGCGTAGCTGCATCTGCAAATACTTTAAAAGACATTTTTTTGAAATCTGGCAAAAGGTAATATTTCAGCCCATCTAATGCACCCTCTGCTGCAAAACAGGCATAAATTCCACATACAGCCAGTAACACAAACAATGCTGGAAGCATGATTTTAGATATTTTTTCTACCAGCTCTGTAATTCCAAAAAACAGCAAAAACGCTGTCACGGCCAGTACAAGGAAACTATACAAAAGAGGCCTTACAGGGTCAGTAATAAAATGCTGAAAAAATATACTGGAATCACCTCCAAAATCTCCACTGATAATAAACTGTACCGCATACCGCAAAACCCATCCGGCTACAACTACATAAAAGAAATTAATTGTCAAAGTACATAAATTTGCAAGCCAGCCTACAAATCCCCATCTTTTATTTATTTTCTCGAACACCGATACCGTATCTGAACGTCCATGCCTGCCAATGGCCGTTTCCATATTTACCATAGGTTCTGCAAGCAGCAGCACAATCAATATGTATACAAGAATAAAAATTCCGCCGCCTCCCCTGTAAGCCAGATAAGGAAATTTCCATATATTGCCGAGACCAATCGATGCACCCGCTGCAACCATCAGATATCCAAATCTTGAACTCCATTGCGTTGTCCTGCTTCGCTTCAGTATTCCCCTGTTTCTATATACCTTCATTTGTAAATCCCATTTCCATTCTTAAAATCTCAAATGCTTCTGCATATTTTTTTCCCATTTCATAACCGCGAAACCCGCATCTGGCATGAACCCCTGTAATCCAGTCTTCTTTGCCAAATTTTTGATACTCTGTTTTATGTTCCCTGAGTGAATTAATCTTTCGTTCAATCGTACTTTCAATCTCAACATACAGCTGCGGACGAAAGGCCACATAAGACCTTCCAGACGGAGATATAGGCTCATAGAAAAAGATAATGTTTTTACGCCTTGCAGCTGCTATTGTTGCCTTGCTGACTCCCGCGTGTGCCTGATGCGTATCAAACGGATGATGCGTAAAAATTATATCTGGATTATAACCTGAAATACAAATATCAATCGCATTTACAATCTCCGATTCAAATGGTATATCTTTCGTAGGAAATTCAAGAATTTCAATATTCTGAATACCTAAAATATGAAGTGCACAGATTCCTTCCTTCACTGCATCTTCATCTGTTCTCTGCACGCTTCCTTCCCGGTTTGTATAGCCTGACCTGCTCATAATCAGTGCTTTTACTTCATGTCCATAATCTATCGCCTTCGCAAGCGTGCCTCCTGCTGCTATTTCTATATCATCCAGATGTGCTCCTACCGCCAGAATTTTCACAAATTCATTCTCCTTTCCTGATTTTCAGATAATCCTGATATCGGTGTATACCTGCTTCATTTCCCTGCTGACATGTACAAGTGAAAATTTTTTTAAATGTTTAAAATTTCTGTGAATCATATTATGATTATCTGCCTTCCTCACCCTTCTGACAGCTTCTATCAATTGTTCTGGCTGAAAGCGTTCAAAATAACTTTCCTGTGAAATTACCGTGTCTGTATTTCCACGTACCCTTGAACACACAACCGGAAGCTTCATTGCTACTGCTTCCATCAGCGCAACACTCAGCCCTTCAAAATTAGATGGAAACACAAACATATCTGACGCCTGCAAAATATCAGGTATATCCGTCCGAAATCCCAATAACTTTACGGCACTTTTCAGCCGGTATCTGGATATATATTTTTTAAACCTGTCTTCCAAAGGCCCAATCCCGCAAATAATACATTTATAATTTTCTTTCGAAAGTGTACGCATTGCACGCAGTAAATCTATCTGATTTTTATCCCTGGACAGTTCCCCTACGCTTACAAGCAGTACCTCATCATCCCGGATTCCCAGCTGTTTTCTCATTCGTTTTCTTGATACACCTGGCTTTGAAAATGCTTCCATATCAATTCCTGCTCCATGTACATAAACGGTCTTCCTGGCATGAAATTTTTTGACTGCCATCCGATAGTCATATCTGTTTATCGTTACCAGAATATCCGTCAGATAAGAAAGAATAAATTCTGCTGTATAATACAGCAGCCAGTTTTTAACAGGCGCACCTTCATAAAAATGAAATCCATGTGCCGTATAAATCGTTTTTATGCCATTTTTTCTAGCCACAACCCGGCCAATAGCGCCGCCTATCGGACTTTGCACATGAACAAATGAATAATTTGCAGGACTTTCATAATGCGTTCTTCCTGAAATTGTGACAGCAGACCTGCGCATAACAGAATCAAGCTGTCGGAATGCTCTCACATCCGCTTGCAAATCCATCACATTTCGGTCAAAATCTATCTGATAACAGTCAACCTGAAGCTCATCCAGTTTCGCCAGCAGCTCTTTAATTTTTTCAGGCGTGCATGTATTGCCTTTTTTAAAATTTGCTGCAATATCCACGGCATATCCCATGGAAATCAGTATTTTTATATTCGGAATATTAAACTGGTCAATCATAGACGCAACCGATGCTATAATAAGAACCCTTCCATTCTCTGGCTGTCTGTGATATCTTTTTATTCTATTATCCAATTTACAAACTTCCCCCGTAATGTTATAAAATCCAGGCAGCTGCACCAAGCACTTCCATTCCATTTTCCTGATAAAAACTCATTTCTTCATCAATTGCCCGATGTGTAGTTACCCCTATCCTGCATGCCACAAGAACACTTCCGGCTTCCACCACACTATCCCATAAAGCAGCATTTCTGTTTACATTATCAACTGTTATCATATCAATTCCACATTGCCTGAGCTTATCTGTCATTTCTGCTATGCAGTCTTTTTCCTGGCTGGAAAATGAATAATCAGATGCCATACAGATTTTTGTAATTCCCTGTTTTTTGCAGGAAAGTTTCACACGGCCCAGCATCTGCATCATTTCCTGCTCCTGTTTTTTCTGATATGCAGCAAAATGCCGGCTGCCAGCCCTGCCCGTCTTCTTTTTCAAATGCATGCTGCCAAAAAAAGGAAACAAATATAGCCTTTTTATTTCTCCTGGACTTTTTATAGTATCTCGAAAGAGATAAATACAGCTATACACACAGCAATATATAAATATGCTTCCAGCAATCACAATCAGTATTGATTTTATAGAAAAACCAGCATGTCCATTTTCTGTTTTTTCCAGGCTGGATTCTATACCTGATATATCTTGAAATTTTTCCATCTGTACGTTATGAAATGCATCTGTCATTCCTTTCAGATTCTGCCGGCTTGCAGTCAGAAGGTTTCTTTTTTCATTCTGCTGTGTCTGTAAAACTCCATCAGTCTGAACACCTTTTTCAATGCTGAGCAGTGTAAGCTTATGGCTGCCCGCCATTTTTTTTATTTCAACAGAATGACTCTTAAGCACAGACTGCATATCCATAGCCAGATTCCATGCCTGCTGTTCATTTTTACCAGTTATTTCCACATAAAACACTGCCTCTGCCGGAATATCATCTGCTGTATCTTGTACAACAGCCTGATATGGGAGACTATATGTTTTCTGATATGCTGTAACTAATTCCGATAAATATTTTATATCCATTTTCCAGGAAGCGCTGTCCGCTTTTTTTAACTTCTCTGCTGCACCTCCATTTACAATAAAATTCAGATAACTTTCTGTAATTTTCTGCAGTTCCTGTCCTTTCATGCTGCCAATACTGTACAGCATTACAACTTTATTTTTATTATAAGGGTCTATCTGCATGATTATGGAATTACGCAGGTACTTTTCCAGCTCTTTTATCTCATCATTCAGTTTTACGGCAGATTCAACATCCCATTCTTCTTCCTCTGTTAATTCCAATTCATATACTTCAGATTCCACCGTTCTTATCTCAGTATTTCTTCTCAAATAACTGCATCCAGTAAAAAGAATCACAGAAACAAACACCGTAACAGCAATCTGCTTCCACTGCATGCAAAGCCTGTACAGTAAATCTTTCAAATCAATTTCCATATCTTCCGTTCTTTTCCAAGAATCCTGTCTGTCCATCCCTGTTTCTTACCCTTTCATTCAGTCTGCTTTTATTTCCCGTTCATGATTTCCGCTACAGACTTCATAATCTTTACATACATCGCGTAACTATCCGCATTTTTACTGACATCCTGGTTTGTTACTTTTGCGCCCAGCTTCTTACCGTCTTTTTCTCCGCCTTTATCCGGCAGATTCCACATATCCAGCACAGCCTTCGATTCCGCCCCGGCCACGCCCCAGAGCAGCTCATCTGCCCCGGAATCCAGCGCCGTGCAGATATTTGCAAACGTCTCCATGCTCATAATCCTGCTCCCGCGCTCAATATGTCCCAGAAAAGACATGCTGATGCCGCACTTTTCAGCCAGCTCACTCTGCGACCAGCCCCTGGCCCTTCGCACCTGGCGGATTCTCATTCCCATTTTTCCATAATCCAGTTCCCGCATACGCTCCTCCTGCCCCTGTCATGGAATCAGCCCGTTGCGGCAGCACCCTGTTTCCGATGCCGCCATTTGGACGATAGCCGTTTTGCATAACATTTTGTTATAAACTGTTATGTAAAATACTGCATAAAAAAACCCGGAATCCCCTGATTTATAAGGGTTTTCCGGGTTTTTGGATTCTATGCGGCTCTCCGTTTTCTTCTGCTGATATTTATCTTTTCTTTCATCATAAGATTATAGATAAAGTCTGATTTTTCATAAAATTTTCACAAATATCGTTGGAAAAGGGCTTGATAGAAAAGAGATATTTAGTAATTATTAACAATTTTATCTTTTCTGTTGCAAAAAAAAGAATTTTGAGATAGAATACTTTCAGATAACAATTTATAACAAAATGTTATCCAAAAGTCATTTTTATTCTGGCCATAGAATTCATGTATCACTTAGAAAATAAAAACACCAATACCTGTTACACGGTCATGCGATTTCCCGAAACAGATACTGGCAAATTTCCAGTCTATATATTTTCTGGCTATATTTTAGTACTCCATCCGTCCAAAAGTGAAAATATTGGGATTGTATATTTATATTTCGTGCCCGTGCAGGGCGAAATATTGACGGCGATGCGGTGGCACCGGCTGGAAATTTCAACGGCGCAATGGTGCGGAACATGGAAAGAGCAGGAATGGCACAGCAGAAAATCCCGCTACAGTTTCTCAATCATAAAATCATAATAATCCGTTACTTCCCCGGTATCTGCATCAATGCATGGAAAACGATTATCACCAAAATCCATAAAATGCTCCAGTGAAATCGTAATGTTCAGCTCATCCCCAAACCGCTTAATCCATTTTGCACAGTTATCCCCGCATGCAGTTGCCCAGAATTCATTTTCCGGTTCCTTATACATTAATATCAGCGCCTTAACGCCGGTTGATATACCCAGAACCGGAATATCCCCAAGCACGGGACTGACGACTTTATGAGGCGGCTCCACTACCGAATGGTCAATGTCAAGCACCATTTCCTTTACAAGCGGGTCATGAAACCACTCATCCTCATACTCAAACTGAAAATAACTGTCAATACCGTCAATCGTATCTTCCGAAAGACCTGCGCGAATTGTCAGCATGGCATTTACTCCTTTTTCATGATAAAATGTATGTTATTCACTGGCAGCAGACGCTCTGGCAATGGAAATTCCCAGCTCAAAAGAATCGTGGACATACCTGCATCCAGATATCCTGTCACAGCTGCCGCACCTGCCACGTTTCGACAGGCATGGACTGAACATCCCTTTACTTTTTGAATACCTGACAGCACTGGCTAATACTTCGGCTGCATGCTGTTCAAGGCTCTCATGTGTATAGTCCAGAGAATCCGGGTCAATCCAACGATAAAACGGCGGCCCTGACAGCACATGATGCTCAAACGAATACCAGTCGAGTACCGAAATATTGCGGTGTTCATTTGCCATCATTTCCCGAAACTTCTTTATCTGCATGCCAAAAGCTGCCGCATCATATACGACAAGTACATTTTTACAGTCCGGCGGCAGGTTCTTTACCGTCTTGGACACATTCGATTTTGTTTCCGCAGAACAGACTGTAATATTCTCAAAAAACTCTCGGAATATCCTGCAGCCCGGGCCAGCATCTTCCGTCACTATAATATCCTGAGCACCAAAAGCTTTTTTATATTCCACACGGTAAGTACGTTCAAAAAAATGGTTCTTTCCTTCGTTACGCAAATGATAAATATTTTCAACAGAAACCGAATTGCTTTTTTTCCATGGTGCTTTTCCAGCAGCTCTGACAGAAGGCGCAGGCTGTCACAAATGATATGCTCTTTCCTTTCCGGTTTCAAAAGCATGCAGAAGCTTTCTTTTTCCCGTTCTGTCAGGCTGCCGCTCTCACAAAGGTACTGGTGCCTGCCCGCTTCCCTGCTGACAGTCAGGGCTGCCATATCCAGGGCTGTTTCATAACATCCGGCACTGATTCCCTTCAAGGTAACCGAAATAACCGGATATCTGCCCATATATTTTTCACAAAGCTCTGTGTCCTCAGATATTTTCAATCCTTCAAACATCCATTTCTGTGTTCCCTGTTCAAAAAAATGCTGGAGCATGCTCATGTTCAGGGACTTTCCGAAACGCCTTGGTCTTGTAAACAGGTTTACTTCGCCCCATTTTGCAAGCAGCTGCGAAATCATGCCGGTTTTGTCAATATAACACCACTTTACAACTTTTTAAAAATAAAATAACGCACAAG
>CAJTSV010000033.1:0-5574 GCA_910579075.1 uncultured Eubacterium sp.
GATTTTCAACCATTTCATCATCGGAATAATCAAAAAGTTCTTTGATAATGAGTGCACCAACAATCACATTAACCGGAGAATTCGGTCTGGATGCCTTATCACTGTATAAGACAGAAAAACGCTTTTCATCAATGGCAGGAAATATTTCATCGGCAAATACTTTTGCCCATGATTTTTCCAGTGCTTTTTGTTCTCTGGTGGTTAATCCGGAAAAGCTATCTGTAAATGACATTTGCTGGTAAGCGTTTTCTTTGAATGACATAGAGATTACCTTCTTTCCCAAGCTACACTGTAGCTTTGATACCTCTATTATACAGCAAATAAACTATTTAGGCTTGTATTTACTACAAAACATATGAACTTTTCAAGGTACTATAGCAGGGCTTTTGACCCCAACATCATCTATATTTAAATATAAAAAAATATGTTTTTCTTTCTGTGCAGAATCTATATCTGAAATCTTATTTAAAATAAAATCCACCTGATTGCGTGTGCTTTCTTTTACCATGCACCCAAACGAAGGCGTCCAGAAGCTTTTTTGAAAATATCCCGGAAATACCTTTCCCATGTCCGAGCGTTTGTCAAAAAAAGACACCCCGCCCACACACCAGGTCTCATAGCCGTCTTTTGCAAGCCCTTCCATAATCGTACTGCCGCAAAACGCATATGCCCCCTTCGGAACCTTCCTGCGCAGGCCGATTGCTGACGGGTAAAACAGCAGCTCCCTGTCTGCCATGTTTTTTACATCATGCCTGCACGGAAGGAACCCGGCAAACATCGCATGGTGGGATGGATAAGTAAAACTGCCGGGTGCCTGGCATTTTACCCAGGGCCCGTAGCGGTTCAGCACCGGCGTCCTTCCCGCTGCTTCTTCCTGTATGGCTGCATCATAACGCAGCGTGTCCAGGCAGATAAACAAAATATCTTTTTTTCCGACGACTTCATTCATATCCACAGAAACCGTCTGTTTCATTCCCCGGATGGCTGTCCGGTAATTCAGCCCGCCGCCATCCGGCATGCCTTGTGCATTCCTGTCCATGCGCACATCTCCTTTTATGCCCGTTTTATCCATTCTGCCATAATCTGTGCCTGCCGCCTGTAAATTCTGTTTTCGTGAAAAATATCCTGGTAAATCAAATCCCCCTGGGCATTCATCTCAATAATTCTCGGCTGCAGGCTGCCCCGTTCCAGCAGGATGTCGATACCCGCGCACCGCAGGCCCGGATAGCATCCGGCTGCCCGGGCACACAGTTCTTCTATCTGAGCCCGCACAGCTGGCGGGATTTGCAGTTCATCTGCGGATAACGGATGATTATTTAAATGCAGATTTGTCACCGGCCCCCTGGACAGCCTTCCGAGCAGAAACTCCACGCTGCCATCGAGCACGACCGCCCGCAGGTCATACGAATATCCCTGATGCTGTGCCTTTGCATGCCAGCGTTCTGCCACACAGTCCATCTGCAGGATGCTTTCCAACAGGGACATGATTTCATCCCTGCCGGTAAAGCAGCGCAGCTTCTTTGTATTGACCAGGCCATGCTTTGGATGCTCCAGCGCACATGTATAAAGAACCATCCTGTTTTTCGCCGGATGCCAGCGCAAAGCCGATACGCCGGCTGCACCGGAGCCGTAAACCGGCTTTAAAAATACCTGATAAACACCGCTTTCCTGCATCAGCTCCAGCAGCTCCCCTGCTGTATGCAGCTTCTGCATGCTTTCTGATTTCCCTGTTCCAGTTTCCTGCTGCCCGCAGCTTTCCTGGTTTTTGTCCTGCATCCAGCCTGCAGCAGGTTCCTGCGGCACGGCTTTTTCCAGCAGCTGTGTCACTGCCAGTCCGGCTTTTTGCAGTTTCTTCTTGCATGCCCGTTTGTCAAGCAGCTGTTTAATAGAATCAGGATGATTGAAAAACGTGATTTGATATTTTCCTGCTGCGTGCGCAAGTGTATCAAGCTGTTTCCGATAGCTTTCAGCCAGGTTTTCCAGCTCTCCCAGGCAGCAGCTTTGCCACAGCGGCGGGTCAATTTTCAAAAACCATTCCCTGCCCCCTGCCTGCTGCATCCATGCATCCAGCCCGCTCCAGTTTACAAAAAGAACAGGCAGCTTCGCAAAAGCTGCCGCCTGTTCAAAATAATCCGTCCGTTTCGTGCCCGGATTTCCCAATAATACCGCCTGTCTCAGGCTGAATTCTTTTTGGCTGTCCATTTTTTCTCCAATGCCCGTCCTATTATCAATCAGAATTTTATTTTATATAAATCACGCTGTAATAAGATAAATTTCCTGATTATTCTGTCAGCATTGCATTCATGTAGGTTTCCCCGTCATATACATCCGGTTCGTTCTGCTCCGACACATCTGTTTCCAGCGGAAGATTTTCCAGTTTCTGCACCATCCCGTCAGACAGGTAATGATAGTGCACATCCAGTTTTTTGATATTCGGAAATTCCGGCAGCTTTTGCAGCAAAAGCTCCCCGCCCTTATCCGTCAGCGTGCCAAGGGATAAATCCAGTGTTTCTATCTGCGGCATAAATTTGCTCGAAAGCACGGCTTTTGCCAGTTCATCCTGAATTTCGCTGTCCACAATTCCCAGGTACTTAAGATTCGGAAAATCTGCCTTTTCCAAAAGCTCACTTACAGTATCTTCATCCCCGTCAAACCCATAATCTTCCACGCCGATATATAAAAGAAGTTTTTTCAGGTTTGGAAGCTTTGCATTCTGTACCGCCTGGATTTCGGACATCCCGAGACCGCCGCAGATAATTTCCAGTTCTTCCAGCCCTTCATGGCAGATATCGCCAAGCTGCAGGTCCGTGCTGCCTTTTATTACAAGGCTTTTCAATCCAGGCAGAGCCGCCCAGAGCCTGCTGTAATTGCCCTGTATAATCCACGATACCTCGCACTCCTCATAATCCATATCCCCAATAAACAGCTTTCGGATATGGGAAAACTTTTCTGGCTGTGCCACAATGGCATCAATAATATCCTGACAGCTGTCATCATATGAATTTCCCCAGTCTCCGATACGGATTTCCGTCAGGGACGGGAAATCCGGGTCTGCTAATATCTCCGGCACCATGCATTTTACACTTTTGCCATTTTTTTCACAATCCGTATAGCTGTACGAATACTTTTTTGCATGTTCTGCTCCCACGATTCACTCCTCCTCTTTTTCGTTCAAATTAGCTGGCCAAAACAGTTCCATATGCCCAGGCTTTTGGACAGGTACATGGCTGATAAACTGATGCTTTTATTATATCGGATGGCAGGGGATTTGTAAAGCTTCAGAACCCTGCAGAATGCAAAGTCCGTAAGAAAGTGATTCAGGAGTGAGCAAATCCCATTCGCGAAGCGAATTTCAGATGGATTTGCGAAGGTTACTGGTCACGGAGTGAACAGGAACTACTGCTCCAGCTCCAGATAAATGCGTCTTTCACCTTCCCTGACATTTCCATCCTCATACCCTGCAGCACCTCTTTCCAGCGCAGCTGCCCACAGGGCATCTTCTGCTATGCTGTACGGCATCCGCAGCCTGTCACCGTCTTTTAAGTCAAACAGGAAAACAACGCTGCCATGCGGAACCTGTCCCTTTTCGTTTATTTTATACTGTGCCTTTGCGCCTGTAATTTCAGCATCCTCTCCCAGCAGCCTGGCTGCGGTCTTCCATGCTTCCGTCCCCTTCTTTCGGATTTGTTTTTTCTTTACAGCAGTATTATCCTGGTAATACGCAAATCCTTCCCTGTCCATGGAAACGGACCGGAATCTCCCTGTTTTGGCATCCACACAGGCTTCATAACGGACACCGCCCGTTTCAGACACTGCTTTATATATCCCAGACTCTGCGGACAGGCTGATTTCCATATTCCTGATTGTTTTTTCGGAAACGCCAAACATCGTTTTGATATAAAATGCTGACGCCCTGCGGGCTTTCTCCTGTGTCATTTTGCCAGCCGCATCCTGTGCCTGTTTTTGTTCCATGCCATGCCCGGAATTTTCCGGTTCTGCACCGCTTTCGGAAGCATTCGGCGCTATCTCATATACCGTTGTCTGCATCCCGTTTTTTTCTTCCCCTGTTTCCATGCCAAAACGTCCCAGGGCATACTCTGCTGCCGCTTTTGCAGGAAATGCCGCAAGCACCAGCACAGCCGCAGCAGCTGGCAGATATGTCCGAAACAGCGGTGCTGCATATTTTCTGCCATGCTTTTCCCGTGACTGCCCCGCCAGTGTTTCTGCCTGTCTGTTCAGTCTTTCTTTGAATGCAGTGCTTTCTTTTAATATACTGTTTTCTTTTGATTTTTCGATTTCTGCCAGCTTTTGAATATGCTTATCTATTTTTTTCATTGTTCCATGCCCCTTTCCCTGCCCTTGCTTTTCCATTCCTGTTTTCTGTTTCTTCATTCAATTTTCTTCTTTTAAGTTTTCATATAATTTATTTGTCATATTTTTAAGTCTTTCTTTAATTTATCTCTCGCCCTGGACAGCCTGGATTTTACGGTTCCTTCCTGAATATTGAGAAGCCGGGCAATTTCCCTTGTCTTAAAGCCCTCAAAATAATACAGCAGCACGACTTCCCGGAATTTCTGCTCCATCTGGCTGATGCTTTCCCAAAGCTCTGTGTATTCTTCCTGATACAGGCCGCTGCAGGATGCCAGGCGCTGCGGCCATGCTTCTCCCGGCATTTCCGGCTGGCTCCCCTGCTGCATCTTTCCGTGCAGGGAAGGCAGCTGCCATTCCTGCTGCACATTTTCCTGCAGAAAAGACGCGAATCGCTCCTACTGCATCTTTGTATGGAATTCAGATGCCTGCTTTCTTTTGGACAGCATTGTTTTGCAGGTATTTGCCAGAATCTGAAACATCCAGCTGCGCATTTTGTGAATGTTTTTCAGCTCCTTTAAATGCTCAAATGCCTTTAACACCATTTCGCTCACTGCATCCTCTGCATCTGTCCTGTTTAAAAGGACGGAATATGCATACCGGTAAAAAACACCCGAATTTTCCTTGACGGCAGAAAGAAATCTTTCCTGCCGCAGTCTCTCATTTATCCACATACCTGAAATCCTTTTCCCCTGTTTTCTGGAAATCTGTTCTCGTTTTTAAACATGCATGTTTTTTAAAGCCACTGTACCCGCTTTATATATGAGACATTTTTACAGGCCGTATGGTTCCCGGAATGAAAAAATAAAGAGCAGCCCCGTATTTTTGTAACCATAAAACGTTAAAAAAATCCTCGCACAAAAATAAGGCTGGCTTCCTGAAAGCAGAAGCCAGCCTTATTTTCTATATTTCAGTTTTAATTTTTTAAAAATTACTTATATTACCCGAATACTGAAGCTCCCCTGATATGGCTCCATAATTTCCCGAAGCACAGCTTCCCCGGCATCCGTTACCTGAAACAGGAAAAACTCTGTTCCATAATGCTCAGAGCTTACCGTACCGCCAATCCGAAGCGTAATTTTCCTGCTTATACCCATTTATAATGCTCCAATACATGGTTGTAAAACATCCGTACAGCCGGTGCCATCAGCTCCGGGTGCAGTGCTGCCAGGCCGATAATCCGGCAGGTCTTTGGGTACACCGGAT
>CAJTSV010000033.1:5593-33022 GCA_910579075.1 uncultured Eubacterium sp.
TGTCACGCATGACAAGCTCCGGCATCAGGCAGATGCCGAACCCTTTTTCCACAAGCGCTACGGTCGACAAATCATCCACGACATGATAATTAGACTGAATCCGCAGCGAATTTTCTTTCAGAAAATTCTGGATATCGGCATCCGTGCATTCCCTCTGCGTCACAAACTGGTGCTCGCGCATTTCCGAAATATCCATATACGGGCTGTCACAGTCCCTGCCGGGCGTTTTTGGGAAGCACGCACAGCAGCGGGTCTTTATAAAGCGGCTCAATCGGGATATCCTTCGCACTTGATACCGATAAAAATCCAAGATCCGCCGTCCCGTTTTTAATCCAGTCATACACATCATCATAAGTGCCCTGAAACACTTCCATTGTAATCTTAGAATACAGCTTTTGAAACGAGCGCAGGATATCCGGCAGCCAGTTCGTGCAGACACTGGAAAATACAGCTATTTTTACTTTTCCCTGCTTTAATCCGTTTAATTCTGCCACCGCCTGCTGCAGGCTTTCCTCACTGTTTAATACCGCATTGACATAAGGCAGCAGATGCTCCCCGTAATTCGTAAGCGCAATGCCGGACTTGCTGCGGGTCAGCACGGAAAACCCAAGCTCTTTTTCCATGGATGAAATAGCATGGCTGATAGCCGATGGCGTAAGCCCAAGAATATCGGCCGCTTTCTGGAAGCTGCCGATATTCGCTGCCGTCTGAAATACCTGATAAGTCAGAAGCGTCATGCCTGTCACCTGTTATCTTGCACATTTATACTGCAATTCTTCCCACCGCCTGTCTACTTCTGCCTGGAACTGTAAAATAAAATCCTCATTTCCCGGCTTGAACAGATGGCGGAACCTTCCCTGCAGCTTTAAGAAATCTTCAATCGGGAGTTTCTTTTTCGGTTCATACGACAGGGTCCATTTCCCGTGGCTGACTTCGAACAGCGGCCAGTAGCAGGTCTCAACTGCCAGCCTGCAGATTTTCATAATTTCTGCCGTCTCATAACGCCAGCCCCGCGGGCACGGTGTCAGGATATTTAAGAAGGATGCCCCTTCGGTATAAATGGCCTTTTCCGCTTTCAAGTGCAAATCTTTAAAATCCTGTGTCAGCGTTGTCTGTGCTGCATACGGCACGTCGTGGTCTGCAATAATCGCCGTTAAGTCCTTGCGGTTTTGCATCTTGCCATTCGAAACAGAACCAACGGGTGTCGTTGTCGTATCGGCATACATCGGCGTTGCAGACGAACGCTGGATTCCGGTGTTCATATAAGCGCCGTTGTCATAGCACACATAGACCATGTCATGTCCGCGCTCCATCGCACCGGAAAGGGACTGAAACCCGATATCGTATGTACCGCCGTCACCGCC
Source organism: uncultured Eubacterium sp. (assembly GCA_910579075.1). Taxonomy (GTDB): domain Bacteria; phylum Bacillota; class Clostridia; order Lachnospirales; family Lachnospiraceae; genus Eubacterium_J. Next base: position 6,958 of record CAJTSV010000033.1, read on the forward strand.
AAACGTAATAAATTTAAATGTCTCATGCTCCGGCAGCTTCCCGCGTTTTTTCAATGCCCGGTATGCAGTTTCCACGCCGCTTAACGTCGCGCCCGCATTTTCAAACGCATTGTGGATGTAGCTGTCTTCCCATGCCGTATACGGGTACATATAAGACGACACCTCCAGGCATCCGGTCGCGTTGCCAATGACTGCATGGTCGCCTTCATGCAGCGCCCGCAGCACTGCACGCACGCCAATCGTCGCGCCGCAGCCTGCACACATACGGTGTCCCGGTGCAAGCCGTTCCGGTTTTTCCACCCAGTCCTTCAGCCGGTAACCCCCCTGGCTTGCAGACGGGCTGTTTTTTTCTGAAATTGTCTGATTGCTCACAGCTGCCTCCTATTTCCGTAACCCGATATACTGATACTGCGTAATTTCGGTTCCATTGTTCACTGCTTCTTCCAGCTCCCGGAACACACGATATACGTCTTCCACCGTAAAATCACGTCCTCCCAGGCCGTATATGTAATTCACTGTCCGAATATTGATTTTATTCCGAAACAGGGCTGCATCTGTTTCGCATCCGAGCGGCCCGCCGTTTCCGTTATAGCTTTCACAGCGGTCCATCACAGCTGCCATTTTGCAGTTTTTCAGCGCCTGCGCCAGCTCCGCAGCCGGAAACGGGCGGAAAACCCTTAATTTTATCACCCCTGCCCGGATTCCTTTTTCCCGCAAATCATCCGCTGCCTGTTTTGCAGTCCCGGCCGCAGAACCAATCAAAAGCATAATATAATCTGCATCCTGTGTCCGGTATTCCTCAAACAGCCCATAGCTTCTGCCCGACAGCTGGTAAAAATCCCGTGCCGTATTTAAAATCACTTCTTTTGCCCGCTCCATGGCCAGCTCCTGATTTTTCTTTGCTTCCATTACATAATTCGAAGCTGCATAAGGCCCGACCGATACCGGATGGCCCGGATTGAGCAGGTATTCCTGCGGTTTATATTCACCGGCAAATTTTTTTACTTCCGCATCTTCCAGCAGCTCGATATTTTCCACGGCGTGGCTCGTAATAAAGCCGTCCTGGCAAATCATGACTGGCAGGCGCACATCCGGGTGTTCCGCAATCGGATATGCCTGGATAAAATTGTCGTAGGCTTCCTGGTTATTTTCTGCATATATCTGAATCCAGCCCGTGTCCCTGGCACCCATGCCGTCAGAATGGTCACAGTTAATATTAATCGGGCCAGACAATGTACGGCAGACCAGCGCCAGCACAAGCGGCATCCGGTTTGAAGCCGCTAACAGCAGTTCTTCCCACATCAGCGCAAGCCCGGCAGAGGATGTGGCAGTCAGGCTTCTGGCCCCGGCTGCTTCTGCCCCGATGGCAGCGCTCATGGAAGAATGCTCGCTCTCTACCGGAATAAATTCCGTGTCCATTTCCCCGTTTGCAATATAAGACGATACAAGCTGCGGTATTTCGGTCGAAGGTGTTATCGGGAATGCCGGCATGACATCCGGATTTATCTGGCGGATTGCATACGATACAGCCTCATTGCCCGACATGCGTTCTTTCACTGCCATCTCAGCACACCCCCTTTTCTTCCATTGTAATGGCATCAAACGGGCAGACGTCTGCACAAATCCCGCAGCCCTTGCAATGGCCATAATCAAACTCCCCGCGCACGCCGTCTTTGACCGGAATGCTGGAATCCGGACAGACCGGCACGCAGAGCATGCACTGCCTGCACAAATCTGCATGAAATACCGGCGTGACAGTGCGCCACTCGCCGGTATTAAAATATTTCGATGTTCCTGCAGCAAACATCATCAGCCCTTCGGTCAGGTCCTGATGCCTTGTCTGCTCATTGATATTGTGTACCTCTGTCCTCATGGTCTTTTTCTCCAAATGATAAAATCAGGCACTCTTTTTCATGTCCTGTTTCAATGCTTCTTCTAATATTTCAAATGTTTTATGTAAGGCCTGCATATTGCCTTCGATAACTTCCGGTTTTTTTGCAAATTTATGCTCATAAAGCCCGCGCATTTCCTTTAAAAAGGCTTCCCGCTCCATCACGCCGCTGACTGCGACCGCTGCTGCAAGCATCGGGGAATTCGGGAAATTTTTTCCAAGCGTTTCTTCGGAAATCTTTCTGGCATCAATGGTATACACACTGCCCTGATATCCATTTAAAAGCGGCAGGATTTCCCCGCGCGTTTTCGGCGTATTGATAATGACCGCGCCGTCCCGGCCCAGCCCTGCGGTTACATCTACGGAATGCAGCAGCGTCTCGTCTGCAACCATAACCAGATCCGGCGTATAAATATTGGAATGCACGCGGATTGGCTCCCTGCTGATGCGGTTATATGCCGTAATCGGCGCACCCATGCGTTCCGGGCCGTATTCTGGAAATCCCTGTACATACTGTCCTGTTTTAAACGCTGCATCTGCCAGCAGTAAAGCTGCGGTCTTTGCTCCCTGGCCGCCCCTGCCATGCCATCTGATTTCAAGTCTGCTGCTCATATTCGTAATCTCCTTTTTCTTTTCCTGTTCCTGAATCTGCGGTTTTTTGGTACTATCGCATCGGATTTCAGCTTTTCCCAACGAAGATTATTATAATAATATGCAGCCTTCTTGTAAAGTGAAAGTGTGAGTAATTTTCACTTTATAAATGAAAATTTTTCATTTGATATGAGACAAAAAATCGTTACTGTTCACACAGGACTTTGCAGGGTCTGCCCCAGGGACATTCACCTCAAAGTCCGTAAGAAAGTGATTCCGGAGTGGGCAAATCCCATTCGCAAAGCGAATTTAAGATGGATTTTCTGCCCGTGGCGGGCCGCTTTTGCAGAATGTGAGATGTGCTTCACAGTTTGTGGAGTGCAGATTGCGGAAATGATTTTTCAAACACGCTCTAACGCACGCTGACGCGGCTGTTATAAATTCCGGTTACTTCGTCCTTTGTCCTGCCATATTTGGCAGAAGCTATTTCTACAGCATTTGAAATATTCATTCCGCACTCAATCAGGGAATCAATTAAAATAACAATTCCCTCTATAATTCCTTCTGCTTTTCCTTCTGCTTTTCCTTCTGCTTTTCCTTCCATGCGCCCGCGTTCCAGATTTGTCAGTCCGCTGTTCATTGCAAGCACCTCCTTCTCTAATCCTGAATCCCAAAAATTGATATATTTTGTTTTCATGCGGATATCCTGCAAGGCACCTGCAAACATCAGGGAAACATATTCAATTGCTGCATCATATCCGTCTTTTACCAGTTTTGACTGCAATATGCTTCTGTCAATATACAAAAACACAATCCGCATCAGGTCTGCCGTGTTTTCCAAATCTGACAGCTCCCTGGACACCTGGCTGCTTCCCTGAAGCTGTAAAACTGTCTGTTCATCCAGTGCCATCCTCAGTCCAGCCTTGCGCCCGGCAAGCGGAAACGATTTGGGAACCAGTGTAACCCATATGGTATAGACTGGCTGGAGATCTTCATAAATCGTATCATCCGTGACAATTCCTTTTTGCGAACTAAGCATTCTCGCTGCATAAAAATCAGCCCGCTTGACTAACGGATAGCCTGGTTTATGTTCTCTCTGCATTTCCAGATCCAGAATTATGCGCACGGTTACTTTCTTTTTCTTATCATACCTGACTTTATCCGGTGGCAGGGCAATTTTTGCAAACACATCAAACTTTGTCGCATACTCTGCAATTTCAGAAATTTCTGCCGATGCAGTATTTGTCCTTCCGGCAGACACTTCACGCTCCAGCTCTGCAGAATCCATATATTCAACAATCTGTTCTGCACTGCAGTCGTTATAATAGCCAATTGTATGCTTTACCAGTACAGCCAGAATCTTCTTGTTCGAAAATACATTTTTGAAGCGCTGGTCTGGAGTAATACTGTCATCATAATCATATTCATTTTCAATGCGTAATGTTTCATCTTTTTCCAGCCCAGGAATCTTTTCTTCCTCATTACCGCTGCTTTCAAAGGCATTTTTCTTTTCTGCACACACCAGTTATCCCCCCTGCAATCCATAATATGCCTGTTTACAGCGGTTTTCCATAAATCAGAAATACCCTGTCCGCCGAAAGGCGCTTATTCAGAAAACACCCTGCCCAATTCAAGAAAGCATCCGTCAAGTACATTTACCTTTGCCACATCTTCCCGCTGATATACTTCATGAATCTGAAAAATACCATCGCTGGTCAGAAGCATGACACGAACCGTCTTGTTTTCCGGATCCGCAATCCAGTATTCCTTCACTCCGGCCCGCTGGTACAGATTCAGCTTCACAAGCTGGTCGTGGCGCTGTGTGGATGGAGAAAGCACTTCTGCAATCAAATCCGGCGCTCCCTTGCATCCATGCTTATCCAGCTTATTCCTGTCACAGATGACAGAAATGTCCGGTTCAACCACGGTGTCCACATCTTTCGGTGCATCCCCGTCTTTCTCAAAAAGCCGGACAGCAAAAGGCGCGGCAATTGCCCTGCAGTTTTTTCCATCCAGAAAATTTGCAAGCTGCCGGAATATCTCACCGCTGATAAGCTGATGGGATGTGCCAGGCGCAGCCATCATAAATACTTCGCCGTGAATAATCTCCATACGTTCATCCGTTTCCCATGTAAGAAAGTCTGAAAACGCAAATGAATCTTTTTCTGCTGATAATGCCATACGCCAGCTCCTTCTCATTACATGCATCCATATACACTGGCAGCAGGAATTTCTCCCTGCTGCCTGACATGCTGCTTATTTATTTGTAAATGTCCGGTTAATCGGTATCTCATGCGTGACATACACATTCCGGTTATTCGACATTTTAAGCACGGCACGCACACTGATGGATGTGATATGTATCTGCTCGCCGCTGCGGACTGGAATTGCTGCTCCTTTGAGGTTTGTGCCTGCTGCGCTGCAGTTTAAAATCGAGCCGCCATCCGGGATGCTGATGCAGTTGACTGCTACCTGCAGCGCATTCTGCATAACCGTATCGGTTGTCAGCTTCTGGATGGTATATTCCGGCACGCTCTGCTCATCCTTAATGACAATATTTGCAGTCAGCGTTCCCCGATTCGTTGTGCTTCCATAATAATATCTCTGGTTAAATTCAACTGTGATTGTGTAAGTGCCGGTCTCTGCCTTTTCGCAGATATCCACACCGTCCGTACCGCTGCGGATAACCATCGGCGTCAGTGTCAGCACATTGCCGCCATCCAGCGCCAGCGCGCTTCCGGTCACAGCTGTCATGTCATTTCCGTAAATCGCATTGCCTTTGCGCAGAGTAGCCTTCAGTATCGGCATATAATTGTTAAATACACCGCCCCGGTATTCTGCGACACGGACATTTATCAGCTTGTCTGTTTCCGATGTCGTTTCATCAATGGTCAGGTCCATCTCACTGTCAGCCTCTATCTGATATGTGTACTGGTTTCCTGACGGAGCAGACACAATGACCGTAAAGTTCTGGTTCAGCGTTACCCCGTTGACAGTCATTGCAAGCGTGCAGTTGTAAATGCCGACCGATGCTTTAGCCGCACTGATAATGACACTGTTTTTCTGGTTATCATACCTTGCGGAAAGAGCCTTTCCATATGCTTCGGTTACAACGCCTGTTTCGTTTGTCAGGGCAAGGTTTTCCCCGTACTGGTCTTTTGCCGTTACCGGAATGACCTTCTGGTAGCCGGTAATGGACACATTGGACATCGCCACGGCTGTCTCCTTCATCTGGACAGATGCCATGCAGCGTGCTTCCTTAATGTTAATGGAATAGGTATAAGTAACCGGCACGGAGCCCTGGTAAGCAGTGACCACAACCGTCACACTGCCGGCCTTAATCGGTGTTATTTTTCCTTCTGCACTGATAATCAGGCTGTCCGGGTCCTGGGAAGAAAACAGGATTTTGTCGTAGGTTATGACCGCATCATCTTCGTTATAAGCGATAAAATGTGCATACATCGTATCACCGACTGCCAGCTCGCGTACATCTGCTTCCTTGAAGGTCGGAACCTGCATGTTTTTTGTCAGTGTAAACTTGGTCTCTGATGCTTCTTCTGTTTTCTGTGCCACACAGACAATCGTCTTCATGTCTTTTAAGCGCACCGTACCGTCTGCGGACGTATATTCGAGCGTGACATTTGCAAGGCTTCCAACCGTCGTCATAAACAGCTGGTTTGTCTGCTTGTCCAAAAGCCCGTTGGTCGCATTTGCAGTATAATAAAAAATACCGTCTCTCACCGTATTGGTAACATCGATATCTTTTGCGTCCAGAAGGACATATTCAATCTTCGTATATTTGCCCGCCTGTGCGGATGTCGTCGTTATCGACAGCTTGACCGGCTTTCCGACACTGGACGTAAATTCCTTGGAATAGCCTGCACAGCTGACCGTATAATTCCTGGCATCTGCAAAATTGGTTGCCGTTGTAAGTTCTGCTGTCCTGCCATCCTCTGAATATTTTATCTTTTTTACAAGAACCGTAGATTCCCCGGACTTAATCACAAAATCATTCTCTTTATACTGGTCTGATACAGACGCATTAAACGTCACCTGGAGCCTGTCAGAAGCTGTCTGCTTTACACTGTCCAAAAAGCTGCCGACGGTTGCCTGTACTTCCTTCGTACATAACGCTGCCCCCTTTTCAGAATTTCTTGCAGTAACCGAAATCGTATACGTGCCCGGCTCCACCGGTGTCCATTTGCCGTCCTGCGTAATCTGCGAGGAACAGTCCGTGCCCTTGGAATCCTTTACGGCCCAGTATACCTTGCTTGTGGAATTGGACGGTGTCATTTTTGCTTTTAACTCATAAGCCTCGCCTGCGGTGACCATATTCAAATCCTTGATACCGGATGTGTCCATATCGATGGCCTTTGCCTTGCACTGCAGTTTCCCGGCAAACGTAATTTTATTAACAAGCCTCCATTTAGCCGTATATACATTGACTGTAATGCGGATGCGCTCGCCTGCAGCAAAAGCAGCTTCCCCTTTACTGTCTATTGTCAGCGTATTTTCCGCCGTTTTTCCCTGCGCAATCACCTTTTGCGTATCAAAAGATGCATACCCTTTCCCCTTGCCTGTAATGTGCCATTTTAAAATATATCCCTTCTGCACATTGTTTACCTGGATATCATAAACACCATTATTTGCGCGGTTTTCATAAAAAGCCGAAAAAGTCTCCTGAAATGCCGGGTCTGCCGCTGCTTTTGCACAAAGCGGCATCCATAAAAGCACCATCACGGCTGTTAACGCAAATACCGCCAGCCCCTTTTGAATCTGCCTGTACATAATACCCTCCTTCTAAAAAATATATTGCCATGCCGCAGCCTGATGCAGGGCCGCAGCGCCTTGCAGCCGAAAGCCCGCGCCGCGTGCTTTCCATTGCTGTTACATTTTACCATTCTTTTGGAGAATTTACAACCTGTCTGGAAGGATTATTTTGGAAAGAAAGATTTCCAATCCCCGTGCGTTATGCTATACTAATACCGATTCCAAAACAAGGAGGCTGATTGATATGGCAGAACCGATTACGCTGTACAAACTGATGATTCTTTCCATGCTGGAACAGTCCGAGGCACCACTGACAAATACCCTTCTTTCCGATTTTTTCCTCGGAAAAGAGTACACAACCTATTTCACGCTGCAGGAAGCGCTGCATGAGCTGAACGAAGCACAGTTTATCCGGCAGGAAGCATCGCACAGCAACGTGCAGTATTCCATAACCCCTGCCGGACAGGAATCCCTGCATTTTTTTAACAACAAAATCAATTCCGAAATCCAGGCAGAAATCCGCCAGTACATCAATGAAAACAGAATCCCCATTGCGGCATCTGCTGCTGCGGTGGCCGATTACTACATTACGCCGGAAAAAAAATATGCCGTCCACTGCCAGTTCCGGGAAAAAGGCATTCCGCAGCTCGACCTTACCTTAAATGTACATACCAGGGAACAGGCCGAAGCAATCTGCACAAACTGGAAAAACCAGACGGATGATATTTATATGCTGCTGATTGACCATCTGCTGAAATAATCAGCAAAACAAAAGCCAGAAGCACAGCCGTTTCGTGCTTCTGGCTTATTTCCGGTTACCTGCAGGGCTGCTTCTTTTTTCCCGCATGCTTATTTCTGCTTTTTCCGGCCGCCTTTTTCCTTACCGAATACCCAAAGGTCCCGAGCAGCTTTCCGGTTTCAAAGTAGCCGCCATGGGAATACGCCGCCAGGCCGCAGCGTCCCAGCTGCAGGCTGCCCTTTTCATCCAGCAGCGATTCATCCACGCCGACATTTACGACGCGTGCAAGAAACATATCATGGCTGCCCAGCTTTTGGATGCTTTCCACCCTGCATTCAATATTTACCGGGCTCTGCGCAATGCCGGGACAGCTGACTGCCATGGAGCTGCAGGGCGTCAGCCCGGTTTCTGCAAATTTATCCACATCCCTGCCAGAACGGACGCCGCAGAAATCCGCTGCGCGCACGAGCTGCTTTGTCGTCAGGTTTATCACAAACTCGCCCGTCTCCTGAATCACGGCATGGGAATAGCGGGTTTTGCGCAGCGAAATATACACCATCGGCGGCTCCGTGCATACCGTTCCGGTCCAGGCAATCGTAATAATATTCGGTTTTTCCCCTGTCCTCTGGCAGGACACCATAACGGCCGGAACCGGGTAAAGCATATTTCCCGGCTTCCAATACTGCTTTGGCATAGATTCTCCTTTTTAAGCCTGCATGCTCATAATGGCATCCAGCAGTTCCGGTATCAGCTGCTTTTTGCGCGATACCACGCCGCGCAGGCGGTACCCGTCGTTTATCTTCTGCTTGTAAAACGCCTTTTCCACCGCTTCATCCGCACCCTTTCCAAGACAGATCAACTCCGAGGATTCATTCAGGATATCCGTAAGCATGATAAATACCATCTGAAGCCCGCGTTCTTCCATAATGACAGACTGGTACGGCAGCACGCGTTCCTTGACCTCGTCTAATTCTTCCCGGCTCATGGCGCTTATCTGGCTGACGCCGAACAGGATATCCGCTGCGGTAAAAGTCTTGAAATCCTGGTAGCAGATTTCTTCGGTGGTCTTTGTTTCAAAATTACTGCCGGCACGGAACATTTCGTTGGCATGGCGCTCCATGTCAATGTCTGCAATCTCTGCCAGCTTTGCCGCTGCATCCTTATCTGCCTGCGTGCAGGTCGGCGAACGGAATAAAAGTGTATCTGAAATAATTGCCGAGCATAAAAGCCCCGCAATCGATTTTGTAATTTTCACGCCGTTTTCCTGATACATCTGGTAAATAATGGTCGACGTGCAGCCGACCGGCTGGTTGCGGAACATCACCGGCACCGGCGTTTCCAGGCTTCCGATTTTGTGGTGGTCGATAATTCCCAGTATATCTGCATTGTCAATGCCGTGGACTGCCTGCTGCTTTTCGTTATGGTCGACTAACACCACGCGCTTTTTCTGCATATTTAACAGGTTTCTTCTGGAAATCATTCCTATGTAATACCCGTCGTGGTCTAATATCGGGAAATCGCGGTGGCGCGCTTTGGACATAACCTCGCGCACATCGTCCACGTAATCCTCGATTTCAAATTTTTTCAGGTTTTTTGTCCGCATAAACTGCTTGATTGGCATGCTCTGCATAATCAGGCGGGACACGGTAAACGGGTCATAAGGCGTGCTGATAATCACGCATTCCTTATCCTGCGCTTCGGTAATAATGGCTTTGGACACCTGTGTGCCGCCGCAGATAATCAGGCAGCTGGCGTTGTGCTTGAGCGCGCATTTCTGCATGCTTTCCCGGTCGCCCAGAATCACGAGGTCGTCTTTTTCCATGCTTTCTTCCGCCATTGGAAGGCTGTCTGCCGCAACAATGACTTTTCCCCTGATGTAACGGCCATGCTCATTGCCGACCAGTATCGTCCCGTTTAACGTTTCTATCATATTTTTATACGGCGTCCTGGCTTCTGCCAGAATCCGTGTGTCCAGCACATCCATATAAGACTCTGCAATGTCCGCATTCACAATCAGGCCGAGCAGCTCGTTGTCTTCCCCGGTAATCGGCAGGGTCACGACCTTGCTCGTCGTCATCAGCTCCCAGGCCCTCTTTAGGGAGATGCTGCTGCTTACGCCGATTGTACGCCGGAAGGCAATGTCCTTTACCTGCGTGCGCACATCATCCACATAGGCAGGAATCTTTACTTTAAACCTGCGCAGCACGTATTTCGTTTCTTCATTCAGGTTTCCGGCCCGTTTCGGTTCATATTTCGTTTCTGATAAATGATTCTGCAAATCTGCGTATGCAATTGCCGCACAGATAGAATCAGTGTCCGGGTTGCGGTGTCCGATGACCCAGACAGAATTTTCCTGTTCAAAATCCATTTAAAATACCCCCAGCTCCATTAATACTAACGCTACCACGCCTGCCAAGTCCAGCACGCCGAATAAAATCAGCCAGTACATATATTTTTTTACCGGCTTCATGCTCTTTTCATTTACCTTTACATTTTCAAACAGCGGCTTCTGCTCATCCAGCAGGTCTTTGATATTCCGGAAGCATTTGACATCTTCCGTATGTATTTTTTCAGAAAGCTCATCCTTTAATACTGATACATGCCCATGAATTTCATCCATGGTCTGCTTTACTTCCTCTGACTGCTGGGAGAGATACTGCGCTTTCTCGCTTATCTGGCGTCCGGCTTCCTCTGTCATCTGTTCCACGGCCCTGCGGCTTTCGCTTGTCAGCGCTGCAAGCTCGCTGCGGTTTACTTCCGACATGCGGTTCATCTGCTCCGTCATATGTCCAAACTGTTCCGTGACATATCCTGTCATCTCATTCATCCGGCTGCTGAATTCGCCTGACATCTGCAAAAAGTCATTTTTTGCCTCTGCCCGTATCTGGTCCACGCGGTCTGTCACATCAGCGGTCATCTGGCCAAACCCTGCCCGGGTGTCCATCTGAAACTGTCCAAGCTGACCGGACATCTGTTCAAACCGGCCGGACATCTGTTCAAACTGGCCGGACATATCCGAAGCCGCCTGCTCAAAATAGCCGGACATATCCGAAGATACCCGCTCCATGCCCTCGCCTGTTTCCTTTGCCATGGCATCGATTCTGCCCATGACATCGGATGAAAAGGTTTCCATGCCGGCCCGCGTCTCCTGCGCCATAGCCGTAATCTGGCCCGTCACGCCGGTCGTCATATACTCAATGCCGCTGCGGTTTTCCCGCATCATGGCACCTATCTGGCCGGTGACATCCGCTGACATTTTCTCAATGCTGCCACGTGTTTCTGCCGACATATTCCCCATGCGCCCTGCAAGGTCTGCCGACATCCGGCTGATGCTGTCACGGCTTTCCCGCGCCATATCATTCATCTGGCCGGTCATGTCTGCTGACATCTGGCTGAAGGTGCCGCGCATGTCTGCCGACATCCGGCCGATGCTGTCTTTTGTTTCTTCCCGTATATTTCCAATCTGGCCCGTCACTTCCGAAGTCATCTGCTCCATGCTGCCGCGCGTTTCATCCAGCATGCTTCCAATCCGGCCTGTAACAGTGGATGTCATATCACCAATCCGGCCTGTAACGGTATCTGACATCTGTGAAATCTGTTCCAGTGTCTGCCTGTTCAAATCCTGCATCTGGACTGCCGCATCCTCTGTCAGCTTATCGACAGTTGTCTGTAACTGCGTAATCAGATGGTCCATCTGCTGCCCGACACCGGTAACAAGCTTATCTGCTTCTGACTGGCGGTTTAGAATGACTTCTTCGAGTTCGTTTGCCTGATACTGCTTTTCATCTACAAGTAACTGCAATTCCTGCACTTTTACTTCTCTTGAATCCAAAAGAGTCTGCAGCTGCTTTGCTTTTTCCCGGAATTCATCAATCTGCTTCAGTAAATAATCTTCCTTCTGTATCGCCCGCTGCCTGCGTTCCCTCTCCTGCCTGATTCTGCTGATTCCAAGAGGAGTATCATTACCCCTTTGATTCATAACTTTCCTCCGTACAGTTGAAAACTGTATTCTGTGGCATTGTGTATCTTAATAGCCTATTTGCTATTTTATCATTAGCGCGAAGGTTTGTAAACTGGATTTTCAAATAATCAGTATCTGGAAAAAACAGTCAGTTACTGTCCACGAAGTGAACCCTAACCCCGGGACTTGACAACTGGATTACAATGTATTATACTGTATATATTAACATAATACAGTATAAGTCAGGAGGAAGCAGACGCTGTGGAACTGTTAATTAACAATCACGCAAGCAAGCCCATCTATGAGCAGATTTCCAGCCAGATAAAAGCACTGATTATGAGCGGGGAGCTGAAAGCCGGAGAATCCCTTCCGTCTATCCGCGCCATGGCAAAGTCGCTGCACATCAGTGTGCTGACTGTCCAGAAAGCATATGACCGGCTGCAGGCGGACGGCTTTATTGAAACATCTGCCGGCAAAGGCTGTTTTGTATCTGCGCAGAACCAGGATTTTTATCTGGAAGAACAGCAGAAACGGATTGAAGCGCATTTTGCCGAAGCAATCGAAACAGCCCGTTCCTGCGGAATCACGCTGGATAAGCTGACCGGGCTGTTAAAACTGTTATATGAGGAGAACGAACTATGATACCCGCATTAGAACTTCATGGACTGTGCAAGAAATACAGCGGCTTTACACTGGAAAATATTTCTTTCAGCGTCCCGTCCGGTGCCATTACGGGACTTATCGGTGAAAACGGAGCCGGAAAAAGCACCACGATAGGAGCCATTTTAGGGCTGATACAGCAGGACTGCGGCAGCATAAAAATATTCGGGAAAGACGCCGGACTGCTGGACTGCTCCGATAAAGAACAAATCGGCGTTGTTTTTGACGGCAGCAATTTTTCCGAAGAACTGACCCCTGCGCGTTTAAACAAAGTGTTAAAAGAAGTCTATCCTTCCTGGGACGAACCGCTGTACTGGCAGACGCTGGAGCGCATGCAGGTGCCGCTGCGGCAGAAAATCAAGTCCTTTTCAAAAGGAATGAAAATGAAGCTGTCCATTACCGCAGCTTTCGCCCACCATCCGCGCCTTCTGATTCTGGATGAAGCAACAAGCGGGCTTGACCCGGTCATGCGGGACGATATTCTGGACCTGTTTCTGGAATTCGTACAGGATGAAAGCCATTCCGTTCTGCTGTCCTCGCATATTACCAGTGATTTGGAAAAAATCGCGGACTATATTGTATTTATCCATCAGGGAAAACTCGTTTTTTCCAGGCCCAAAGACGAGCTGCTGGAAAACTATGGCATTCTCAAATGCGGCGCTGCACAGCTTGAAGCACTGGATAAAGAAGACATCACTGCATGCCGCAGGCAGGACTATGAATGGCAGGTGCTGGTCAAAGACCGGAAAAAAGCAGCCAGAAAATACCCGAAAGCACTGATTACCCCGGCAGACATCGATGAAATCATGCTGCTGTATGTGAAAGGAGAACCTATATGAAAGGACTTATCCGCAACAGCTTCTACGCCATGGAAAACAGCCTTAAAATATCGTTTTTTATCGCTGCCTTTTTGTCTGTTATGCCATGCTTTGCAAAAAACAGCAGCCTCATCCCTGTCACGATTTCTGTGCAGATTTATATTTTCGCTATGAGCATTGGCACTTCCCTCCATGCAGATGCCGCTGCAAAATGGGACCAGTTTGAAATTACCCTGCCCGTTCCGCGAAACGGCATTGTAAAGGCAAAATATATTTTCTATCTCCTGCTGATGGCTGCGGGCCTGTGCATGGGAAGCCTGACGGCTGCCGTTAGTGCAGCTGCGGGCCTGCCGCTGGATTACCTGGGCCTTGCTTATGGATTTGCACACGGCTTGACGCTCTCTGCTGTTTCCATCGGACTGATGTACCCGGTTATGCTGAAATTCGGAACCGACAAAAACGAGATGGTTCTCCTGCTTTCGGCATTTTGCGCCGTTGCCTTCACCATTGCAGCAGCAGCCGTACTTTCACCATGGACAAATGGAATGAACCTGCACCATCCGCTGACCTTCACTGTATTTACGCTGGCAGCCATTCTGATATTTGCTGCTTCCTATCTGCTTTCCGTCCGGATTCACCGGAAAAAAGAATTTTAGTGCGAATTTTCCATACAAAAACCGCTGCATATAACATGCAGCGGTTTTTGACTGATACCAGTATCTGGCTTTTTATTTATAAAGCTCTACCAATCTCTCCAGATGTGTATAACGTTCTTTTGCAGCTTCCTCGGATTCTTTGAACAGTTTTTCTGCTCTTTCCGGGAAAGAACGTGCGAGACGGCTGTAACGTGTCTCGTTGTTCAGGAAATCCTGATAGGTTCCATCGCCTGGCTTGGAAGTCAGGGTAAATGGATTCTTGCCCTCTGCCTTTAATGCAGGATTGAAGGAGAACAGGTTCCAGTAACCAGCAGAAACTGCTTTCTTCATTTCATCCTGGCAGTGGTTCATGCCGCCTTTGACACCGTGCAGCTCACATGGAGCGTAGCCGATAATCAGGGACGGGCCGTTGTAAGCTTCTGCTTCTGCAATCACTTTTACCGCATGTGCCATATTTGCACCAAGTGCAATCTGTGCTACATAAACATAGCCATAGCTCATAGCGATTTCTGCAAGGCTCTTTTTGCCTACGTCCTTGCCGGCAGCAGCGAACTGGCATACCTCACCAATATTGGAAGCCTTGGAAGCCTGGCCGCCTGTATTGGAGTACATTTCGGTATCAAATACCATTACATTTACATCCTCGCCGGAAGCAAGCACATGGTCTAATCCGCCGAAGCCGATATCATAAGCCCATCCGTCACCACCGAAAATCCATACGGATTTCTTAGCGAGGTAATCTTTCTTATCAATTGCTGCAGCAGCGTCCGGGCATCCGGCAGCAGCAGCTTTTTCTAATTCTGCTACTAATGCGTCTGTTGCAGGTGAATTTGCTTTTGTATCATTCTTTGTTTCCATGAATTTTGCAAAAGCATCTTTTAATGCTGCATCTGCCTTGTCAGATTCTGCACATTTCTTTGCGCTTGCGATAGCCTGGTCACGGAGTACCTGCTGGCCAATCTGCATGCCCATGCCGTGTTCTGCATTGTCCTCGAATAAGGAGTTTGCCCATGCCGGACCCTTCTTGGAATCCTTATGTACCGTATATGGCGATGTAGCTGCAGGTCCGCCCCAGATAGAAGAACATCCGGTTGCATTGGAAATGTACATATGCTCGCCAAACAGCTGTGTAATCAGGCGCGCATAAGATGTTTCCGCACAGCCTGCACAGGAGCCTGAGAACTCAAGCAGCGGCTGGTTGAACTGGGAACCCTTTACGGTATTGTCAGCCGGCATGCCTGGCTTCTTGCCTACGTTTGCTGCTAAATAATCAAATACCGGCTGTTCAGCAGCCTGGGATTCCTGCGGAACCATTTCGATGGCACCTACCGGACATACCGTAATACATTCGCCGCATCCCATACAGTCTAACGGAGATACGCTCATCGTATACTTGTATTCGCCAGCCTTTGGCTTTGTATCAGCAAGCTTGATGTTTGAAGGAGCTGCTTTTACTTCGTCATCGCTTAACATAAACGGACGGATTGTTGCATGGGAACATACAAATGCACACTGGTTACACTGAATACATTTCTCAGCGCTCCAGGTTGGAACCGTTACAGCTGTACCGCGTTTTTCGTATGCGGAAGCGCCGTGTTCGAACTGTCCGTCCGGATTGCCCATAAATGCAGATACCGGAAGGCTGTCGCCATCCATTAAGGAAATCGGCTCCATTAATTCTTTTACCATCTTCACGGTTTCCGGGCGTCCCTTTAATTCAGCCGGAGCCGGGTCAGCCTGCGGATTCGACCAGGAAGCCGGGATTTCTACTTTATGTACTGCATCCACGCCGGCATCGATTGCTTTGTAGTTCATTTCTACAATCGCATCGCCCTTCTTGCCGTAGGATTTCTTTGCTGCCTGTTTCATAAAGTCAACGGCATCATCGATTGGCATAACATTTGCCAGCTTGAAGAATGCTGACTGTAAAATCGTATTGGTACGCTTGCCCATGCCGATTTCGATAGCCTTGTCAATGGCGTTGATGGTATATAACTGAATGTTGTTGTCTGCAATATATTTCTTTGCTTCTGCATTTAAGTGATGCTCTAATTCTTCGTCAGACCACTGGCAGTTAATCATAAATACGCCACCCGGTTTTACGTCCTGCACCATCTTGAAGCCTTTGTTTACATAAGCAGGGTTGTGGCATGCCACGAAGTCCGCCTGGTTAATATAGTAAGGGCTTCTGATTGGCTTGTCACCAAAACGCAGATGCGAAATTGTAACACCGCCTGTTTTCTTGGAGTCATACTGGAAGTATGCCTGGATAAATTTGTCTGTATGGTCGCCGATAATCTTTGTAGAGTTCTTGTTAGCACCAACCGTACCGTCGCCGCCAAGACCCCAGAACTTGCACTCTACCGTGCCTTCTGCTGCGGTAATCGGAGCCGGTTTTACTTCCGGAAGGCTTAAATTGGTTACGTCGTCTACGATACCAATCGTAAAGCGCGGCTTCGGAGCGTCTTTTTCCAGTTCTTTGAATAAAGCGAATACAGAAGAAGGCGGTGTATCTTTGGAGCCTAATCCGTAACGGCCGCCTGTAAGCACGATGGATTCAAGGCCGGCTTCACGGAGTGTAGCTGCTACGTCTAAGTACAGCGGGTCGCCTAAAGAACCCGGCTCTTTTGTACGGTCAAGGACAGCTACTTTCTTAACAGTCTTAGGAAGCACTTTTGTAAATGCATCCGCAACCCATGGACGGTACAGGCGGACTTTTACAAGGCCGACCTTCTCACCCTTAGCCATTAAGTAATCAATAACTTCTTCTGCCACGTCATTGATAGAGCCCATTGCTACGATAACGCGTTCTGCATCTTGCGCGCCGTAGTAATTGAACAGGTCATAGTTTGTGCCAAGCTTTTCATTAACCTTAGCCATATATTTGGATACAACTGCCGGCAGCTCGTCATATACTTTGTTGCATGCCTCACGATGCTGGAAGAATACGTCTCCGTTTTCGTGGGAACCGCGCATAGCCGGATGTTCCGGATTTAATGCATGGTCACGGAATGCCTTGACAGCGTCCATGTTGCACATTTCTTTTAAGTCTGCGTAATCCCAGGTTTCAATCTTCTGGATTTCATGGGATGTACGGAATCCGTCGAAGAAGTTTAAGAATGGAACTTTGCCTTCAATTGTTGCCAGATGCGCAACCGGGCTTAAGTCCATAACTTCCTGCGGGTTTGTCTCGCATAACATTGCGAAACCAGTCTGACGGCATGCATATACGTCGCTGTGGTCACCGAAAATATTCAAAGACTGTGCAGAAACGGTACGTGCCGATACATCAAATACGCATGGAAGCTGTTCGCCAGCAATTTTATACATATTCGGAATCATAAGCAGAAGGCCCTGGGAAGCTGTAAACGTTGTTGTCAGGGCGCCTGCAGCAAGGGAGCCATGCACTGCACCTGCAGCACCTGCTTCTGACTGCATTTCTACTACTTTCACCTGATCTCCGAAGATGTTATCCTGTCCTGCTGCAGACCACTGGTCAACCGTATCTGCCATTGGGCTGGATGGGGTAATCGGGTAAATGGCAGCTACTTCTGTATACGCATACGCTACATGAGCCGCTGCTGTATTACCGTCCATAGATTTTTTTGCTCTAGGCATTGTTTATATCCTCCTTCTTTCTTTCGCCGCAAAGCGACTTTATGATACAATTTTATCATTTAATCTGTCGATTGTAAAGGTTGTTAGTTGTACAAATCGGGGTGCAATCTGCTAAATTTTCCGGCAAAAGACTGTCAGAGTGCACAAAAACTGCCTTTTTCCCGTCTGGACAGCTGTGGATATGATATATTATGCAGGGGGATGTCCCAATATGATATCTCTTTTCTTTTTTCTTGAAATTATGCCTGTTTTATGTATAATAAATAAAAGCGGCTGAAAGCTATTTTAATTCTGATGGAAAATGAGGACGAAATCATGATAAGTGCAAATAATGTTACCTTAAGGGTCGGCAAAAAGGCCCTGTTTGAAGATGTCAATATCAAATTTACCGAGGGAAACTGTTACGGGCTGATTGGCGCCAATGGTGCCGGAAAGTCCACTTTTTTAAAAATTTTATCCGGCGAGCTGGAGCCGACAAACGGAACGGTCGTGCTTTCTGCCGGACAGCGCCTTTCGTTTTTAAAGCAGGACCATTTCCAGTACGATGAATTTACCGTGCTGGACACCGTCATTATGGGCAACCAGCGCCTGTATGACATTATGAAGGAAAAAGACGCCATTTATGCAAAAGAAGACTTTACCGACGAGGACGGCATCCGCGCAAGCGAGCTGGAAGCCGAATTTGCCGAAATGGACGGCTGGAACGCGGAAGCAGACGCTGCTGCCCTCTTAACCGGGCTCGGCATTCCTGCCCAGGAGCATTGCAATGCCATGAAAAGCCTGCCAGGCTCCCTGAAAGTAAAAATCCTGCTGGCACAGGCGCTGTTTGGCAGCCCGGACATCCTGCTCTTAGACGAGCCGACCAACCACCTGGACCTGGATGCGATTGCCTGGCTGGAAGAATTCCTGATTAATTTTGAAAATACGGTTATTGTCGTATCGCATGACCGGTATTTTTTAAATAAAGTATGCACGCATACCGCGGATATTGATTACGGCAAAATCCAGCTCTATGCCGGAAACTACGATTTCTGGTATGAATCCAGCCAGCTGTTAATCAAGCAGATGAAAGAAGCCAATAAAAAGAAGGAAGAAAAAATCAAGGAGCTGCAGGAGTTTATTTCCCGCTTTTCGGCCAATGCTTCCAAATCCAAGCAGGCGACTTCCAGAAAACGCGCGCTGGAAAAAATCCAGCTTGATGAAATCAAGCCGTCCAGCCGGAAGTACCCGTATATTGATTTCCGCCCGGAGCGTGAAATCGGCAACGAGGTGCTGACTGTGGAAAACATGAGCAAAACCATTGACGGCGTGAAGGTGCTCGACCGCGTTTCGTTTGTCATGGGGCATGACGACAAAATCGCGTTTGTCGGAAGCAACGAGCTGGCCAAGACAACGCTGTTTCAGATTCTTGCCGGGGAACTGGAGCCGGACGAGGGCAATTATAAATGGGGCGTGACGACCAGCCAGTCTTATTTCCCAAAAGACAATACCGGGATTTTTGATACAAGCCTGTCTATTACCGAATGGCTGACACAGTTTTCAGAAATCAAGGACGCAACGTATGTCCGCGGCTTTTTGGGGCGCATGCTGTTTGCCGGGGAAGACGGCGTCAAGAAAATGAAAGTATTATCCGGCGGGGAGAAAGTACGCGTGCTGCTTTCCCGCATGATGATTGAAGGCTCGAATGTGCTGATTTTCGACGAGCCGACCGACCACCTGGATATGGAAGCCATTACGGCACTGAATAACGGCATGATAAAATTCCCGGGCACGATATTATTTGCCTGCCGCGACCACCAGGTCGTACAGACGACGGCAAACCGGATTATTGAGTTTATGCCGGACGGCACGATTGTGGATAAAGTCACGACCTATGATGAATATCTGGAAAGTGATGAAATGGCGAGAAAGCGCCAGGTATATTCGATGTCCGAAAGTGATGCGGCTGATAATTAACCGGAATTCGCAGACTGGTTATATTTTATTAAGGATAAAGCCCGTTTGAAGCCTGCTTCTTTCGGGGCTTTATCCTTTTTGCATCCTGTGCATTGATTACCGCTGACTGTGCTGTTTCACCGCAGGTAATACACCCCGGCAAATCAGGATAGCAGGCAATAAATCCCCCTCATCTTTATCTTCCACAAGTTCCATCCGATAGGACATTGCCATATATTCATTCAGCGTCTTCATCGTTTCCTGCCTCACTTTCTACAATCTGTCTTACCATTCCAACATAAACTTTTTTAATCGGCTCGTGCTTCGGTATTGTTACCGGCTGACATCCCTTTTTTCTGAATATGGTGTCATATACGATGTCAATGCCCGTTCTGCTCCGCTTTCAGCGCCCGCATGGAATTGAGGATGGCAAGGACGGAAACCCCGACATCCGCAAAGACGGCTTCCCACATATTTGCCGCCCCGAAGGCTCCCAGAATGAGCACAAGCGCCTTGACGCCGAGCGCAAACACAATGTTCTGCTTTACGATGCGCATGGTCTTTCTGGAAATGCGCACAATGGCTGCAATTTTGGTAATATCATCATCCATCAGCACAATATCGGCTGCTTCTATCGCTGCATCGGAGCCCATGCTGCCCATTGCGATTCCGATATCTGCCCTTGTAAGCACCGGGGCGTCGTTGATGCCGTCTCCGGCAAACGCCAGCCGCTCTTTTTCCTTCTGGCTGTTTAACAGCTGTTCCACACAGGCCACCTTGTCTGCCGGGAGAAGCTCCGCATGCACCTCGTCAATGCCAAGCTCCCGTGCAGCCTGCTCTGCCGCAGGCCTGCGGTCTCCGGTCAGCATAACGGTCTTTTTCACGCCGGAGCGCTTCATATCTGCAAGCGCGCCCTGCGCCCCGTCCTTTATGGTGTCTGCTATGACAATCGCGCCGAGAAATATGCCATCTGCCGCTGCATAGACCACGGTGCCTGCACTTGTGCACGGCTCATATGCAGCCTGCTCCTGTTTCATCAGCTTTTCGTTTCCAAGCAGCACCTTCCTGCCATCTACGTTTACGCGCAGCCCGTGCCCTGCAATTTCCTCCGCACCGGTTACCTGTGCCATGTCCGCTTCTTTTCCATACATCTCTTTGAGCGCAGCCCTCAGCGATACGGCAATCGGGTGATTGGAATAGCCCTCGCCGCGTGCTGCAAGCTCCAGCAGCTCCTGTGCGTCAGACCGGGCCGACGGCAGGATTTCGGTCACTTTGAATTCGCCTTTTGTCAGTGTTCCTGTTTTGTCAAAAACCACGGTTGTAATTTCGGACATGGCTTCGAGGTAATTGCTGCCCTTGACAAGCACGCCAATCCGGGACGCCGCGCCGATTCCGCCAAAAAAGCCAAGCGGCACGGAAATAACAAGCGCACAGGGACAGGAAATGACAAGGAAAATGCAGGCCCTCTGCATCCACTGTGCCCATCCGCCCCCAAGAACCAGCGGCGGCAGAAGCGCCAGTATTACGGCTGCAATCGTTACGGCCGGGGTATAATATTTTGCAAACCGGGTAATGAAATTTTCTGTTTTTGCTTTCTGGCTGGATGCATTTTCGACCAGCTCCAGTATTTTGGCCACGGTCGAATCGTCAAATTCTTTTGTAACGCGTACTTTCAGCGTGCCGCTGCCATTGACACAGCCGCTGATAATCTCATCTCCTGCAGCTGCTTTTCGCGGCACGGATTCCCCGGTCAGTGCTGCCGTATCGATAAACGACTCCCCTTTTGTCACAACGCCGTCTAACGGAATGCGCTCCCCCGGCTTGATAACGATAATGCTGCCGGTTTCCACGTCATCCGGGTCCACGCGCACAAGCTGTCCGTCCTGCTCGATATTGGCATATTCCGGGCAGATGTCCATCATTGCGGCAATCGACTGGCGGGATTTCCCGACCGCATAGCCCTGGAACAGCTCCCCGACCTGGTAAAACAGCATGACAGCAACCGCTTCTGAATATTCCTGCACGCCGAAGGCACCGAAGGTCGCAAGCATCATCAGGAAATTTTCGTCAAACACCTGGCCGTGGCTGATATTGCGAAACGCCTTCCAGATGATGTCATAGCCAATCACAAGATATGGCACAGCATAAACCAGAAACAGCACCGGCCCGGAAAGCTGCTTGAGCATTCCGGCATGCTCACATACAAGCAGCGCGGCAAATACAGCAAATGCCAGAAGAATACGCAAAAGCATTGTTTTTTGTTTTTTGGTCATAATCAAATACTCCTTTCGGCTGCAGGTACCATAGCAGGTTCCGCAGCACACGCCTGTGAAAATCCTGACAGGACATCAGGCCTGCTACAAAATAATTTTACAGTCCGGCTCTACCCTGGCACATGCTTCCACAGCCTGTTTCATAATTTCATCAAATTTTTCATCCTCGGCATCTATCGTCATTTTCTGCATCAGAAAGCTTACGGATGCGTCATGCACGCCCGGCAGCTTTTTAATTGCTTCTTCCATTTTTGCAGCACAGTTTGCACAATCCAGGTCCTGTAATTTAAATTTCTTTTTCATGATTCTCTCTTTCCTTTCTTTACGTGAATTTTTTATTCATTCTTCAATATGTTCGCGCCCCTGCCCGATAATGGTCCTGACATGGGTATCTGCCAGGGAATAAAACACCGATTTTCCTTCCCGCCTGCTTTTGACCAGCCTGGAATTTTTTAATATTTTCAGCTGGTGCGAAATGGCAGACTGGGTCATATGCAGCGCCTCTGCCAGGTCGCAGACGCAGACTTCTGCTTCAAATAATACAAACAGAATCCGGATTCTGGTAAAATCTCCAAATACCTTAAACAGCTCTGCCAGGTCATACAATTCTTCTTCCGGCGGCATCTGGGCACTGACCTTTTTTAACAGCTCTGCATGTACTTCGGTTGTTTCGCAGCATTCCAGTTCTTTTTGCAGCAATCCGATTCCCTCCTTCCTGTTTTCCTGTTTCTGCATGCCTGAACGTTTCCATGCAGAATGATTTATAATTTATTATTTTTTCATATGAACAATTGTTCATATGTACATGATATTCCTGCCTTCCGGAAATGTCAAGTCTTTTTTTATATTTTTGCAGGTTCTAAGTTACTATTCACTGCAAAATTTTTCAGAATCAAAACAAGACTGCTGCATTGCGAATTTCACATCCCAGACAGAATCATTGGAAACCCGCAGGTTTCCACAGCCTGTATGAAAATTCCTGAATGCAGCAGCCCTGTTCCAGAATCTGCCGTAAACCAAATCTTTTGTTATATTTCTTCCACCGACTCCTGCAAATCCTGCGCCATATGCTGGACATTTGCAGTCTGGGCCGCGATTTCCTCTGAATTTGCAGCTATCGCAGCTACGCGGTCGCTCATATGGTTCATATTGTCAATCAGCTCCTTGATAGACTCTACGCCGGCATCTACTTTCGGAATAATATCCTCTGCCTGCTGGTTGTCTTTTGCTACCAGCGTCTTAATGGATGCCGAAAGGCCGCGGATTTGTTCTGCCACAACCGCAAAGCCGCGCCCCTGCTCTCCTGCCCGGGCTGCTTCTATCGAAGCATTGAGCGACAGCAGGTTTGTCTTATTTGCAATGCTGACAATATTTTCACTCGTATTTTTGTAAATATCAATAAAATTCAGAATGCTTGCCAGGGAATCCTTCAGGCTGTAGCAGAAATTTGCGATATCCGTCAGCTTGCCTGCCAGGTCGCCTGCCTCATGGGCAGATGCTTCATTGGCTTCATTCAGCTCGGAAACGGCATTGGACAGTGTTGTAAAATCGCCTTTGATGGCATCGATTTTATTGCCCCGCTGTTCATGCTCGAGCTGCTGCTGCTTGCTGACTTCTGCCATCTTCTGCTGCTCCTGTTCCGCCAGCTCCTTAATATAATGAATGCAGTTTTCCTTTGCATTGACATGATTATAAATCGCATATGCCATATCCCTGCAGGTCTCATAACCGCAGGCACTGCAGTTGATGGCCTGTTTTTTCGGCGTATCTTTATTCATGCTTAAATAAATCTGTTTCAGTTCGTTTTCCGAAGGCATCTTCACCTGAATCGCCTTGGACGTATCGTAGCTGCGGATAAAGTCCTGCAAATCGAGTTCTTTAAATGCTTCCATCAGGTTTGCAAGCCGTTCCTTTGGCGGAATCTGCTCCGTCCATGGATTCCTGCTTTTCCTGCCCGGGAAGCCCTTTTTTCTGCTCTGCACGTTTTTGCTGTCCGTATCACGCATCCTGCTCAGGGTCAGAATGACATCATCCGTATTTCTTTCCGGGTCTGTCGCCGGCCCGTAAATGCATCCCTTTGCGCAGTTTAAAATATCCAGCATCAGCGGAAGCTCCGCCTTATTTTTCACGCGTTTTAAGTATTCATGCAGATAGCGGTATGCTTCCTGCTCCCCTTCCACCTGCAAAACCACCTGGCTTTTTCCCAGAAAATGCTCCACATTCTCCCGCAGGCCGCCCGGCATCGGGTACAGGGAGCCCATGCCGTATTCCAGCTCGTCGGTATATTCCGGGCTTTTTGCATAATCCCGGCCGATATGCTGCATCAGCTTTGCAAATGTAACATTATACTTTACATACCCATGATTGTTCGCATCCGTGATTTCGGCCTTTTTTGCCACGCAGGGGCTGATAAATGCAAGGTCATCTGTAATTTTCAGATATTTTTTTATGTATATCGCCATGCACATCATCGGGCTTTGCACCGGCATCATGCGCGGAATCAGCTCCGGGATATATTTTTCCACATAATCCACGACCGCCGGGCATGGCTGGCTGATGCCTCCTGTAAAATGATGCTCTGTGATATATTTCAGATATCCCCAGGTTGTAATATCCGCACCAAACGATACACTGTATATATGCCGCACGCCCAGGGATTTCAGATATCCGAGCACGCGCCTGTACTCCTTCGGATAATTGGCCAGAAACGCCGGTGCAACAATAACCGATATCTTCCGCCCGCCTTTCAAATCCGAAAAAAATGCTTCCGTATCATCGTAATAAGTCCTGGCTCCATGGCCGCACGCCTTTAAGCATGCCCCGCACGCCACGCAGCTGTCCCGGTTAACCAGGATTTTGTTATCCTGTGCAATATTGGACACCAGTGTGGGGCATACCCGCACACATTTATTGCATCCGGTACAGTCATCACTCGTATAAATCAGCATGCCCTGTGTATTGCGCAATTCATTCCCGTCTTTCATTTTCACATTGTCTCCTTTTGACTCATGTACATGCCTGCGTCCTGACAGCTTCACGCTTTCGCATTCTGTTATCTGTTTTTATTTTAGCAGATATTTATGCAAAAATAAATATAAAATATTCATAAACTATTTCGGCATGTTATCAAAATATTAACAATGAAAAACGCTCCGGTTTATCTGTCCGCTGTCTGTGCTGGTGTCAGTCCGTCCGGTTCCAGCTCCTGTTCCCAGCCTGCAAAAACCAGCTCCAAGTCAAACGGCTCCATGCCAGACCGGTGTGTGGGATGAACTTTCAGCACAAAGACCACAATATCCTGCCGCCATTTGCCGCCCGCATTCTGGTAAAGCGCAATACAGGTCTCTCCCTGACAGGATATAAAGCGTGCATCAAAAGCTGTCCGGCTTTCCGCCATAAATCCATCTTCTGCCGCTTCGCCCGGCTTTAACTCCAGTGTCAGCCCTGCATCCCTGATTTCGGCCTTTATCATACCGCGGCCGGAATCATAGGATTCCGTGATAAAATACCCGGCCCTGTTTCGGGCAGTGCCGGCAGCAGAAGGCCCGTCCGGGTGCGGAAGGCTTATTTTCGCATAATCCTTTCCAAGCTTTGCATACAGGCTGATATCCCCGCAGTCTAACGGGTCTGTATCTTCCGGGTGCTGCCCGGCAGACAGAATCATAACCGAGTCCCCATACGGCACATGCGCGGAAGAAATTTCAGGAACCATAAAAAAGCTGTCCGACTCCCCAAGCTCCAGCCGGTCACCATTTCCAAACTCTATCCGGTAAGAAACCGTACTCTCAGACACCGTGCGGTAAATGCGGTCTGTTTTTCCGTCAAAATCGAAATCCGGCTGCGGACAGGCATCCCGCCATTCCTGATACGGGCTTTCGTCCAGATATCCCTCATACTGCACCACGCGGCTCATATCATCCGCTCCGTCATAACCGGTCCGCGGCCCTCTGCCGTTTTCATCCGCATCCGTGCCAGGCTGCTGCTGCGTGCCCGTGTTTTTATCCGCATCCGTGCCGGGCTGCTCCTGCGTGCCCATGTTTTCATCCGTGCCGGGCTGCTCCTGCCGCGTGCCCGTGCCTTCCCCGCCACTGTCCTGTCCGGCCTGGATTTCTTCCCCGGGACTAAACAGCAAGCCGGCTGTAACCGCTGTTAC
>CAJTSV010000033.1:33042-34796 GCA_910579075.1 uncultured Eubacterium sp.
GCCAAAAGGACACTGAGCCACAGCGCCTTTTTTTTATAGCGCAGCACATTTGCAATCCGCTGGCGGATTCCGCCTTCGCCGCAGAAAAGCGGCCCGGCCAGTATGATTTTTCTGCCGCTGGCCACTGACAAAAGCGCCGCGGAATATGCTTTGCGGGATTCCTGCCCAAGCTTGCGGATAACGCTTTCATCACACGACATTTCCATATCACGGCACATCAGGACAAAAGCCAGCCATGCCAGCGGATTGAACCAGTGCACGCAGCAGATAAAAAATGCCGCCTGCTTTACCAGGTAATCCCTGCGCCTGACATGCGTTTTTTCATGCTCCAGCACAAACTGCCTGCCTGGCTGGGAAAGCTCTTTCGGAAGGTAAATCCGCGGGTGAAGCACACCGCACACAAACGGCGTGCAGATGCCTTCCTTTTCATAGACACCCGCTTCCAGCAGGCTGGCACCGCGCAGCTTTCTGGCAAGCCGCACATAAGATACGGCGCTTACAAGCACCAGCACAAGCAGCACGGCTGCCCATGCACAGGCTGCCAGCGCCAGATACACCTGCATCGGATTCACGCTTTCATATGGTTTTGGCACAAACGCTTCCTGGCTGAGAATCCGGTTCACTGCACGGTCTGCCCGCACAGAGCCGCTTTGGATATGCGGCACGGCATGCATCCCGATATCCTGCGGCACGGTCTGTGTACTGATTTTTAACAGGCTAAACGGGCTTTTCACCGATACCGGACAGGCCAGCCGGAAAAAAACAGATACCCACAATAAATAGGAATAGATTTTCGGCTGCCTCCTTAACACGGCACGAAACAGCAGCACAGCCAGCACGCAGTACCCTGCCGTTATGCTCATATTGAATAATTTTAAAAACACCTGTTCTGTCAGACTCCATACATCCATGCTTTCCGCTCCTTTCCATGCACACGCCAGCTCCGCTTTCTGGCAGCTTCCCTGCCAGCGGGCTTTTGTGCTTATGCATCATCCCGATAGCTTTCTATCAGGGATTTCATTTCCTCGACCTGTTCCCCGCTTAATTTCTTTCTGCCAATAAAAGCAGTCAGAAATTTTGGCAGGGAGCCGCCAAACGCTTCGTCCACAAACTGGCGGCCCTTTTCCCCGTAAAATTCTTCCCGGCTTATCCGCGCAGTCACAACCGCTTTCTCGTTCCGGAACAGCCCCCTGCTGCACAGCTTTTTCAGCACCGTAAACGTCGTGGACTTTTTCCAGTGAAGCTTTTCTTCACATAATTTTACCAGCTGCATGGATGCGACCGGTTCGTGCTCCCAGATAATATCTGCAAATTTTGCTTCCGTTTCCGCAAGCCTGTAATTGTCCTGCATAAGTGAATCCCCCTCTTTTTCATCTATTCTGCGCACCGAAAGGTCTATATGTGATAGACCTCCTGCAACAAGTCTATCACATATAGACCTGATTTGTCAACCGCAGAAGCTCTTTTTGGGCAGTAAAAAAGTGTCTTCGACACATCAACTCCCCTAGCCCCTCATTCATGAGGGGAATTAGGGGTTTCTTTTTTTGCTCTTTTCCTGCATAATAATCTCATGAGCATACTACAAGATATTTTTAGAGACCATTATGAAGAAATGATTTATATATTGCATCCACGTGCTTCCGTCGTTGAAAACGTGGATAAAATGATCAACTGCGGCAATCCCTCTTTTGGCGGGGCTATGTATGGCTGTCCTCATTGCGGTAAGTTAAAATTCGTCCCCTTCCGCTGCCACA